>CAZXOJ010000395.1:0-4013 GCA_964642325.1 uncultured Bacteroides sp. | reverse complement strand
CCTCCTTCATTGCTTACAATGACCTTTACCCTGTCATCAAATGCACCCAGGTATAATGCTTCCTTTGCCCCCAGGGAATGTCCCATGCATCCGATACGTGATGCATCCACTTCAGCCAGGCTAACAAGTACATCAACAGCCCGTTGAGCATCAAACAACATCTTGGCCATGCCCTTGGATTCGGGATATTGGTCCGTAAAAAGGGTTGTCTGCTGTTCACCGTCCCACTCACCATTGTTATGCCATAAATAGCACTGGGGACAAAAAACAACAAATCCCAGTTTGGCCAGTTTATATCCGAAGGCGACTATCCTTCCCTCTTCAACACCAGCTATGCCAAGCATCTGGTTATCACTGGTAGAATGCATGGCTACTATGCCTGGCAGCGGTTCATGTATTCTTCCTGGTTTCAGCAGGTATCCGCGGACCATTATACCAGGTTCTCCTTCGTATTCAACATATTGCCTTACCATCCCTTCAGGCTTGTCCTCTTTGAGGACTTTTAACACCGGTGTTTTGGGGTTAGGATCAACGACGCCAAGGTAATCAAGCCAGCTTTTTTTAATGAGATCCCGTTGTTTTTCCCAACCTGGGACTGACACTATGGGATTGCCTTCCGAATCGACCAGAAGGGGAGGAAGAGTTTCCGTAGTTTTAAGACTGATCCCGTTTGCTAGTCCCGCTGCAAGTCCCGGTACACCCAGACCGACACTTGCCAGGCCTATGGTTCTGATAAAATTTATACGTTTCATGGTTGGCAAGATTATTAATTGGAAGAAATGTCTATTTAATGAAAGTAAATTTAAGATAAAAGAAGCGAATTATAATGTATATTTGCTTATAAATCCTAACGATTGATGAAATACAACAAATTGGCATTTATACTTTTGGCATCAATCCTAATAGCTTGTTCGGGGCAGGAGAAAAAAACGGTCTTAGAAATTGGTTTTGGCAAGTCAGACCTGACCCGGGCCGGAATATTTGAGGATCCCGTTTCGTCCAGCCAGGTAAAAACAGCGGAAAATAAATATAGCCGGGAGGAGAAATTTGCGATTTCAGACCGGGTTGAGGGACGTTGGCGTCCGGGATCCGGGGGCACAAGGAAACTGGCTGATTCCATATTCGTTACAGCCATGTATGGGGAAGATGAAGGGGGACCGTGGACAATAATAACCCTGGATGAGGTGGAACTGGGTTTTCAGGAAGTAGATATGCTGGCTGATCCGCTTACTGAGGAATTAGGTATTGCAAAGGAACGGATCGTCATATTGCCTTCTCATTCGCATGCCACACCTCCACTTGATCCGGACTTATTCCAGGAGGTCGTCCTTGATGCAGTGAGGCAGGCAAGGGACAACCGGACTGAAGTAGAAATTGCTTCCCTGAACCTGCAGGTGGAAGGAGAGAAGTACCTTATTAACCGCAGGGTACATGTAGACGGGATAGGATCCCGTACTGTTATGTTCAATGATGGATGCCTGATCCATGATGATCATGTAGATGCTACCGACCATATTTATGATTGGGTAACTAATCTTGGGGTGGATCCTGAAATATTCCTGGAAGCAGACAGAAAATATATTACCAGCGGAGAGATGGATAATAAGCTTCAAACCCTTTTTATCCGTGATAAGCATACAGGTGATCTGAAAGGCAGTTTTACTCGCTTTGCCGCACATGCGGTTATCGTTTCCGCCAAGGTCGTCAATGGGGATGTTTCGGCAGATTTCCCCGGGCATATGAAAAGGAAGATCGAAGAGACCCTGGGAGGGATAGCCCTGTTCGGACAAGGACCCTGTGGAGATCTCCGGCCTCTGAATGCGGAATATTCCCATGCAATTGCCAAAGACTATGGTTACCGGCTTGCTGATGAGATCATCAGGGGATATGAAGAAATGAACTGGCAAGCACTGACCTGCCTTGAATTTCTCACTGAACCTGTCGGGATAGCCCTGATAGATAATATTTTCCTTTCCCCGGAAGAGGTGGAAGCAGAAATGGACAGAATTGAAGTACTATTCGACAAAGAAACAAATCCTGAAGAAAGAAGGAAATTGCAGAATCAATTCTGGGGATTATACCGCACACCAGGAGTCCATAAAATGGTTCGTCCTGAATGGAAACAGCAGGGTAAACTTGGTTTGAACCTGTATGCTTTAAGGCTGAATGACCATGTCCTCCTGGCTACCCAGGGAGAGATTTTCAACAGGATTGGCAAACTTATGGTTGAGCCATTCAAGGAGTATGATCCGGTCCTGGTAAGCATCGCTAACGAATATGTTTCATACCTCCCCACCGATGAAGAAAGGTTAAAAGGAGGGTATGAATCCAGCGTATCTATCATGACTCCTGGCAGTCCGGATATCCTTATCCAATCCAGCCACAAACTCCTGGACCGTATTTACAGTGAATAGGCTTATGATTGCTAATGAAAATCATCCAGAGATGAAAATAAATTCCGCCAGCTGCGAGATAACCGGAGCTGGAAATTTTGACAGGGGTATTGCGAGGATCCTGGTATTGCCAGGAGAGATTGTAGGAGTTAAAACATATTTTGCAGAACTCCGTGGGGGAATGGCCAATAAATGCCTCCCTGAAGAAAATGAACAGAGGATATTGATCTTTACCGATGGAACTGGCAATATCCGGCAGGATGGACATAGCTTTGCGATCGATGAACTCTCACTGTTTGTGCCTGACCATCAACGGGAATTTTTTATTTCCAGCGGTAAAGAAAACCTTAGTTACCTTGAAATAGTATTGCACCTGGCGGCAGAGGACCTTCTTTGGTTGGGTGAACGGGAAGATAAGTTTCCCTATTTTATCCGGTATGCCGAATGCAGGGAATACGTTGATGACATTAAAAGCGGGAAAACCGTCAGCAGGATAATCTTACCAGAAGATATTGTACCCCGCCTGTGTATCGGATCAGTCCAGACCAGCGGTCCAGATGAAGTTGAGGCGCATACCCACCCAATGCTGGAACAACTTTTTTTCGGCCTTTTGGGAAATGATGTGGTTGTCAAGGCAGATTCGGCCGAGGCCAGGTTCCTGGAAAAGGATTTGTTGCATATACCCCTGGGGTCCAGTCATGGAGTAAAGGTGGGAGCAGGTAATGAGCTCCATTATGTCTGGATAGACATATTTCATTCCCTGAAAGATATCGATTACATAAAGAATAATCACTTTTTAAAAGAGGAGTAAGCATGCCAACTGATCTCAAAATTCCAGAACGTATCATGTCTGTAGACGCTCTTCGTGGTTTCGACATGCTGCTGATCATTTTTCTCGGACGTTTTTTCAGGGGACTGAATATGGGGGCGGATATCCCATTTACACAATCCCTGGCAAATCAATTCACCCACCCGGAGTGGTTCGGATTCCATTTCTGGGATCTGGTCATGCCCCTTTTTCTATTCGTTGTGGGGGCAGTCATCCCATTTTCCATGAACAAACGACTGGACAGGGACCCCAGCAAGCCACGGTTGTACATGCATTTAATCAGGCGTTTCATCATATTATTCATTCTTGGATGGATTGTACAGGGACGGCTTCTTAACCTGGACATCAATGAATTCCGCATATTTTGCAACACCCTTCAAGCAATTGCCGTTGGCTATCTCGCTGCATGCATTGCCTATCTGAATCTTTCGAAGAATGGACGGTATATTTTGTTTGCGGCCTGCCTGATCGTTTATGCCATTCTTATCACAGTTCCACATGTACCCGGTATCGGTAAAAGCTTATTGTTGCCAGATCAAAACTTTGCGCTGTATGTTGACAGATTGATAATGGGTAGGTTTGAAGACGGCACCCAGTATACCTGGATATTGAGTGGGATTGGATTTACTGCAACGGTTCTATCCGGCTTGTTTGCTGGAGAAATCATACAGTCAAAGCTGAAAAGGGAAAAAGTTGCCCTGCACCTCTTTCTTTATGGGCTGGCGGGCATTGCATTGGGATTGATATGGGGGATATGGCATCCCATTGTAAAGAAGTTATGGACCAGTTCT
>CAZXOJ010000394.1:0-4018 GCA_964642325.1 uncultured Bacteroides sp. | reverse complement strand
CTGAGGATCCATCCTCTTCTGAGATCTTCTCAGCAGCTTCCAGGCATAAATGGCTTGTATTGCCATAGGTGATCATACTCAAGTCCTCTCCTTCCCTGCGTACACGGGCTTTGCCAAATGGCACTTCAAAATCATCAGGCACGGGTGTGGCAGCTTTGGGTGCATTGTACAATGCCTTGGGCTCCATATAGAAATTCAGTCCCCTCGAACGCATGCAGGTCCGTAATAAGCCGGCAGCATCATCCGCAAATGAAGGATAGACTACCCTGACACCAGGGAAAGTGGTAATGGCTGCCTCAATGGTCTGTGAGTGGTAGAGTCCCCCGCCAATATATCCTCCCGAGGCCAGCCTTATAGTTACGTTGGGTGAAAATTGTCCCTTGGTCCTCCAGTACTCATGGGTGGTTTCCACAAAGGCTTCCATGGCAGGCCAGAAATAATCAGCAAATTCAGCACCTTCCGCAACAATCCTGATTTTGTCATTGAACCGGCTCATCCCATTGGCGGTCCCGACAATGAAATCTTCTGCGATCGGGGCATTAAAAACCCTGGCCTTGCCGAATTCTTTCTGCATTCCCTTGGTCACGTTGAAAATTCCGCCTTTATCCTTATTCGCAACATCCTGTCCCCAAATAAAAGTGTCAGGATTATGCCTGAACTCAGCCTTCAGGGTTTCATTCACAGCCTGAATCAGCCTTATGGGTTCACCATCAAACTGGTGTGTCCCATCGGTATATTTCTCAGGCTGGTAAGGTTCGGGAATGACAAAGTCATGAATGGATTCCGGGGAAGGATCCGGCGCAGCCATGCCAGCCTTGTGTGCTGCCTTAACAACCTGCTTCATTTCCTCTTTAATAGCTGTTAGCTCTTCCTCGGTAAACCTATCATACCGTAGCAACAGGCGGCGGTATTTTGCGAGGGGGTCATATTCTTTTACATAGTTTAATTCGAAATCATCCCTATACAGATCATGTGCATCTGAATTAGAATGGGAATGTATCCTCACACAGTTTGCCTGGACAATGACAGGCTCCTCAAATTCTTCAATATGCCTGCGGGCTTCTGTGAGGGCATTCATGGAATCAAATACATCCTTCCCATTGCAGTGTATGATCTTCAGATACTTGAATCCGGAGAAATTATCCGCCACTTTCCTGCGGGCAGTCTGGTCTTTTTTGGGAACAGAAATTCCATATCCATTGTCCTGGAAGACAAAAAGAACAGGCAGTCTTTCATTGGACGCCCCATTGATGGCCTCATAGACATATCCTTCAGAAACGGATGATTCCCCCTGTGAACTGATGGAAATACCAGGCGTTTTGTACTTCTTAAGGCCGCGGGCTACACCCACAGCATGTAATGTATGGTTCCCGGTTGATGAAGACACATTGTGAATATTCCATTCGGGTTTGGCGAAGTGATTCGACATGTGCCGGCCGCCACCTGCCACATCCAGGTCCTTCGATATCCCGTTGTAGATGATCTCCTCTGCTGTAAGTCCGGCTGAAATAGCTGTCAGCATGTCACGGTAATAAGGAAAGAGATGATCTGTTTCCCTGTCGAAGATCTGTCCTATGGCCAGTTGTATCCCATCGTGACCTGCAAAAGGCGCATGATAGGACCAGCCTATGGCCTGTTTGAGGTAATTGGGAGCCCTGTCATCCAATATACGGCCAAGGGTCATTAAACGGAACCACTTATCCAATGTGGCCTTATCTGTCGTCTTTATGCTATATTTTCTTTCTTTACTCATATTCTGTTAAATTACCTTATTACCATCGAAATTTTCAAGGTAGTCGGCGAGTTTCCTGAGGAAAGCACCCCCGTATGCCCCGTCAATGATCCTGTGATCATAGGTCAGGGAAAGGAACATCTTATGCCTGATCCCGATGACATCACCGGTAGGTGTTTCAATAACGGCAGGTTTCTTTTCCACTGTTCCGATAGCCAGAATGGCCACCTGTGGCTGGTTAATGATGGGTGTTCCCATTACATTCCGGAAAGTTCCGAAATTGGAAATGGTGAAGGTCCCACCCTGTATATCATCCGGACTCAGCTTATTATTCCTGGCATCATTGGCCATCTTATTGAGTGCTTTGGTCAATCCCAGCAGGTTTAATGAATCCGCTTTCTTGATAACCGGAACGATCAGGTTGCCTGTTGGAAGGGCCACAGCAATTCCCAGGTTAATATCTTTTTTCAGGATAATTTTATCACCATCCACTGATGAGTTGATCATCGGAAAATCTTTCAGTGCCTGGATTATAGCCTCCATGAACACGGGCAGATACGTGATTTTCTCCCCTTCACGCTGCAGAAACTCATTCTTTACCCTGTTTCTCCACAACACAATATCCGTCACATCTGCCTCCAGCATATTGGTAACGTGGGCAGAGGTCTGCTTGGACATGATCATATGGTCAGCGATCAGTTTCCTAAGCCTGTCCATCTTAATAATCTCATCTTCAGCACCGACCGATACCGAAACTTTTGGTTTCGTGGGTGCAGCGGCAGGGGCAGCAGCTTCAACAGCCGGTGCAGCTACAGGCTTGGCAGGAGCTGATGCTTCAGATGGGACTCCCGCAGGTCTTGTCCTGGTCTTTACGTAATCAAGTATATCTTTTTTCTGTACCCTTCCGTCTCTTCCGCTCCCGGGCAGTGTATCCAGCTCCTGCATTGAAATCCCTTCCTCCCTGGCTATGGTAAGTACAAGGGGTGAATAGAAACGGTCTGATCCCCCTGATTTTTCATGTGCTTGTAAAGGAGTTTCTTTTATGGTTTCTACTACCTCGGCCTTAGGGCTAGTTGGAGCAGCACTCTCTTCCACTTCCATTTCACTTACCGGAGCACCTCCAGAGTCTTTAGCAGGTTCAGCTTCCGCAACAACATCACCTCCGCTCGTATCAATGACGGCAATGATGGTACCAACGGGGACTGTCTGGTCCTGTTCAACATTAATCTTTATTATCGTCCCTGAAACCGGACTGGGGATCTCTGAATCAACTTTATCCGTAGCAATTTCAAGCAGCAAATCATCATCGTCGATTTTGTCACCCACCTTAACAAACCATTTGGTAACGGTCGCTTCCTCTATACTTTCACCCAGCTTGGGCATTTGAAGTTCAAACTGTGCCATAATTTATGGATTCTTAAATGCGCTGCAAATATAAGAAACTTAAATAAATTTATATCCAGTCTAAATAGCCAATATCATCTACCTGCAGGCTCCAGCGGGTAAATAGTCCGATTCCAGGTGGTACAACTTCTTAACACTGCAAGACCTTGTAGATCAGCGATCTGCGAGGCCTTCTTGCGTTTGGTTGACAGTAGCGTTGACGGATTCGGAATCAGCAGGTCGCTTGTAATCAGGTGGCTAGATTAATTCTATGGATTATCGATCTGGTTGCAAATTCCGGTTTAATGTGAGCAGTTTGTATGCTGACAAACTCAATAATCGTTTTACATTGAAATTGTGATGTTTAGGTTCCGGCTTCCGGTGCTCAACGATTTCCGGAATCATATGCTTAGTCTATTGGTTCTTCGTCATATTTGGGGATGTGTTAACTTGATTGAGATAAAATCACTTTCTTCCTGTAATGCTGTCAAACTATTTCTTCTAAGTTGACAGCAACTGCCAATTTCACCATCTGTCTAAAAATCGGTTGAATAACAAATTTTAATTCTATATTTTTACTTCTATTGTTAAATGTTTTGGCAAAAGCAAAACTAATATATGAAGTGAAAACTTCAGATAAGTACCCTCTCTCAAATTTTTTACCGGATACTAGATAAATATTAATTGAGTAGAATTATGAGCAGTGAAATCTATCATTTCAAAGTAGGCGCTTTCGAATGTATTGCTGTGAGTGACGGTATTCACACTTATGGGCCGCCAACCTTTCCTCCACCCGCCACTTTTCTTTTTGGCAATGTGCCAAGAAATCAGCTTGAGCAGACTCTTCATAAACACAATATCCAACCGGATCTCTGGACAGAATGGATAAGTCCGTACAATTGT
>CAZXOJ010000393.1:0-4052 GCA_964642325.1 uncultured Bacteroides sp. | reverse complement strand
AGGATGATTGTATCATAGCGGATATCACATCTGTTAAGAACGGACTCCAGGAATACTATAAAGAATGCGGTCGCAGGTTCGTTTCCACACACCCGATGTTCGGTCCCACTTTTGCCAACATCAAGGACCTTAGTAATGAAAATGCCATCATTATTTCAGAATCTGACCAGGAAGGTATTGAGTTTTTCAGAAGTTTCTACAGCAGCCTGAAACTAAATATATATGAGTATAATTTCAGTGATCATGATGAGACGATTGCCTATTCGCTGTCTGTTCCATTTTCATCATCCCTGGTTTTTGCAGCCTGCATGAAAACACAGGAAGCTCCAGGAACTACTTTCCGTAAGCACCTGGATGTGGCACGGGGCGTGCTCTCTGAAGATGATTACCTGTTGTCAGAGATCCTTTTCAATCCCTTTACCATTGAACAGGTAGCCAAGATCAGGACACAACTGGGAAGCCTGATCAAAATCGTCGAGAAAAGAGACTTCGTGGCATTGAAGGATTTTTTTGACGGATTGAGGGAAAACATCGACCTACCGGTTAACAGGGAGTAAATTGAGTTGATTTTGGGGCTTTTTTTTCGTAACTTGTTAAGTTGTGTGGGCGTATAATTGCCTGATTGTTTGTATTAAAAAACCCCAAACCGATGAAAACAATACGTTTGATCCTACCTGTTATTTTATGCCTGCTGATTGTAAATCCTGTTTCCTCGCAGATTGACCTGCTTAAGAAAGTTAAAAAGAAATCCGAGCAAAAGACAGATGAGGCTGTCGATAGTGAATTGGATAAGCTCTTCGGCAAAAAGAAGAAAAAAGACAAAACTGCCACTTCTGGGGATGCAACAGTGCAACCAGCGACTATGGAGACCGAGGTCCCGGCCACAGAAACCTCTGCAGAAGCTGATGCAACAGAAACTACAGCAGAAGTGAAATCGGGTGTGCTGACCTGGGCAAAATATGATTTTGTACCTGGTGACAAGATTATCTTTGAAGATGACCTCATCGGCGAAGAAAATGGCGAATTCCCTTCCCGCTGGGATCTTGTAACCGGTGTTGCTGAAGTAGCCGAAGTGGATGGAGATAACGTTATTTTTCTAAGGGGTGGTGGTCCGGCTATTGTCCCCTTCCTGAAGAATTCAAATGAGGATTACCTGCCGGATGTCTTCACCGTTGAATTTGATATATACTTCGGATACAATTATGCAACTTTGTATCTTTATGACAGGAAGAACCAGGATAATCCATCAGGGGACCAGGATCTAATGACGCTCGGATACAACTACCTGCAGGTATTCCAGTCAAAGAGCATGTATCCATCTGAATTGAAACAGAAAAGATGGGCTCATGTGGCGGTGGCCTATACCGATGGAAAGTACAAGGCATACCTGGATGATACCCGCCTGATTAATATTCCCCGGCTTGATATGAATCCTTCTGGAATTACCCTATACAGCTACCATGCAAATGACGACCAGCCGATATACATTAAGAACATCCGGATCGCCGAGGGTGGAGTGAAATTTTACGACCGCGTCATGGAGGATGGGAAGATCATTGCCAATGGGATTCGTTTCGATATAGGGAAGGCCAGCCTGAAGCCCGAATCCATGGGGATCATCAACGAGGTGGTTGACATGATGAAGGAACATCCAGAGCTCCGGTTCAGCGTTGAAGGGCATACTGACAGCGACGGTGATGATGCCTTAAATATGGAACTTTCCGATAAACGTGCGGAGACTGTGAAATCCACCATGATCAGTTTGGGGATTGCAGCCGACAAGCTGGAATCAAAGGGATTGGGTGAATCCATGCCCATCACGGATAATTCCTCCCCTGAAGGAAAGGCTAATAACCGCAGGGTGGAGTTCGTAAAGCTTTAGGTTGGATCTGCCGGGAATACTGGATGGGACAATATCTTAGCCCTGCTGAATGGGTGCTTTCAACCATGCTATTGTTCATCAGGTAATGGGCTGGTATATTTCATCATCAGGACCTGCCTGGTTTCCGGCCTGACCTTGAACCGGTCATCTAATCGCATTCCAATCACCCAGGCAATTTCACTGCCCGATGTCAACAGCCATGTCCTCTCTTTGTCCGGCAGCGATACTTTTGTATCTATCAGGTAATCACTTATCTTTTTCATGCCCTGCATCCCCAGCGGCTGAAAATAGTCTCCTGACCTCCAATGTCTCAACATCAGGGGAAAATGAAGCTTATGCAGGTCAAGACAGGCGATTTTCTGTTCATTGGGAATATGGGATGTTTCTATATGGTCGACCACCATCCATTCCAGGTCCACAGGTTCGGCTATCCGGCCGGATTGTCTTTCTAGATAAAATTTCCGCTCTTCTTCCTTATCCAGATATGTAATGATCAGGTCATCCCTGTCCTTCACGACACGGTGCGTAGCAGACAGGAATTGTTTGCCGGATGGGCCCTCGAGGGAATGAATGATATCTTCCATGGCCTGTGATGAGAAATTGTATTCAGACAGGATCTCAAACAGGATACTTTTTCTGGCATCATGTGCCGACAGGTCCCTGATGCTGATCCTTGTCCTGTCACCCTCAGTACGCACCAGTTTCTGCTTCAATTGCAGCAATTCCTGTTCGTATAGTTTCTCGGTTTCAGACAATTTCAGCATGGTATCCATCAATGCATTCCGGAAGGAAGGATTTTCTTCTTCCAGCATGGGGACCAGGTGGTGACGCACCCTGTTTCTGAGGTACCTATCGGAAGCATTGCTGGAGTCTTCACGGAAACTGATTTTATGCTCAGTGGCATATGCCACAATGGATTCCCTGGGGGCGAAAAGCAGGGGCCGTATGACCTTCTCTGATCGGACAGGAATGCCGGTTAGTCCCCTGATACCCGTACCACGTGACAGGTTGATAAAAAAAGTTTCAATAACATCATCCTGGTTATGGGCAGTAGCTATGAAGTTGTATCCAAATCTTTTCCTGATTTCTTCAAACCACCGGTATCGGAGATTCCTGGCTGCCATTTGTATGGATATCCCGGATTCAGCGGCTGACTGTTCTGTGTCAAAATCCTCCTGATGATATGCAGTATCCATGTTTTTAGCTATGGATTTAACAAACTTCTCATCCCCATCTGATTCAGCACCCCTCAAGTGAAAATTGCAGTGGGCGATCCCGGGTTTATATCCGGCTTCAAAATACAAATGCAACAATACCATCGAATCAATGCCACCACTTACTGCAAGCAGGACCCTGTCGGTTGGCTGGCAAAGTGAATTTGATTGAACAAAGCGCCTGAATTTTTCTAGCATCCCTATCACTTTATACAAATGTAAGGAATCCAGTGATTATTCACCTTGCTGAAGAATCCAGTATGTTTAATCTAATTTACCCAGGTATCCGGCAATGCTTTCCTGTGTTTCTTTCAGGGCTTCATCTCCTTTTTGCCAGTTTGCAGGACAAACTTCTCCGTGTTCTTCACTGTATTGCAGCGCATCAACTGTGCGAATTACCTCATCGATGTTTCTTCCCAGAGGCTTGTCATTTACCATTTGGTGCCGAACTATTCCTTCCTTGTCAATTAAAAAGAGTCCCCTGTAAGTTTCAGCCGGGCCTTCAAAAACAACCTCATCCTCTTCGTTGTAATCATATTCGCCGATCAGGACATCATAGTTTTGTGCAATGGTCATGGGGGGATCTGCTACCAGTGGGTATTTTACACCTTTGATACCGCCATCCTTCAATTCTGTTTGCAACCATTTCCAGTGAGAAAAGGCCGAATCAACAGAACAGCCGATAACAGCTACATCCCTTTCTTCAAATTCCTCCATCTTTTCCTGGAAAGCCAGGATCTCTGTGGGACAAACGAAGGTGAAATCAGCGGGGTAGAAATAAAAAACCACGTATTTCTTTCCAATAAATTGATCTAGTGAAAATCCGGAGATAATCTCTCCACCATTGACAACTGCATCCGCCTTGAAATGCGGAGCTTTTTTACCTACTAATACTGCCATAATAAATTATTTAATGTTTAATATTATAGAAATCTAATTAGTAACTAGAAATTAAT
>CAZXOJ010000392.1:0-4057 GCA_964642325.1 uncultured Bacteroides sp. | reverse complement strand
TCTAGCATTCCATGCAGTATTTATATGATGATACAGATGTTTCATCACAGGCCAAAAATCAGCATTCTCATAGTGCTGATCTTCATGCAGCTTCTTTAAAATGGTATCTATTTCAATTCTTGCTTCTTCTAAATTATAGATAATGTAATCTTTGTTCAGTTTAGTCATAACAGCATATTTTATCCATCCTCTCCGCAAAATACAACAAAGAGGTGATTTTTACTAATAAGACAGGGCAGGTCCGATTCGGAAGGAAACATCGGCGGAAACGGGAAATAAAAGCCCTGTAAATATAGTACTTACAGGGCTTATTCTGTGATCCCGGCGGGACTCGAACCCACAACCACCAGAACCGGAATCTGGCATTCTATCCAATTGAACTACGGGACCAAAAAGGTAAGCGTGTGGGTGTGCAGGTGTGAATTTTGCTCTGCAAATTTAGAAAAAAATAGCTTTTTGCATAGTATGTTCTTCTGCATAAGTTTTTTACTTTTGTACTTCTTTTATTGAGGCATAGCAATTTATGGATTATAATTTCACAGATATTGAGGAACGCTGGCAGGCGTACTGGGAGGAGAATAAGACTTTCAAGGTTGAAATAGATCATTCCAAACCCAAGTATTATATCCTGGACATGTATCCTTATCCCTCTGGAAGTGGTCTACATGTGGGTCATCCTGAGGGTTATACCGCAACGGATATTGTGTCCCGGTACAAGCGAATGAAGGGATTCAATGTACTTCATCCCATGGGCTGGGATGCATTCGGATTGCCGGCAGAGCAATACGCGATTGAGACGGGGACCCATCCGGCAATTACTACAAATAAGAATTGTGATACTTTCCGGCGGCAGATTAAGTCACTGGGATTGGCATATGACTGGGACAGGGAGGTGAATACTACTGACCCAAAGTATTTTAAATGGACTCAATGGATCTTTATCCGCCTGTACAATACCTGGTTCGACAAGGAACAGCAAAAGGGAAGACCCATAGCAGAATTAACTATCCCTGAAAATATTCAGCAAAAAGGAGAAACTGCCATCAGGGATTATATAAGGAGCATGCGCCTTGCCTATTATGATAATGCACAGGTATGGTACTGCGAACATGACAAGATTGTATGTTCTAATGAGGAGGTACTCACGGACGGGACCCATGAAAAATGTGGAAATCCGGTGGTAAAACGAAATCTCAAACAGTGGTTGTTGCGTATCCCTCATTATGCAGAGCGATTGCTCGAGGGATTGGAGACCGTGGATTGGCCCCTGGGGATCAAAGACATGCAGCGGAACTGGATAGGGAAATCAACCGGTGCAGAAGTGGATTTCCAGGTTGATGGGCATGATAAGACTATCCGTGTATTTACTACCCGCCCCGATACACTTTTTGGGGCAACCTATATGGTACTGGCACCGGAACACGAGCTGGTGAACCAGATCACCACAGAGGATAAAAAAGAGGATGTAGCCAGCTACAAGAGGAAGGCTGCGTTGAAATCGGACCTGGACCGGACCGACCTGGCCAAAGAGAAAACGGGGGAATTCACCGGCAGTTATGCCATCAACCCGGTGAATGGAGAAAAAATACCTATATGGGTGGCAGATTACGTTTTGATGGGTTACGGAACCGGAGCTATCATGGCTGTACCCTCCAATGACATGAGGGATTTTGAATTTGCTACTGAATTCGGCGTTTCTATCAAACCCATCCTGGATCCTGATGAGGCAGATGAAGAAACCCGGGCAAGGGTGGTGAAGGGTGAAGAATGCTGGGAAGAAGACGGTGTTTTTATCAATTCCTCGAGTTCTTTCAGTGGATTGGATATCAATGGACTTAGAAAGCAGGATGGGATCAGAAAGACCATTGCCTGGCTAGAAGAGAAGGGGCTTGGCACCGAGATGGTAAATTATAAGATGAGGGACTGGCTATTTAGCCGGCAGCGTTACTGGGGAGAACCATTTCCAGTGATCCATTGGGAAGATGGAGAGATCGAAGTGATGGATGACCAGGATCTGCCACTTGAGCTGCCTGAACTGGATAATTACACCCCTGGCGATAATGGGGAATCTCCCCTTGCCAATGCGGGAGACTGGCTCTATGTATCAGATGCAAGTGGCCGGAAGGGTCGCCGCGAGACCAATACCATGCCACAATGGGCCGGATCCTGCTGGTATTACCTTCGGTTTACAGATTCAGGGAATGATGATGAGCCATTTTCCAGGGAAGCTGAAAAGTACTGGATGCCCGTCGACCAGTACATTGGTGGTGCCGAACATGCCGTTCTTCATTTACTCTACAGCAGGTTCTGGCATAAAGTGTTATATGACCTTGAGATCGTCTCCACAGATGAGCCATTTAGCCGCCTGTTCAACCAGGGGATGATACTGGCATTTGCCTACGAATCAGCAACCGGTGCCAAGGTCGCAAGCGATCTTGTAAAGGAGAAGGATGGAAAGTATTTTCATTCCAATACCGGGGAAGAATTGAAACAGATCGTGGCCAAGATGTCCAAGTCCCTTAAAAACGTAATCAATCCGGATGACGTGGTTCAACATTACGGAGCGGACAGCTTGCGACTCTATGAAATGTTCATGGGACCGCTGGAAGCCACCAAACCATGGACAGAACTTGGGGTCAAAGGAGTTTTTGGCTTTCTTGGCAGGGCATACAGGTTTTTTGCTGAACTGAATAACATCCACAAAGACGAAGAAGATCCGGATATCAATAAATCTTTGCATCAGACGATAAAAAAAGTACAGCAGGATATTGAAGGATTACGTTTCAATACGGCCATATCCCAGATGATGATCTTTACCAACAATTGCATCAAAAAAGGCAAGGTGAATAAACAATCGGCAACTACCTTTGCAAGGGTACTTGCCCCTTTTGCACCTCATCTGGCTGAAGAAATCTGGAACATTCATGGTGAACCTCCGACGATTGCCAACCAGCCGTTTCCTGATTACAATGAGGAATACCTGAAAGAAGATGTATTTGAATACCCGGTTTCTTTTAATGGAAAGCTGAGATTTAAACTGGAATTGCCACTTTCCATGCCGGAAGATGAGGTCAAACAGCAGGTACTTGACCATGAATCTGCTTCCAAATGGCTGAATGGAGAGGAACCTAAGAAGATCATTGTCGTAAAAGGAAGGATCATTAATATTGTGATCTGAAATTGAGATAGAAACGTGCGTAAGATTATTCCTATACTATTGCTTTTTCTATTGGCAGGTGCAATCACCGTCACTGTCATTTTTATCACCAAACCTGCCCAACTGGGAGAAGGGATCCTGATCCAGGAATCGCCTGACAGTCTTGAAGAAGAGAAGGTTGTTTTAAGAGAATATGGCCTGCCAGTGGATTCTTTTTATACCATTTCCGGAACAGTGAAAAGGGACCAGACCCTGTCAATCATATTGAATGAGTTTGGTGTTGATGGCAGAACCATACACGAGTTGGCAGCGGCTTCATTGGATGTATTCGACCTCAGGAAAATACGTCGAGGTAAGCCTTACAAGTTGTTTTGTTCAACCGACAGTTTACATACGGTTCAATATTTCGTATACGAGCATACACCTGTGGATTATGTTTTGTTCAGCCTGCTTGATAGCATGCATGTCATGCGTCAGGAAAAAGAGATAATTGTCAGGACAAAACAATCTTCAGGGATTATAGAAACTTCTCTGTGGAATACTATGGTGGACAATGACCTGGACCCAATGCTGGCCTTTGAGCTCTCAGAGATCTATGCATGGACCATTGATTTTTTTGGGCTTCAACCCGGCGACAGGTTCAGTATCGATTTTGATGAGCATTATGTTGATTCAACTTACATTGGCCTTGGAAATATCCATGGGGCCTGTTTCCATCATGCGAACCATGAATTCTATGCCATCCCGTTTTTGCAGGACGGGGTAGTATCATTTTTCGACCAGGAAGGTAATAGCCTCCGTAAGGCTTTTCTGAAGGCACCTTTACGATACTCACGCATTAGCTCACGTTATTCCCACAGTCGCTTGCATCCCATCCTGAAAATCCGAAGACCCCATCTT
>CAZXOJ010000391.1:0-4058 GCA_964642325.1 uncultured Bacteroides sp. | reverse complement strand
ACGGCAAAAGCCATATAGGGATTGATCACAGAGGCACCATAACCAAAAAGCAGTGCAAAATGATGAACTTCCCTTGCTTCAGCGGTCTCCAGGATGATATCAATCTGCATCCTTTTACGCTTATTGATCAGGTAGTGATGAACGGAAGATACAGCCAGCAGGGAGGGGATTGGAGCTAATTCAGGAGTGATCCCCCGGTCTGAAAGAATAATATAGTTTTTGCCATCATCTATGGCTTTTTCAGCAAGCTCGCAAACAATCTTTACAGCCCGTTCAAGACCTTTCTTTCCCTGGCTTGCCCGAAAATGGAGCGGAATGGTTCTTGTACTGAAACCTTTGTATCTCAAGTTTTTAATGACCTGGAAATAGGTGTTGTTCACAATGGGGGTTTCCAACTTTACCATCTTGCTATGTTCCGGTCCCTCGTGAAGCAGGTTATCCTGAAATGACCCAATATAACCGGAAAGGCTCATGACCATTTCTTCGCGGATAGGATCTATAGGAGGATTTGTCACCTGGGCAAATAATTGCCGAAAATAGTTGAATAATCTTTGGGGCTTGTCGGAAAGCACAGCCAAAGGGGTATCATTCCCCATACTGCCGACAGGTTCCTTGCCTTTCTCTGCCATCCCCGAGATTATGAATTCTATATCTTCTTTTGCATACCCAAAAGCCTTCAGATAACGATTATGGAGGTCTCCCATATTCGGTGAAATCTTTCTCCCGACCTCGATATCCTCCAGGTTGACCATATTCCTTGACAGCCATTCTCTGTATGGATTATGAGTGGCCAGGGATTCTTTTAACTCCGGGTCATAATGTATTTTCCCTTCCCTGGTATCAATAAGCAACATTTTTCCCGGCCTGAGCCTGCCTTTCTCTACGATTTCCTGAGGTGGGAAATATTTCACTCCTACTTCTGATCCCATTACCATAACATCGGTATTGGTGATGATATACCTGGAAGGCCTTAAGCCATTTCTGTCAAGGGTTCCGCCAATGTAACGGCCATCTGAGAATATCAATGAGGCTGGCCCGTCCCATGGCTCCAGAAAGGTGGAGTGATATTCATAAAATGCCCTGAGCTCTTCAGATATGGGGTTCTTCTTATTGAATGATTCAGGCACCAGGATGGAAACGGCATGCGCGAGGGACTTTCCTGTCAGGTACATAAATTCCAGGACATTATCCAGGCTGGCTGAATCAGATTTGTCTGGTTCTATCAAAGGAAAGATCTTGGTAAGGTCCTCGCCCAGGTAATGTGATTCAAGCAGGGACTCACGTGCCTCCATCCAGTATCTGTTCCCCTTAATGGTATTTATTTCTCCATTATGTGCCAGTAGACGGAATGGCTGGGCCAGATCCCAGGACGGGAAAGTATTGGTTGAAAACCTGGAATGCACCAGGGCAATGGCGCTTGATAATCGCTTATCCCTTAGATCAAGATAATATTCGCCCAACTGTTCCGAGGTCAACATCCCCTTGTATATTAAGACTCGTGTAGAAAGGCTGGGTATGTAAAAATGATTCTTCTGGGGAATGTCTGACTTAAGGATGGCATTTTCTGTCCTGTTCCTTACTACATACAGCTTTCGTTCCAGTTCAAGCTGATCAAGGTCTGCCTCGCAAAGTACTTGCTTCATCGCCGGTTCAACAGCCCTGGACAATTCTCCAATGACCTCGTGATTTCTTGGAACTTCCCTGTAATCAATGATGTTGACTCCTTCCTCCATCATTATCCTTTCAAAGATCTTAAGACACTGTCCCGCCTGTTTCTTATCCCTGGGCAGGAAAATAATCCCGGTACCAAACTGTCCCTCAGGAGGGACGCTGTACCCCTGGATCAGGTAGAAGTCCCTAGGCACCTGGATGAGCATACCGGCACCATCCCCTGTCTTGCTGTCGGATCCTTCAGCCCCGCGGTGGGTCATATTCTCCAGGACTTCCAATCCCATTTTTATGATCTCATGGGATTTCCGTCCCTTGATATGGGTAACAAATCCTATCCCGCAATTATCATGTTCGTATTCGGGTCGGTACAATCCCTGTTGTCGGGGTCTGTTTTTCATATTATTTCCTTCCATTCGCTTCCGGGCAGTATAAAAAAAACCGCTCCCAGTTTCTACTGAGAACGGCTTCTTCCTGTTTTATTTATTTTACAGGTATACCATTCTCATCCGCTTTGAAACACTTTTATTAAATGTTCTGTAAGACCTGTAAGCTCTTTCTTTAAGTAACTTTTTAATCGCATCGCGGACAAATATATTTAATAAATATTGTAAATCAAAAGTAACTTGGCTGGGAGGGTAATTTTTGTAAATTTAATGATTCAATATCCTAAAATCCTACCATATGAAAAATCACATTTCCAGGTTATTATTTGCCATTGCATTGCCTTGTTTAATATCAGGAGCAGATGCCCAGGTGGATGCGCGTATGCTCCGCTTCCCTGACGTCTCGGAGACACATATTACCTTTGTATATGCAGGTGATATATGGGTAATAACCAAGGACGGTGGAATGGCTCAAAGGCTAAGTTCACCTCTTGGTGAGGAATCCAGGCCCAGGTTCTCTCCAGATGGGTTAAAGATCGCCTATACGGCTTATTACGACGGAAATCCAGAGGTTTATGTTATCCCGGCAATGGGAGGAATACCTCAGCGAATCACCTTTCACCCTATGTGGGATGGGCTGGTGGACTGGTACCCGGATAATCAAAACCTGCTGATCGGGTCCTCCCGGGAAAGTGGAAACCAACGCACTGGACAATTCTACAAGATCAGTGCAGACGGGGGACTGGCGGAGAAATTGGCTGTACCCTATGGCGGAAACGGGAGCATTTCCGGAAACATGGAGAAAATTGCATACAATCCCGAAGGCCGGGCGAGCTCAAACTGGAAGCGTTATGAGGGAGGTAATGCCCCTGACATTTGGATTTTCGACCTGAACAGCCTGGAATCAAAGAATATCACGGATCATCCCCGCACGGATGCTGATCCGATGTGGCATGGAGACAACATCTATTTCCTTTCTGACCGGGGAGAAGAAAACAGGCAGAACATATGGGTTTATAACACCGCTGATGCTTCACTCAGGCAACTCACAGCATTCAAAGAATCAGATATTTATTATCCTTCCATCGGGCCCAGTGACCTGGTATTCCAATCGGATGGCAACTTATACTTGCTGAATCTTGAAACAGAGGAGACCATGGAAATAAAGGTCAACCTGTCAACAGATCTTGCTTCTGTTCAGCCCCGGCTAAGGAATGTTTCGAAAAATATCCAATCCTGGAATATTTCACCGGATGGTAAAAGAGCGTTGTTTGAAGCCAGGGGTGATGTCTTCACCGTTCCGGCAGAGCATGGCTATATCAGAAACCTCACACGGACATCCGGAATTGCTGAGCGCTACCCTGCCTGGTCACCCGATGGGAAAAACGTGGCCTACTGGAGCGACCGATCAGGGGAATATGAATTGTGCATGGTCTCAGCGGATGGGAGCAATGAAAAAAAACTTACAAAACTCGGGCCAGGTTACAGGTACCAGTTGTATTGGTCTCCCGACAGTAAAAAACTGGTATTTATGGACAACAAACAGACTTTCCGTATCTATGATGTGGAAGAGGATAATGTTACAGATGTGGACCGCCTCCCCAATATGGCCCATTTCAGCATGGGGGCTTTCCGGGTCGACTGGTCAGATGATTCAGAATGGCTGGCTTATAGCAAGCAAGTATCCAACCGAAATTCTGCCATCTTTCTCTATGAGGTTAAGGACCAGGCCATTCATCAAGTCACATCGGGTTACTATGATGATATCCAACCGGTATTTGACCCTGAAGGCAAGTATCTGTATTTCATGACCAATCGTTCATTCAACTCCATGTACAGTGACCTGGACCAGACCTGGATCTATCCCAATGCCACCCAGATCGTAGCGGCATCGTTGAGGGACAGTATTCCTTCCCCGCTGGCGGCAAGGAATGATGAAGTAGAAGTTAAAGAGGAGAAAAAAGACAAGGAAAAGGATGGTGATAAAAAGGAAGGTAAGGATGA
>CAZXOJ010000390.1:0-4059 GCA_964642325.1 uncultured Bacteroides sp. | reverse complement strand
TCCCACCACAGCACAAGATATCTCTCCTGGCGAATAGCGTCCCTGTCGACACTGGGAAGTGGATTCGTCTGGGACCTTACCCGGACAGTATTAATATCTTCCAGGGGTGCGGCACCATGGCTTGTTCCGGCCTCGAAATTGCCCTCAGCACGGGTCAGGTACATCTCTGCCAAACGTATAACCGGGAAATTCCTGCGGCTGTCACCGTATTTTGCACAGTTGATAAAACCTGAATTGGTTGAACCAATGCCGATATAATACATATCGGTGACATTGTCAATCTGGGTAACTTCCGGAATGGTTTCGGTCATCAGCCCACCCCTCCGGTCATTCGGACCATAATTGTCCAGGAAGGCAGAGTTGATTTCCACATCACCTCTTCCCTGACCTGCAAGCGAAGCATAATGAGTGGAAAGGCCACCGTTGCTTTCACCGTGGTTGCTGGTCTCAGTCTGGCGGATAGCGAAAACGTCTTCTGATACGAAGCCTTTATTGTTATAAGCTTCCAACGGATCTTCAACAAGCGCATATTCCCCGGACTGAATTACCCTGTCTGCTTTTTGAGCAGCCTCCTCATACCTTCCCTGCTGCAGGTAGATCCTTGAGAGGTATGCACTTGCTGAATAAGTGGAAATGTAACCGTCATTGCCTCCAAATCCAGTCAGATTGGTTTCTGCATCTCCAAGATCTGCGATGGCCTGGGCGTAAACCGCTTCTACCGTAGCCCTGCTTGGAAAAGTTACATCTTCTGCTGCGATGGTAGCGGAAAGAATTAGGGGAACCCCAAGCTGGTCATTGGTTTGTCCGGCTTCGTAAGGGAGGCCCCAGAACCTTGCCAGCTCAAAGTAAACCATTCCACGGATACCCTTTGCTTCTCCTTCAATCCGCAGCTTCTGGTCTGCATTTTCAATTACATCCAGGACGCCGAGGACGGTGTTTGTAATGTTGATCACCTCGTAAGCCCTGATCCAGTCATCCCTGACCATCAGGTTGGTGGTGGTAATGGCTTTTCGGTTGTATTCGCGTTGTTCCTCGAAGGAACCAACCCAGGATACATCCCCTGAAGTAGCCAGGAGTTCACTGGCAAAATTAAATCCACCTCCCCATAGTTCACCACTTTCATTGGAGCCAAAGGTCCCTTTGATGCCCTCATAGGCTGAGATCAGCAAGAGCTGGACGTCTTCACCAGTGGTGATGGCTGTTTCCGCACTGATTTCCTGTCTTGGTTCTATGTCAAGGTACTTATCACAGGATGTAACCATGAATCCTGTCAGCAGTACCGCAATCATATATTTCACATATATCTTTTTCATTTTCTTTTGATTTTGAGTTTTACTGGCTGAATTCATCATAATCCTACCGTTATACCAACAGTGATCGTCCTGGCCTGTGGAGCTGTATAGAAATCCTGCCCCTGAGCAATGTTGATGGTCGTCGTAGAATAGTTAGTTCCCAGGAAGTTAACCTCAGGATCCCAACCTTCATAGCTGGTCCAGGTAAACAGGTTGGTGGCCGATGCATAGAACCTGAGACTGCGAAGCTTCATCCTTTCAACCACTGATGAGGGCAGGTTATACCCGAAACTGACGCTCCTTAACCTCAGGTAAGAGGCATCAGAGAGATAACGTGAGGAAGCATTGGTCCCTGAGAACTCATTCCCAAGGAATACTGCCTGAGGCACATCTGTAACATCACCCGGATTCTGCCATCTATTCAGCTGGCTTTTGGTCTGGTTATCCAGCCAACCCGACGAGTTTGATGATTGCCACTGGCCACCACCGTTATATACCTTGTTCCCCTGGACATAGGATAAGAGGATATTCAAGTCGAATCCCTTGAATGTGAATGTATTGGTCATGCCGCCTACGAAATCGGGATTAGGACTACCGACCACCAGGTTTGGTGCAATGTTATAATCGTCCGTGGTTTCACCGTTTTCAAGGTAATAAATGGCATGACCATTATCCGGGTTCACACCGGCATAACTCCTTGTTACAAATACTCCAATGGGCTCTCCTTCACGGACACGGTTTTCTGCTACAATTATGTCCGGACCGTTAATATCCAGCACTTTGTTCCGGTTCTGGGATATGTTGAAGCTTGTATTCCAGGTGAACTGGCCCACAAGGTTGCTGGTATTGATCACGAATTCCCATCCCCTGTTCTCCAATGATCCGACATTTTCTGTTACAGAAGTAAATCCTGACGTAGATGGCAGAGTGCGGGCCAGTAGGAGGTCAGTTGTATGTTTGTAATAATAATCGATTTCACCATTGATCCTGTTCCTCAAAAGGCCAAAATCAATTCCGATATCATACTGGGTGGTGGTTTCCCATTTCAGGTCGGGACTGGAGAGGCTCCATGGCCTGATCCCGGAAGTCCCTGCATAATCCGCTCCCCGGTATGTGCCAAGGTGATCATAATTGCCTATGCCAGAGTTTCCTACAACTCCATAGCTGCCCCTGAATTTGAGGAAACTGACCCAATTGGCATTTTGCATGAAATTCTCCCTGGACATGATCCAGCCCACTGAGGCGGCAGGAAATGTACCATAACGGTTGTTCGTTCCAAACCTTGATGATCCATCATGACGTACACTCAGGGTCACCAGGTACTTGTCCATCAGCTTATAATTCGCACGGCCAAAATAGGAAAGATAGGAGAATGCAGTCTCCTCCGAAGTAAAGGCACTGGCAGTAGTTGCACTGGCAATTGTCTGGAAGGCATCCGTTGGAAATCCGGTTGCATTAATCCAGTGTAGATCCCTTTGGATATTCTCAAAGCTCATTCCGGCCACCGCTTCTAAAGCATGGTTAGCACCAATATCCCGTGAAAAACTCAGGTAATTATTGGTTGTTAGCTTTATCACATTCACCGAACGTGCCAGGCCGTTCCCGTCAGGAGCTCCATCCTGGGTCACCCTGCCTTGGAATTGATCTTCTTTCTGTGTGACAAGGTCAAATCCTACTTCAGAACGGAATGCCAGTCCCCTGACAAATTCCCAGTTGAGGTACATATTATTCATGGCCCTGTAAGCCACATTTTTAGCATAGTTGTCACGGGCATCGATAAGACCGTTAAAATACAGCGTATTTGTATTCAGCTCTTCGGTTTCAGGATCAATTTTTGGCTGTACAGGTGGCAAGGCGACCAGCTGCATGGGAGTGGAAAATGCATTGTCATTTGACACCCTGTCGAGCCTTGTTCTTGAGATCATGCTATTCATACCGATCTTCAGTTTGTCAGAGACTGAATGGTCAAGGTTCAGGCGAGCGCTGGCCCTCCTGAATCGGTTATTGATAAGGATCCCCTCCTGATCAAGGTAGGAAACACCTGTGAAGAAACTTGTTCTTTCATTCCCCCCACTTGCAGACAGATCAAAATTGGTAACACTTCCTGTGCGGAAGGCTTCTTCTTCCCAGTTTGTGTTAAAGGTCTGGCCGTATTCTGAATCTAGGTATCCCGGGCAGTAACCATTCACAAATTCCCGGTAGGTATCCATGTCACCAAGGCCAAGCCAATCATCAAGGGCAAGGTAATTCTCACCTGCCTCGTCCCACATTTCCCGGTATTCATCTGTCGTCAGGAAACCAACAACATTGGCCCGGTTACTGACACCATGTGAAAAATTGATGTCAATATTCGTCCTGCCTGCTTTTCCCCGCTTGGTCGTGATCATAACAACTCCGTTGGCAGCCCTGGAGCCGTAAATGGCTGCAGCGGAGGCATCTTTCAGGATCTCGATCGTTTCGACATCGTTCATGTTGAACTGGGCAAGGGGATTTGTCGGGTGGTTGTTGTTGTTTCCAGTATCCTCAGTATAAAGGGGAATCCCATCGATAACATACAGCGGTTGGTTATCTGCTGAAATGGAACTGGAACCGCGGATCCGGACTTTGATGGCTTCCCCGAGCTTTCCGCTGGACTGCTCGACGTGAACTCCGGAAGATACACCCTGAAGGGCATTTTCAAATGTGACGGTGGGCACTTCATTAAGATCTTTTGTGGAGACTTTGACAACAGAGCCAGTGAGATCCGTTTTTAATTGCCGGCCGTAAC
>CAZXOJ010000389.1:2946-4068 GCA_964642325.1 uncultured Bacteroides sp. | reverse complement strand
GAAAAGCGAAAACGGAGTACACCGGCTTGTCCGGTTGTCCCCTTTTGATTCCGCCAACCGCAGGCATACCTCATTTGCATCGGTCTTTGTTTCTCCGGTGGTTGATGATACCATAGAGATCATCATTAATCCCGGAGACATTACCTGGGAGACCTATCGTTCGAGTGGTGCTGGGGGACAAAATGTCAACAAGGTGGAAACTGCGGTAAGATTAAGGCACCAGCCATCGGGACTGGTCATAGAGAACCAGGAAACCAGGTCCCAGATGAAAAATAAGGATAATGCCCTTCGTATCTTGAAGTCACAATTATATGAACTGGAGCTGAGGGAACAGAAAGAAAAGCAGGCCGAGATCGAGGGACAGAAAAAGAAAATAGAATGGGGTTCGCAGATCAGGAATTATGTCCTGCACCCCTACAAGATGATCAAAGACATCAGGACCAATTTTGAGACCGGTAATGTAAATGATGTTCTTGACGGAAACCTGAACGCATTTATTAAAGAATACTTAATGCAATTTGGAGGAGAATAAACATGATCAGGATCTATCACAATCCCCGCTGCCGGAAAAGCCGGGCCGGACTCGAATACCTGCAAGACAAAACAGGTGACTTTGAGACCATCGACTATATCAAGAACGGGATCTCCCAGGAGGAAATCAGGGAAATCCTCGAAAAAATGAATACCCCCCCAAGCAACCTTGTCAGGACACAGGAGGACTATTATAAAAAGGAATTAAAAGGAAAGGACATTCCGGATGAGGAATGGATCTTTATCCTGTCCGAAAATCCGAGATTGATCCAGCGCCCCATCATTGTTACAGAACATAAAGCAGTGCTGGGCCAGCCACCTGAGAATATTGATAATTTATTGTAAATTTAAATTCATCATGAAACAGACAAGTTTGACCTTCTTCCGCACCATTCTGACGATATGCCTGATCGGTATTATCGTCTTTTCCTGCAAGAAAGATGAACCTTTTTACCAGGTTGACGCATTCGAAATGGAAATTCATCATAACGTCAATAAGTACCGGCGATCCCAGGGACTCAGCGACCTGGTCTTCTTCCATGACCTCTTTGTTGAAGCCAGGCAGCAAAGTACCGCCTGGAAAAATTCGGG
>CAZXOJ010000389.1:0-2846 GCA_964642325.1 uncultured Bacteroides sp. | reverse complement strand
GGCCAGGAGTTTTCAGGATATGTTTCACAATTGGATCACGGATTGCAAGCAGTAAAAAACACCCTTCCTCACCTTACTGAACTTGCCCTGGGAGGAACGGCTGTTGGGACAGGTATAAATGCTCCCAAAGGTTATGCAGACCTGGTGGCCAAAAAAATAGCCAGCCTTACCGAGTATCCATTTGTTACGGCGCCCAATAAATTTGAATCCCTGGCTGCCCATGATGCTGTTGTAGAGGCATCTGGTGCCCTGAAAAGACTGGCAGTCAGCCTGATGAAGATTGCCAATGACATCCGCGTACTGGCTTCCGGTCCACGCAGCGGCATAGGAGAGATCATCATTCCAGCGAATGAACCTGGTTCTTCCATCATGCCCGGGAAAGTAAATCCGACCCAAATAGAGGCCTTAACCATGGTCTGTGCCCAGGTTATTGGTAACGATACGACCATTACAATTGGTGGGATGAATGGCCATTTTGAATTAAATGTTTTCAAACCCGTAATGATCGATGCCCTGCTTGAATCCGCGGGACTGATTGCAGATGCCTGTATTTCCTTCAATGACAATTGTGCCATTGGGATAGAGGCCAATGCAGGGGTGATCAAAGAAAATGTCTCCAACTCCCTGATGCTGGTCACGGCATTGAATACCCATATCGGGTATGATAAAGCAGCGGAAATTGCCAAGAAGGCGTATAATGAGAATACAACCCTCAAAAAGGCCGCACTTGACCTGGGATATGTGACAGCCGAAGATTTTGATCAATGGGTGGACCCGTCAAAGATGACCGGAACCCTTGACTAAGTAGCTTAATTATCCCTATATTTGCGCCCGGAGTTCTAACGCTTAGATGAGAATCATGAAAAAGATTGCTTTCATTATATTCCTGGGTGGAATATTAACTGCAGGCCTTTTTGCCCAACGGAGTTTCCTGGGACTCAGTTTCGGGGCTTCCCTGCCAAGTGAGGAGTTTGCCAAAAAGAGCGTGGCCGAAGATGGTGGCTATGCACTGCCCGGATTTGTCATAGAATTCTCCGGTGCCTATGTTTTTGATTATTATTTTGGCATTGCCGGCACTTTTACCTTCAGTTCAAATCCACCTGACAGGGATCAGCTTCAACAAGACCTGATCGATGCCATCACGGGGCCTGTCCCACCTGAGATTGAGGAGGTGATCTTTAACCATGGTTCCTGGATGTATTCCAACCTCATGGCTGGACCCTTCCTTACCATTCCAATCGCTTTTATGAGCCTGGATTTCAGGGCAGTAGCTGGCTTCAGCATTTTATTATCACCGCCCTGGGAATTAACAGTAAAAACCGCCCAAGAAACCTTCTTTTACACACGCAGTGGAACTACGACAAGTTTTGCCTATATGCTGGGGACAGGGATAAGATTCCATATCAATTCCAATTATGCCATTCGTTTATCCGGAGATTATTTCCACAGTACGCCGACATTATCTGTAGACGAAAACAGTTTAGTTGGGGGTGCTACCGGGAAATCAAGCTACGATATGAGTGTCGGTACCATCAATGTCAATATCGGTATCTCATACCGCTTCTGATAATTATGAAAAAATGCTTTTACTATGGAGAAAGAAACGCCTGGAAGAGAATCTTTCCTCGCTGGATTTCCACCAGTCTCAACAGAGGCATGGGAGGAAAAGATCAAAGCAGGCCTGAATGATGGGGATTATGAGAAAAAACTTATCTGGCATACGCCGGACGGGTATCAAATAAAACCCTATTACAGATCGGAAGATCTTGAAGATCTTGATCCATTCATCTACAGTTCAAAGACCGAGAACAATGCATGGCTGACCAGGCAGGACCTGCTTGTCATTGATATAGAAACAGCCAATCGGAATGCATTGGATATCATTCAGAGAGGAGTCGACTCCATTGGATTTGATCTGACTTCCCTTGAAGGATTATCGGAGGCAGATATGACGGCTTTGCTTAATGAACTCCCGCTGCAGAGGATACCTGTCAATTTTATCCTTAGTGCACAGTTCAGCGATGTACTACATTTTCTATACAGGTATGTAATGAGTGCCGGGATAGATCCGCAAACTGTCCAGGGGAGTATCACTTTTGATCCTTTGGGGACCCTGGTATCCACAGGAAACTTTTCCAGGGATATGATTACAGATTTTTCCGAACAGATTGAATGCCTTGATTTCGTAAAGGCCAACCTGCCCGGGTTCAGGCTTATCCATGTGGGGGGGAACCTGTTCCACGACGCTGGTGCTTCTGTAACACAGGTCCTTGCCTTCACCCTTGCACAGGCAAATGAATACCTGGCACAATTAACTGAGCTGGGGACTCAACCCGGGGAGATCCTGCCACACATACAGTTCCAGTTCTCCATAGGTTCTAGTTATTTCATGGAGATTGCCAAGCTACGGGCTGCAAGGATGCTATGGTCAAAGATCATTGAGGCCTGGTCTGCAGAAGCGACCCTGGATCAATCCATGTTCATCCACGCCAATACTTCTGCCTGGAATCAGACGATATATGATCCACATGTGAATATGTTACGTGGGACCACAGAGGCCATGTCCGCAGTTTTGGGTGGAACAGATTCACTCACGGTCAGACCCTATGATACTGCATTCAGGCTGGCGGATAATTTTTCAAACCGCGTAGCCAGGAATACCCAGGTTGTACTCAAGGAGGAATCATACCTGGACAAGGTGATTGACCCGGCAGCAGGATCCTATTATATTGAGAAGCTGACCGCTACCATAACAGAGGGAGCATGGGAACTATTTCTCCAGGTCGAAGAAAAAGGGGGATTTCATAAATCACTGATCGATGGATTCATCCAGAATGCCATCAGGG
>CAZXOJ010000388.1:0-4080 GCA_964642325.1 uncultured Bacteroides sp. | reverse complement strand
GGTAAAAAATGCCCCTTTGGCCCAGGCCATTAAAATCAGTTCAAGCATAAAAGCCCCTGCCGGTGTCAAATGGGTAAGGCTCCGCTACCGCGCTGTCAATCAACATTTGGATTATCGAACCCTTTCCATGTTAGCCGAAACGGGAAGTAATAATTACCAGGTTACTGTCCCTTCCAGTGAAATTGATACGCGATTTGATTTTATGTATTTCATCGAAGTGATGGACAATGATGGCCATGGCTTGATATATCCTGACCTGGAAGTAGAGACGCCTTATATTATAGTGGAATTGGAAAGGTAACTAACATCAAAGCTTAATACCATGAAAAGAACTAAACTGAAATTTTCTTGCCTCGCCTTAATTATTGCTTTAACCGGAGCAGTAAATGCACAGAATGACTTCAAGGTAGTAAAACAGCGTGTGGTTTCAGAAATAATGAAAACTCCGGTTAACGACACAATGGTAGCAGAACATATCAAAACAATTAATGAAGATGGCAGCTGGCCAGATATTGACTATGTGGACGTTTCCAATACGGGTTTTGAACACCGCAGGCATCTAAGTAACCTGGCAGAGATGAGCTTGGCATACAGCAATAAAGAATCTCGATATTACAAGAGTCGAAAGCTTAAGCAAGTAATCAATCTTTCTCTGAAATATTGGTGTGACCATGATTTTATTTGTGACAACTGGTGGTATAACCAGATCTACACCCCTGGAACACTGGTGGCTATCCTGTTGGTTATGGATGATAATATAAATCCTGAACTTGCTGAAAAAGCCATTCCCATGATTGGACGTGCCCATCTTGAGGCTTCGGGAGCAAGACAGAGTGGGGATAGGATTAAAATCGGTGGAATAGCCGCCAAAAAAGTCCTGGTTGTTGGAGATGAAGCCCAGTTTGAACAATTAATGAAAGTGATCAACGATGAGATAAGGTTTACGACGGGAGACAGGGGCATGCAGCATGATTATAGTTTTCATCACCGTACTGACAGGGTAAATACAACTTATTCATACGGAACTGGTTACGCCGATGCATTTGCAGAGTGGGCTGTTTATGTTACGGGCACAAAATATGCTTTTTCCGACGAAAAAATTGAGCAACTGGTTGATTATTACCTGGATGGTATTTGCAAACAATCAGTATACGGCATTTATCCGGAAAAAGGTGTGGTAAACAGGGGGATCTCCAGGAAGGAAACTTTCCGTCCTTACAGCACAGCCACCCCAAAAAGATTACTGGCAGCCACGGATTACCGAAAAGAGGAATTGGAAGAAATTATTAATCTGAGGGAGGGAAAAGTAAAACCAACATCATCATTTGCTAAATTCTTCTGGCAGACCGAGCATTTCGTTTTCCAACGCCCTGATTTTTACACTTCCGTAAGGATGTTCTCTGTAAGGAACAGAAATATGGAATATCCACATAATTCAGAGGGACTTAAAAATCATCACAGGGGGGATGGAACGAACTATTTGTCCATTAAAGGAGATGAATACTTAAATATCTGGCCGGCATATGACTGGCAAAAAATTCCTGGAACAACTGTTCTGCAGAAACCTGATCTTCCATCGGGACGGGAGATCCAGAAGGATGGATTTACTGATTTTGTCGGAGCTGTTACCGACGGAATTTATGGTGCAGTTGGCTTTGATTTTATCAGTCCACATGATTACACCAAAGCCCGAAAATCCTGGTTCTTTTTTGATAAGGAATATGTCTGTCTTGGAGCTGGTATTGAATCCAATTCGGAGTTGCCGGTGGCAACCACCATGAACCAATCGCATCTGAGAGGCAATGTTGTCGTAGCTGCTAGTGGTAATGAAAAAACAATAACTGTGGGCGAACATGAAATCAGCAATGTGAGTTGGGTCCATCACGATGGTACCGGGTATATCTTTCCTGAACCTACCGGCATTCATGTTTCAAATAAACCGGAGAGTGGGACCTGGTATGATATTAATAAGCAATCGCGAAGTTCAAAAGAGTTGGTAAAGAAAGATGTATTTAAGTTGTGGATTAATCATGGAGTACGGCCGCAGGGAAGGCTTGGTGGACTTAGAAATGAAACAATGATCGCCAAAGATGTCAAGTATCAATACATCGTTGTACCGAATACAGATTTGGAGAACATGGATGATAACCGAGGTATAAAAATAATGGCCAATAACCGTTTAATACAGGCTGTTATGCATACTGAATTGGGGATATGCCAGATCATATTTTACCAGGCAGGAGAGCTTAGTATCTCAGATAACCTGGTCATATCACTGGCCAGTCCAGGTGCGGTTATGCTTAAGATTGCTGATGATGTAGTGAAAGAGATTTCCGTGGCAGATCCTACGCGCAAACTCAGTCGCATGCTTATGAAAATTTCTGGGAACATAGATACAAGTGATAAAGATAAGCTCATGTCTGTTTATAATAGGGCCACAAACATGAGCGATTTAGCAATAGATCTTCCAACAGGGTTTTACTCAGGTCAATCTGTAATCATCGGGTTGTAGTTTTCTCTCAATAATGCATAGAAAATGAATAATTCAAAGTCCATAATAATTACCATTTTGCTTATATGTGGAAAGCTCAGTTTGGCCCAGAACCCAATTGTTAAGGATATTGGCATGTCCGATCCACATGTACGGGTATTTAATGATACTATTTTTTTGTACTGCGGGCATGACAGTCATCCCGACGATGAAACATGGGTAATGAAGGAATGGCGCATATTTTCCACAATTGACCTGATCAACTGGCAACAGGTGGGAACCATTTCTACCAAAAACAATTACATGCCTGACAACAGTACTGATTGCTGGGCTGGTGATGCTGCCACACGAAACGGGAAATACTATTTTTATTTTTCAGACAGGAAAAGAAGTGTAGGTGTCATGGTTTCAGATTCTCCCAAAGGCCCCTTTAAAGATGCTTTAGGTAAACCTCTGGTATCTCCCATGCACGATCCAACAATTCTTATCGATGATGATAAGCCAAAAACACCTTATTTGATTTATGGAGACAAGGAGGGAGGGGGCTTCCATATAGCAAGGCTCAATGAAGATATGATATCCATTGCCGAAGATCCCCGGCCCATCGAGATCAAAGGAAAAGAATGGCAGGATGCTCCTGCCTGGATGGATAAAAATTACATATTCAAATACCAGGATACTTATTATCTGACCTGGGGACGTGACTATGCTATTTCAAAAAATATGTATGGCCCCTATGAATGTGTTGGAGAAGTTGGGAATGGCCATAATTTAAGCGAATATGCCCATGGAAGCTTCTTCTGGTGGAAGGGCCAGTTTTATCAGAATTGGTGCTATTATCTGAGGCCAGGGTTTAAGTATCGAGAGTCCATTATTACCTACTGCCATTTTGATGAAAATGGGCGTATTGTTACAGATACCGATTTCCTTGATAAGCATTTTGGAACAGGCGTAGGACAATATGAAGCGTCCTGGTCCGAAATTCAGGCTGAATGGTACTATGAGATTTCTCCAGGTATTGCTAAAGAAGTTACTGCTGATGGAGGGTTTAAAGTTTCAAATATAAGCAATGAGAGCTGGCTGAGGTTTGCCAATATGAATTTCAAAGAATACGCAGATGTCTTTTCAGCTAGCATAAACGCAACTAATGGGAGTGGACAAATAGAGATAAGACAGGATAGTCCAGCTGGATTACTGCTGGGGATTGTAGACATTCCGAAGATGAAGAATCAGAATAATTTCATGATGATATCCGGAAAAATATCAGAAGTAGTAGGAATAAAAGACATTTACCTTGTTTTTAAAGGAAAGACAAAAGGAAGGTTTGACCTGGATTGGTTCAGTTTCTCCGAATGATAGTCATTAATGGCAGGAATGGTTGTTTAGTAATAATGAGAAAAAATGTTCTCAAAATGAGAGTTTATAATTAGATTTAAAATTTCTGTAAAATAGATAAGGCTTATTATAATATTAACAAACAATTATGAAGACAAACAGACGTGAATTTATCAGAACCGGCTCCATGATGGCGGCCGGCACCATGTTACTCCCAACCCTTTCTTTTTCAAGACAATCCGCATATTCAGGAT
>CAZXOJ010000387.1:0-4085 GCA_964642325.1 uncultured Bacteroides sp. | reverse complement strand
ATTTCAAAGGCTTCATTATGACGATTGCCCTGTTCATCCCACATCTGTTCTTCATCAATGGGCAGGCGCACATGTTCAAATCCCAGCTCAGCAATATATTCAAAGTCCTTTTCCTGGATAAATAAGCGGCGCTCCTCCCCTCTTTTGCTGCTTTGTGATAACCAGTGGGCCAGGTTGGTCCCTTTGCCAATCACAAATTCTAAAGGTGAATCTTTATGTTCAGATGAACAGGACAGAATTGTCCAGCATGCAATTAATAGAAGAATTAATTTTTTCATATTGTCAGCAATTTTCCAAAGTCATGTTAAAAATAAGTGCATCTAAAGTTATGCTTTCACTGGTCCAAATCCAATACATATATTTTAGCATCATCCCTTCCAGAAAACCATACAAATCTAAATTAGTTTATCTTTGTTTCTATTAAAATCACAGCAACAGGAGGTACAAAATGAACTCGAAATTTTTCAAGCTGATCCTAGTAGGTTTATCTCTTTCTGGCACAATTACATTTGGACAGGTAACGCCATGGGAGATGGTGGAAAGGATGGGGAAAGGACTAAACATGGGGAATACCCTCGAGGCTCCCAACGAGGGCGATTGGTCAGCACCTGTGGAAGAATATTACTTTCATGATTTTGTTGATGCCGGATTTACCTCTGTCAGGATCCCGATTCGCTGGACAAATCACATGTTGGACTCAACACCTTTTACCATAGATTCAGCATGGATGGCCCGGGTGGATCAGGTGATTGATTGGGCATTGGATACAGGACTGGTGGTCATCATCAATTCCCACCATGACGATGATTGGTTATATGATGGATTTCCAAAAAACATAGAGAGGTTTGAAAAACTGTGGGAACAGATCTCGACCAGGTTCGCAAATAAATCGGAAAACCTGGTTTTTGAGATCGTTAATGAGCCTTATTTCGATCTGAGCCGGGCTGAAGTGGATACTTTACATCAGAGGATATTCCCAATCATCCGTGAAAGCAACCCGACCAGGATTGTGATATTTACCGGTGGAGGCAATGATACAAATCCAAGGATGACAAATTACCGGATCTTTTACAACCTTAATATTCCTGATGATCCTTACATTCTTGTCTACTTTCACTATTATGTCCCCTATGAATATTGCCAGCTTGGCCAGGGTACCTGGGGAACAACTGCTGAATACCAACAGATGATCCAAGATTTCACCGTAGCCAAAGATTGGTCAGACAACAACGATGTCCCTGTATTGCTGGGTGAATTCGGGGTAACCCGTAAAGCCCATCGCCCATCCTTGGTAAAATGGTATGAGCATCTCACCAAAACCGCCGACGAATTTGGTTTTGCACAGGCAACATGGTGTACAGGAGGTAAAGATAACTATGCCACATACTATAGAAATCATGCGTATTGGGACCATCAGCTATTGAATATTCAGACAAGGCAGTTTCCTTTTTCAGGATCAATTATGAAAGCTCCGGGAATAATCCAGGCTGAAGATTTTGACCTGGGGGGACAGCAGGTTGCCTATAATACAGGTGACTCAATAAATACCCTTGGTTTTTATCGGCCGGATGAGGGTATTGAGATAGATTCAGTAGGGGATACTAACTATGCAGTGTTGATCACCCAGCCAGGTGAATGGCAGGAATATTCATTCTCTGTCGATACAGCTTCTTTGTTTGAAGTTATTTTGGATGTATCCACCCTTGGAGAGGGAAAAACCATCCAGGCAAGATTTAATGGAGCCATTCATACAGCATCACTTCCCGTTCCACAGAATGCTGATAAAACTGAATTCAGCTCAATCAAGGATACTGTATACCTGGAAACCGGAGTTCAGGTTGTCCGTGTATTTGGTGAGAGCAGTGATGTATATGTGGATAAAATTACTTTGAACAAAGTGAAAAGCGAGGAAGACACAAATAATTTATTAATTAACCCTGATTTTGAACTCGGGATTTTAGGATGGAGCGGGAATGGAGCCGCCATTGAAATTGTAGATGATCCCGTGCAATCAGGAAGTGCGGCCATGCTGGTATCGAAAAGGCAAGCCAATTGGGGAAGTGTGCAACAGGACATTACTGAAATTCTGCGTGAGCATGGACCTGGATATTATACCAGTTCTGCCTATATGAAAGCCCCTGCCGATACCGCTTTTAACGGTAAAGTTACTGTTCAGATCACGTTTGGAGACTCGACATCATACCTGGGGGCCGGTGATACCATCCCACCTGGAGAATGGAAACAAATATTAAGTAACCTATTAATCAATTGGGAGGGTACCCTTCAAAATGCCGTTTTTTACATTGAAACCGTAAGCCCATATACCGGGGATTTCAACTGTGACAATGCATCTCTTACCATTGATTCATTGCTGACGCCACCCACCGCAGTGATTCATAATGAAGCTCTTCCGCTTGCCTTCGAATTGTCACAAAACTATCCTAATCCTTTTGATCAACATACAACGATTCAATTTTCAATTGCAAAACCGGGATTGTATCAACTTGTTGTGTATGATATTCAAGGTCAGGTCATTAGAAGGATTGTTGACCGGAAATTACAAGCTGGAGGGTATAATATTGATTTCGATGCTGAAGCACTGTCACCTGGCACCTATTTTTATCGCCTGACGGGCCATGAGGTCAATCTTACGAGAAAAATGGTACTGATGAAATAGAATCAACTGACCTTTGAAAAAAACTCCTCTCAGCCGCCCGAGAGGGACAAACGGAATGCGGCCATCTCCTGGGTGTTTCGAACCAGCAGGATGTCTCCGACCATCACCGGGTGATTCCAGGTCTTGCCCTCGATAGCCGGGAACCGTGTTAGCTCCGTTAACCGGTCGGGGGCTGCCTCAACCAGTGCTATCTCACCCTTCTCCGTTAGCACCAGCAGCAAGTCCTGGTCAGCCAACAAAATGATCTGGCCACCATATCGTCCTCCTTTCCATTTGCGTTTACCATCTTCAAGGTCGATGCATGCCAGGCTGGGGCCAACAAAACCAAATGCAAGGTCTCCGTGAACCACGAAGTCATTGAAGTAGGATTTCAACTGGACCGATGTCCAGAGCTCCTCCAAGGTCCATCCGTCGGATCCCTGCGAAATCATAATGCGGCGCATACCTTCTGCCCCCCCGGTATTAAGCAGGACATCTCCATTGGCGGCAATGGCCGGCTGCAGGATGCGGTCTCTCTGAGGCCAGGGAAGCTCCCAGAGCACGGTACCGTCTGCTGGGACAACACTGATCGCACCCTCTCCATTCATCAACAAGACTTGTTCTACTCCGGCTATTGTCAACAAATGTGGTGAACTGTATCCACCTCCACCGTCCGGGCCAAACCAGCGTGGTTCGCCGGTAGCGATGTCATAAGCGACAAGTGATCCGGCAGTGGCGACTATTACAACATCCCCGACCACCAGGGGTGAGCACGTGAATCCCCAACCAGGAAGCTCCGTTTCAGTATCGGAGGCTGCATTGCGCGACCAAAGAACATCACCATTTCCTGCACTCAGAACGCTAAGAATTCCTGTTGCACCCATTGAATATACGCGACCTTTACTCAGCGTGGGAGTTGAACGTGGACCAGCTCCGGCATGTGAGTCCCAGAACCTTGCAGCATCCCGGTGTATCCATACCGGTTCACCAGTAGCCAGGTTGTAACAGGATACGATTTCGTCTTCACCACGCTGTTCCTGTGTGTAAAAGAGGGTACCGTGGACAGAGAAAGACGAACAGCCAGGTCCAATCTGCCTGCGCCACAGCTCTTTGGGAGATGATGTAGACCAGTCAGTCTCTATTTTTACTCCATGTACGATTCCATCGCGATTGGGGCCCCTGAAACCGGGCCACTCTGCTTCAGTATCCATTGCTTCCGAATCTAATGGAAGCGTTGTTAGTTTTTCGACAGTTTTGGCCATGAACCGCTCCTCTCTTGTGTCTGACCAACGCCACTCGAAATCATGACGCGCCTCACCTGTCATTCCTTCGGTTCGCAGAAGAGTCCAAACACCGGATGCAAGCAGGATGGTTACGACCATCGTAACAAGCCGGGATCTTTCCTTTAGATTACGGCTGGCTACAGCCC
>CAZXOJ010000386.1:0-4088 GCA_964642325.1 uncultured Bacteroides sp. | reverse complement strand
TTCTCAGCAACCCATCTTTTATTGTTCTCAAAAATCTGTTTGTAGCTTGTCATGCACTGTATAATTATTATGGTTATTTATTATCCACTTCATTGACCTGTTTTGCGGCCTTGTTATCAAGATCCACATTTCTCACCTGCCTGAATGCAATCTGTAATTTCCGTTCTGCTGGAAGATCAATACCCTCCATACCTAAACCATCCACATCATCAAATACAAAAGCAGGACGGTAATCCCGGTCTTCAAGCTTCAGGGTAATGTTTTTCATAGCTATATCTTTTGCATGACGCACATAAAACCCCCAGGCTGGTAATTCCTGAAACATTGAGTATTCAGGATATTCCTCTACCTGTTCGGGCACCTGTTCCAATCTGCTCAACGGGATATACGCCATACCTTTGGTAGCCCTGCCGGGATAGGTGATCTGGATATTTTCCAGGGTAACATTTTCAATATTATGGCCCGGAATTCCTACGATGGAAGAAGGAAAGGGATTATGCAAAGAACCAACTGCCGGTCCACGCATATCATAATCGATATCTGGCCTGCCGAAGGGTACCTGTACATTCATGTTTCTTATTGATATGTTCCTTATGATCCCAGGTCTATCTCCGGCTCTATGACCCAGGCGGATGAAAATGGGATTCCAGGTATTCACAGCTGAAATATTCGAAACCTCTATATTTTCAATCAATCCTCCATCTACTGATTCAATGGCAATGGCGGACCGGAAAGTATCAAAAACCTTGATATTTTCAATGATAACATTCTTAAACCCTCCATGAGAGGCGGTCCCGAACTTTATGGCGCTTGCACTGGATCTTATAGTACAGTTTGCTATGTAAATCTGATCGTTGATATGATCTGCTGAATGGGACTTAAGGCAAATACCATCATCGGCAGAATTAACATCACAATTGGTAAGCCGTACATTTTTGCAATCAACGATATCAAATCCATCATTGTTCCAGTAGGCCCTGCTTTCTACTTTGACATGATCAATCTCCACATCAGAACACTGTTCATAAGTTTGCACCCAGCAGGATGCATTTTTAAGACTTACATCAGATACCTCTACCCCAGTGCATTTTAAGAAATAAATCAGTTGCGGCCGATAATATTCACTTGGACGCATTCTCCTTAGGTTATATCTGGGATCTACCAATTCTCCAATATGGTGCAAACTATCCGCATTCAATGCCAGGGCCCTTCCCTGTCCGTCGATGGTCCCCTTTCCCTTGATTCCAATTTTTGAAGCATTTTCGGCCAGAATGAGGGCACGCCAGTTGTTCATCTCCTTATAGTGAACAGGATTGGTGCTTCCCAGCAAGGTGGCTTCACCATCGAGATATAACTCTACCCTATTTTTCAGCACAATACTGCCAGATAAAAATCTTCCTTTTGGGAGTAGTACCCTCCCTCCTCCATGTTTAAAAGCTGCATCAATGGCGTTTTGGATGGCCTGGGTATTCAAGGTCATTCCATCAGGAACAGCTCCAAATTCAATAACATTAAATGCCTGATTTTCGTCAGCAGAAGCTTTCATATCCAATCCGCCCTGGAAAAGGAATAAAAATGATACTGCGTACTTTAGTAGGTTGTTTGTTTTCATAGTTAAGGGTTATTCATGAATAGAGTAAGGACGTGCCTCTTTGCCTGTTCCCCATTCCAGGTTTGGTGTATCACCCATCTCAAAATCGATCCTGCCCCCATTGGCAATGTCAAAATGATCAAGGTAGTTCTTATCCCAGACCACTCCATTCAATTTTAATCCATGGATATAGTTTTTACCCGTAGAGGCTCCAGGAGCATTGATAACTATTTCTTTTAACTCATCCAGTTTTATGGTGACTTTATCAAACCTGGGACCTGAAATTACATATTCAGGTACGGAGGGGCAAACCGGGTAAAATCCCAAGGCAGCAAATACATACCACGCGGACATCTGACCCGCATCATCGTTGCCACTCAAACCGCCAACATCAACACTATATTCCGTTTCCATTATTTCAGATACCAGTTGCTGGGTTTTCCAGGGTTGTCCGGAATAATTATAAAGGAACAATATTTGGTGTGACGGCTCATTTCCGTGCCAGTACTGCCCGGAGTGGTGAAAATTGTCAAGATTACTATTGAATCCTTCTTCCCCTCCCATCAGTTCCATCAGTCCACCGATATCATGCGGCACATACCATGTGTATTGATAAGGAGTCCCCTCAGTAATGTAGGATTTTCTCGAAAATTTGTCAAAGTCTTCCGTAAAACTTCCATCTGCAAATTTTCCCCTTACACAGGAATCAATCCTGCTGTATACATTTCGGTAATTCAAAGCCCGTTCCTTTAATAATTCAGCATGCTGATTATCTCCATATTTTTCGGCTACCTGGCTAAGGGCAAAATCGTCATAAGCATATTCCAGTGTTCGTGAAACCTGCTCGTTCCTATGGAAGGACTCTTTCACTTCATCTTCAAGTGGAATGTATCCATATTTCAGATATGACTCCAGTGCGCGGCGTCCTTTCCCATCAGCATATGTATCGTAGCTACCTGGTGATTCAAAAGCATTTTTCAACAATTTTGCATAGTTCTCTTCACTGAGATCAATTACCTCTTTGATGTAGGCATCGGCAATGGCTGCTATAACATGGTCTCCAATCATAGCTGAGGTATAGCTGTTCCACATTGGAAATATGGGAAGCCAGCCTCCCTGTTCTGCTTTCAATAAAAGGCTTCTCATCATATCAGCACTCGCTTCAGGCATCAGCAAGTTGAAAAGCGGAAGAGATGCCCGATAGGTATCCCACATGGAAAAATCAACATAATAATCTTTTGCCCCAGAATTCAGCACATGCTCTGCTCCGGCAAAACTCACGTAAGAGCCATCGCAATCATTAAAAGTCCTGGGCTGCAAAAAGCTATGATATAAAGCAGTATAGAACTTGATCTTATCCACCTCATTCTTTCCCTCGACCTGAACTTTTGAAAGCAGTTTTTCCCAGGTTCCTTTCAGTTCAACCTTTGCCTTCTCAAAATCAAGGTTTTCTGTTTCAGTTTCGAGGTTTTTCCTGGCTTGCTCAATGCTGGTGAAGGAGGTCCCAATGATTGCATGTATGCTTTCGTTTGCTGCCACTTGAAAAGTAACATATCCTCCCAGGTTCTCCAAGTCAGTAACTTCCAGGTCACCCTCTAGAACCTTAGTACCTGCATACACTCCAAATTGCTCAATATCACGACTGAATCGAACGACAAAATATCCACTAAACCCGGCTTCTTCTCCCCAGCCCTGGTATAAACGGTGGACGGGATTGTACCCAATAATTTCATTTTTCTCAGGGTTGATTCGAATATATCCTCTGCCTTCATCGCTATTGGGATTCACCACTATATGGGCTTCCCCTCCCCGCTTAAAAGTAAATTTGAACAAACCTGAGCGTTTGGTTGCCGTCACCTCTGCATCTATATGATAATCATCCAGATGAACCTGGTAATAATAGGGAGTAGCGGTCTCCTTGTCATGTGAAAAGCCTGACGCACGTTCTGATGGCAAACATTTCAGGTTTCCATAAACAGGCATAATGGTCATACTTCCATACTCTTGGGCACAGGATCCGCTAAGCCAGTGACTTCCACGAAAACCCTGCATCAATGAATCAGTATAATAGTATGGAGTGAGGCATTTTTTTTCTGTCTCCTTTGTCTGGGGAGTCCAGTTGGTCATTCCGAATGGAGATGTAACATATGGTACGACCTGTGCATTATTCTCCGTTCCATGCCCATGTTTCATTGCACTGATCGTAGTGGATGGAGCTGTTCCAATCAAAGGATTTACATAGTTGACATATTCCGTGTGTATACTTCCTTGAGCACAGCCCATTAAGGGTAGAAAAAGAAAATACATGAATCTTAATTTCATAGCTGTCCAGTTAAGGAATTATTGACTTGATTTTACCCGGATAAGGATATTCTTGGCTCTCTGTAATTGTATCTTTATAAATATACAATCTTCTTTTTCTTCCAGACTTATGTCTAGCAATCCCTGGTCTTCTACAATGGGTTCACCTAATTCAAGCGGCCATCTTATCAGCTGG
>CAZXOJ010000385.1:0-4105 GCA_964642325.1 uncultured Bacteroides sp. | reverse complement strand
CCAGGTATTTCGAAGGGGGGGATAATCAGATTGCCGGTGTGGGTGATGGTTTTCAGCGGAATTCTCCTGCATGGTTTGAAACTGTAAAAAGAATCAGACCAGACTTCCCGGTATATGGAAGTATGATTGAATGTTCCGAATGCCTAACCAGGTTGATTGGACAGGAGAACTACCTGCTGTGGATATGCATGTACCCTGATCGTTTCGGAGAAGCAATTAATCGCATCGGCCAGTTTTATCTTGATAGCCTGATGGCAGAAATACAGGCGGCGGATGGTTTGCTTGACGGCATGGTAATTTGGGGTGATGTTGCCTTTTCCCGCAATATGTTCTTTGACCCGGAATACTGGCGTCTATATTTTAAACCGTGGGTTAAGGCCATGACAGAATACTGCCACAAGCATGGACTTCCAGTGATCTATCATGGCTGTGGCAATGTGAATTCAATACTGGGAGATTTTGTCGAATTCGGATTGGATGCCTACAATCCCCTTGAAGCTAAAGCAAACCTTGACGTAATCGAATTGCGAAAAGAATATGGTCATCAACTGGGGTTTTGCGGGAACAGTAACATTCAGGTCTGGGAGACTGGTGACCGGAACCTGATCAGGGATGAAGTATTGCGGAAACTTAATGCTGCCAAGGGAGGAGGATATATCTTTCAGTCTGATCATTCCGTCAGCAGCAGTGTCACAGGACCTACCTATGATTATATAGTAAAGCTGGTGCGGGAATACGGAAATTATCCGCTTGATCTTGGAAAATTTGACATAAAAATTTAACAAACAGGTATATACAGATGAAACGTTTTGGTATGGTTTGCGGTATCAAACCGGATAGAATGGCAGAATACAAAAAACTGCATGCCGCGGTATGGCCGGAAGTTTTGGAGATGATTAAAAAGTGTAATCTGCAAAACTATTCGATCTTTCTGAAGGATGATTTATTATTCGCCTATTTTGAATATACAGGAGATGATTATGAGGGAGATATGCGAAAGATGGGAAAAGACCCTGCCACCCAGCGATGGTGGGACGTCTGCAAACCATGTATGAATCCGTTTGAAACAAGGGCTGAAGGTGAATGGTGGGCCGAAATGGAAGAGATATTTCATACCTAATCCTACAGCATATTCTTTCCTTATTCAGATTACCGGTCTGTCTTTCTGAGTATGATAAGGAAACCTTTGCTTCCTGGTATTATTAACTCGTTAAGTGAAGCGGGAGATTGTTCGTCCTGGTAGCCTGAAATGGCCGGGATCATATAATCCCATCCTGATTTTTCATATCCCATTTTGCTCCAGTCAATGTCCAAAGAACAGGACTGATCCTTTTTACTCCAATTGGCAACAGCAATAATTTGCTCATCCAAACCTTTATATAAAGTAGCTTTCACCAGGTCATTGTTCGATGTCACCGGCATATCTTCATCCCAGTATGCGATCATCTTTTTGTCACCCATATGATATTGATCCCAGAATTTCCAAATCTCCGTTGGGTCGCCTGACCATCCTGCCCTGTTTGTTATACCATATACCATACCCCGCCATGGATTCCCTCCATCCTGAAGCATCTGGCCTGGTAAACCGAAAGGTATCCCCGATACTTCTATCAGCCAATGATCTGGCATGCGGTCGTAGTCTCTTCCTTCCCCAATCCAGACCAGGTCGAAATAGGGAAGCAGGTCCATATATAGATTCAGGCAGTTTGTATAACCTGCCCACTGGTTGAAATGGTTCCAGCTGTGAAGGTCCATCCGTCCTTCGGAACGGTTGTTATCGATAATTTTCCGGGCCCTGCGCAATGTAATTCTGTCGAGTGCTGAATCATCAATATACACGCCATCTATTTCAAAGTTACGAACCATCCAGTCGAGTCCCCCGATATAAAAATTATTCAACCGGCTATCCGGTGTTGTGATAACGGACAGATCAAGCTCTCCCCGAAACTTACCCTCTCCTATTATATTAAACCATGCGGGAATATAATTTTCGCGAAGGTTATTTTTGAGCCATTCTGCCGGTCCGTCTACATTTATTATGGTACGGGTTTCATTTCCGGGCCCGGGATATATCAATTCCCCCTGAAGACTGTTAAAAGCCCAGAATTCAGGCAGGTTCTTCGTTAGTTCACGGGTGGTATAATATAATTTCAATTTAATCCCGCGTTGATGAGCATCATCAACAAGTTGCCTGATCTCTTCCGAATTTTCATCCAGATAGGGATAATTGATAAAAGGATATAAATCTTCTGCATGATGGATATTCAAAATGTTCGCGCCGTTTATCCCTGCTGCATCCAGCTTCCCGGACGCACCCTTTGCTTTTCCACCATGGTAATAACGATCCCCGTACTTAATCTCCTTGTTTATGGTTTTGAATGGAGTGATCAATAGCTCGAAATCAAAATGCAGCACCTCACCTGCTTTTAATTCCCGCTGACCGGAAAATGCACTGACAAGTACTGTTTCTGCCTCTTCATTTATATTAACCCCGCCTTTGCCTCCGTTACCCCAGGAAGTGGGTAAATGCAAAGGTCCGAATGAATAATATATATTGATAAGTGGCCGTCGGTAATTCTGGGCCTTCCACTTGATTCTCAACCCTCCATTTACGTCTCCTATCCACAGCATATCCTGGTTTTTCGTGGTATCCCATTTCCATTCCCATGCGGGTGTCCTCACACCGCCTTCGTGATTTAACCCCATCATGTAATCAGCCTTTTCCTTATTCACGGGTATTTCCAGGCGGATATCATTAACTGTGAAAGTTTTTTTTGACTTTAAGCTGAGTTTATAATCTGTGAATCCGTCATATTCCATTTCACCACTTACAATTAACTCGCATTCATTGGATGAATTATGGACCATCCAGGAAATACCAGAAGGGCTCTGGCCTGTAAATATTATTTTTCCAGGCTTTAAATGAATGATTTCCCCGTTCTCCTGCTCAATGATAAACCGGAAAGGATGGTTGATAATCTGCCCTCCTTCAGCCTGAAGGTACTGGTTAGCGGGTTCAAAAAAACTCATGACCTTAGCTGGAAGCCCGTTTGGGCCAATATCCATGCTGCGCCCAAGTATTTTAAGCCTATTTCCTTCTCGCATTACAGGGTCAAATCCCCGGGTAATATTGTTGTCCATTCCAACAGTAGAATTCAGCCAGGCCATGCGTGAAAGGCGTCTGCCTTCATCGAATCCGTGGTTGGTGACCCTTTCGCCATGAACTTCAAGTTGTAAGGGAATAGATTGCATCATCCCATCGGCAATAACGGAGACACTTCCTTCATAGGTCCCTTCCTTCACATCTGTAAGGTCAATTCCCATCCATAAAGCCTGCAGACGATCCTGATACACCCTCACCTGTTTGGTAAATGGCGTCCCTTTTCCGGATATGCCACCTTTATTGAAGCAGGTCATCTGCTCAGAGACAATGCTTTTACCGTTTTTACTTGTAAGGTCTGATAAGCTTACTTCAAGATCTTCAATGGTATTTTTCAATGCCCAGATACCTAACTGGTATACCAGGTATTCTCCGGGCTGCGCATATACTTTGAATATATCTACTGAAGGATCATGCTCCAACCAGCTTACTTTTAAAGAATCGTACCATTTTATAGGATTCTCCCGGGTTTCAGGAAAAATATAGAATGGCCTATCTCCTATTCTGTCAGCATAAGTTTCCCTGGCATGTGGGACTGATATATAAAAATTCGTTTCCTTTTGTCCCCAGCTGGCTGAAATCAGGGTTAAAGAGAAAAGCATTAAGAAAAACCATTTTCGTTTCATTATATTTCTATTTCAGGGTGAGTTCTATAATGGTGGATATGAGATCCTTGGCTTTCGGGCATTATTTATTCTGTTACCGGCAATTGTTTTCCATCCTTAATATATTTTCCGACTTTTCGAAGTGTTTTTGCATCAATCTTCCTGATCTTCCCTTCATAGTCCGGTCCCACATCAATCGAAAAAATGTTGCCATACTTTACCGCACCCAGGTAATCCCTATAGAGATCTTCTGCCGGTTTGCAAAGATTATCATGTTCGGGCAGAGAATAGAACCACATGGCTCCTCCCTCATGTTCAGGCAGAATGGGATAGGTAAACT
>CAZXOJ010000384.1:0-4112 GCA_964642325.1 uncultured Bacteroides sp. | reverse complement strand
GCCTACGACAGGGTATCGGCAAGTTTATTCGGACATGCAGCGGTGGAAGCATTGCTGGATGACCAGAAGAGCGTCCTGATAGGATATACCGACGGGGAGATCAGTCATTGTACCTTTAACAAAGCCATAAAATTGAAAAAGCACGTGAATCTGGAAAAACTGAATATCGCCGAGATCCTTTCGATCTAGTATTATTAAGATATAAGCAGGGGACTGTCATGAAGTACTTTCAGGGCAGTCCCTTTTTCTTCATATTCGCTTACCGCCTATTATGCCTGATGAAAACAAATATGCTGAAGTCATTCTGCCGGTCCCCATACCGACATTGTTTAGCTACCGTATCCCGACAGCACTGGCTGCAAAAGTAAAAGCAGGGGTAAGGGTACTGGTTCCACTGGGAACCAAGAACCTTTATAAGGGGATAGTACGCAGGTGCGGCAAGGAAGATCCGAAAGTTAGCAAAATGAAGGATGTCCTGCAGGTGCTCGATGAATATCCAGTTGTAGGTGAGGTTCAATTTCGTTTCTGGGATTGGCTGGCTGAATATTACATGTGTACCCTGGGGGAGGTATACCGCGCTGCGCTGCCTTCGGGACTTCAAAAAGAATATGTTCCCCGGTTTGAAACATGTGTTAGGCTGGCGGAAACTTTCCATGATGAACAGAAACTGAATGAGGTCATGGATGGGATGGACAGGGCACCGAAACAACTGGAAATTCTGCAGTATCTGGTAACGCGGGCAATGGATAAAGGATCGGTGGACAAAGGCCTGACAAAATCTGAGTTATCAGCAGGATATGAAATAAGCCAGAGTGCCTACCAGGCGTTGTTGAAGAAGAACATCCTGCTTGAGTACAGGGAAGAGACGAGCCGCCTGGATGATGCCGGGAGCCCACCAGGTGTATCTAAAAAATTGAGTGATCTTCAGCAAACTGCGCTTGAAGAGATCAATGAGCTTTACCAAAAGCAGCAGGTGGTCCTTTTGAAGGGAGTAACTTCAAGTGGTAAAACCGAGATTTATATTCAGCTGATAAAAGAACAATTAAAATTAAACCGGCAGGTCCTTTACCTGCTGCCGGAAATCGCCCTTACGGTCCAGATCGTTGAACGCCTGAAAAAAGTATTCGGGAACAAGGTAGGGATATATCATTCGCGCTATTCGGATGCTGAAAAGGTGGAAACTTTCCTGAGGGTAAGGGGAAATAGGGCTGGGAAGGAGTTCACTGTGGTTCTGGGTGCCCGGTCTGCCTTATTTCTACCTTTTCGTGACCTGGGACTGATCATCATTGATGAAGAATATGAGCAGAGCTTTAAGCAGGCTGATCCTGCCCCGCGCTATCATGCCAGGGATGCAGCCATTGTGCTGGCGGATATGTACAATGCAAAGGTGATGCTGGGTTCTGCCACTCCATCTTTTGAGAGCTATCATAATGCCCGCAGTGATAAATATGGGATGGTGATTTTGAACGAGAGATTCAACCGGGTTAACCAGCCCGAGATCATCATTGCTGACATACGGGAGGCCTACCGGAAAAAAAGAATGCGGTCTCACTTCACACCGGAGTTGTTCGGACTGATGGAGGAAACACTGGCAGCAAACAGGCAGCTTATATTATTTCAGAACCGGCGTGGTTTTTCACCTTATATTGAGTGTTTCGCCTGTGGCTGGATACCATCATGCATACATTGTGATGTCAGCCTGACATACCATAAACATCAGCATAAACTGGTCTGTCATTACTGCGGTTTTTCCATAGGTGTACCTCATAAATGTCCTGAGTGCAGTGATTCCCAGCTGGTCACCCGCGGCTTTGGTACTGAAAAACTGGAAGAGGAGGTAGCTATTTTTTTTCCGGATCACAGGACAGGACGTATGGATTATGATACCACACGTACCAGGAGGAGATATGAAAGGATTATCAGGGATTTCGAGGGGGGACAGACACGGATACTTATAGGTACACAGATTGTTGCCAAGGGACTTGATTTTGATAATGTGGGATTGGTAGGCGTCCTGCATGCAGACAACCTTTTGAATTTTCCGGATTTCCGCTCATTTGAACGCAGCTACCAGCTGATGTCCCAGGTAGCCGGAAGGGCCGGCCGAAAAGACGGCCATGGGAAAGTCGTCATTCAAACGACCAATCCTAAACATCCGGTCATACAGCATATCAACAAGGGTGATTACCATTCAATGTATATGAGCCAGATGGAGGATAGACAGGCATTTCACTATCCGCCGTATGCCCGGCTCCTCAGGATAAACCTGCGGCATGAGAGCCGGGAAGTTGTTGACAGGGCAGCAAATGAGCTTGCCGGGAACCTACGCAAGGTTATGAATATCCCGGTAATGGGTCCACAGTCCCCCATCGTCGGAAAGATCCAGCGAATGCAGTTGATGAATATCCTTATCAAGCTTCCCAGGACAGCCCGGATGGGTGATCATAAGAAGCTTATTAAAAGAGAAATAGATATTATGAAGTCGCGCCGGGAATACCATAAATTGTTCATTGTTCCTGACGTCGATCCGGTATAATTTATTATTTTTGCCCCGCAAATGTGTAGCACGCGTACAGGTTTGTTTTGTTTCGGGATGTAGCGCAGCCCGGTAGCGCGCGTCGTTCGGGACGACGAGGTCGAGAGTTCGAGTCTCTCCATCCCGACAATAGAAAAATGCAACACTCATATTTACAGAGTGTTGCATTTTTAATTATATTGATTTCCCCCACATTTCCCCCATAACGGATTGCTTAATACTTTTTACCTAGTGGATTATTATTGCTAGATTGATGTGGTTTGAATCCGCTACCGACCTCCACATAAAAACCGAACTTTCTGATAATAAATGAGTTCGGTTTTTTGATTTACCTCTTTTGGCGTACAGTTGGCATATTTTCTGAAAATTTTCTGATTTCACAGATTTGTGCAAGGTTTTCATAGGGATTAGTTAATTCTATTTTTGGCCAGAGCCTTATCTATATCATCCTGACTATATAAAACACGCTTTCCAACATAGGAACATGTGATTGCTCCTTTTTTAACATAAGTATCCAGTGTTGATAGACTGATGTGGAGTATTTCACATGTCTCATAGCGTGTATAGAATTTCATTTCTACTGGAGCATCATTTTTCATAGTCATTGTTTCAAGTACAGCTTCTCTGACAATTTGTTTTAACTCATCTGGGGTGATTGTCATTGTAAATCCTGTTATCATATTTTATATCTTTTTTCACTACTGTCCGGTTAAGAATTCCAAAGTGATAATTGGTTCTCATCGGACGGGTTTATAATTAAGTTTTTATTGTCAAAAAGTTCTTTGATAGGGGTCTTTTCAAACAATGCTAGACCCAATGTTTGAGCAAATGTGTACAAGCTTATGGCCAAATCCAGCTTTTTCTTGGCAATGGCAATTAGCAGATAAGTGCAGATTGCGATCCAGATTTGACAGGCGACTGCATTCTGACTCGTCCCGTAAAATGCTTTGATATGCAAATGCTGCTTGATCCATTTGAAGAAGAGTTCCACCTTCCATCTTTCCCGGTAGAGCTCTGCGATGGACAATGCTGGGAGGTCAAAATCATTGGTCATAAAAGTGTAAACTATGCCCGTGGAATAGTCTTCATAAATGACTAATCGGAACGCTTCTGGGTAGGATTTTGAAGATTTATACCCCGTCAGTTTGACTAATTGATCACTGATCAGGCCAGCATCCTGATCGACATCTGCAGAAGAGATGACTTCATATTGCATGTTGTCTTTTGCCCTGGTAACAAAGAATGCACGAGATTGATGAATAAGAGTGTATAGTCTATGGAAATCAATGTAACCTTTATCCAGGATGTAGTAAGATCCCGGATCTATTGGCAACACATCCAGGGAGTTAACATCATGAACAGATCCTTCGGTGATATCGACGAAAACAGGAATAGAACCTCGGAGATCCAATAAGGTATGCATCTTGACGGCACCTTTTTGGTGGTGAAATTTAGCCCAGGGATACAGGCTAAGACACAGATCAATGGTCGTGCTGTCAAAAGCATAGACCATATTATCCAGGTCAACCCGGAAATCATTGTCGTCAATGTACAGAGGTCTTGCTTGCTTGATAAG
>CAZXOJ010000383.1:0-4114 GCA_964642325.1 uncultured Bacteroides sp. | reverse complement strand
TTGCTATTACGATGTAGGTAAATATGAGCTGATCCTTTTCGATAAACCTGGTTAATAATGGAATAGCCATCATAACAGCCAGGATTACCATGAGCCGGAGGACCAGGAACAATGTATTTCGTTTATAAACCATGCTTATTTAATCTTCTATATAATGCAGTTCTGGCAATTCCAAGGTCAGCGGCAGCACGGGTCATATTTCCCCTGTTGTTGCTGATGGCTTTCAGTATCAGTTTCTTTTCCATTTCCTGTAGATTCAGGTTACCTTCATCCTGCCTATCAGCCAGAGCAGAAAAATCAGTGATGAGGTCACTGAATTGTAAAACATTTTCTTCGCATAATATGACTGCCCTTTCAATGGCATGCTGCAATTCCCTGACATTTCCCGGCCAGGAGTATTTTCCTAGTCTGTCCAGGGTACGCTGTGGAATTCGGAGACCTGGCTTTTTGTGTTTTTGAGTATACCTGCTTAGAAAGAAATCCGACAATAATGGAATATCACCTGTTCTTTCCCGCAAAGAGGGAATCCTGATCTCTACCATGTTGATACGGTACAAAAGGTCTTCCCTGAATTCTTTTCGCAGCGTCATTTCACTAAGGGGCATATTGGTGGCAGAAATTAACCTGACATCCACAGGGATCTCTTTGTTTGATCCAACACGGTTAACTATTCTTTTCTCCAGGACAGATAGGAGTTTTGCCTGTAATGGCAGAGACAGATTGCCAATTTCATCTAAAAACAAGGTGCCTCCTGAAGCGATCTCAAACCGCCCTGGTTTATCCTCATGTGCATCCGTAAAAGCTCCTTTCACATGACCGAATAATTCACTTTCAAATAGGTTTTCATGAATGGCCCCTAGGTCCACATTAATAAAAACCTCATCTTTTCTCAAAGATTTCCTGTGTATCTCTCTTGCAACAACCTCCTTGCCAGTTCCGTTTTCCCCAAGCAATAGAATATCGGCTTCGGTTTCTGCAACTTTTCCGACCAGGTCAAAAACTTTTTGCATGGGAAGGGATTTTCCTACAATTGTTCCTGACAAGAGATCCATGTCCTGCAGGAGCTGTTCCTGCCTGTGGCGATACTTCTCGGCCTCCCGCTTGGTCTCATTAAGTTTTAAGGCAGTACGGAACACTCCCAAAAGCCTGTCATTCTTCCATGGTTTCACAATAAAATCAAAGGCTCCGGATCTCATTGCCTCAACCGCCAGGTCCACACCCCCAAAAGCCGTAATAAATACCACAACAGATGAAGGATCCTGTTCAAGTATTCTGTTCAGCCAGTAAATCCCCTCTGAACCGTCATTTTTCCCGAGGGTAAAATTCATATCAAGCAGGATCACATCGAAGCTTTGTTCATTCATGAGGCCGGGAATATTTTGCGGATCACTTTCCACCTGGACCAACGTGAAAAGTTGCTTGAGAAACATCTGCGAAGCCGTAAGGATTCCGGGATCGTCATCTACAATCAATATGGAAGCGGACGTCTTTGCCATTAAAATATGTAAAACAGAACAAATCTATACAAATTGTACTAATATCGGACATAATTTGTATTATTAACGAACAGTTTGTTGATAGAATTGAAGCATTAAATGGCTTGATATTTAATCACAAACGAATGTATCATGCTGATTACATGTGTATTATCATCAATGGCATCGAGATTGCTATACTTCCGTAGAAAAAAAGGATATTTGTGCCATGCTTTTGAACTATTTCAAGACCGAATTACAAATTCTCAGGGTAAAGAAGTTCTATTACCTGATCAATATTATTGGGCTTGCCATTGGTATTACCAGTTCTATTTTGATCATGCTCTGGGTGGTTGATGAGCTTAGTTATGAAAAGATGCATGAAAAGGCAGACCAGGTACTGCTTCTTTATAAGAAATACAAGATGGGAGAAGAATACAAGCTCAATTCTTCACTGCCCTATCCATTGGCCCCGTCTTTACTTGAAGAAGTACCTGAGGTCACAGATGTAGTACGCGTGGTCAGGCAGGAAGCCGTCATCAACAATGGAACAGACTATTATAATGAAAAAAACTTATGCGCAACGGATAATGCCTTCTTTGACTTATTCAGTTTTAAATTTATAAAAGGGGATCCAGCCACCGCGCTCACAGAACCCTATTCTCTGGTACTAACCCGGGACCAGGCCGAAAAGTATTTCGGTACTGATGATCCACTGGGTAAAACCCTTGAGTTTGATAAAAGGGATACCTACACGGTCACAGGTGTCATTGAAAATATCGAGGAAAATACTGACCTGGATTATGACATGATGGTCCCCATTGAAACCATCCATGGTAAAACTGACGCAGCGGATAGCTGGTATGATCATTTTATCAGCACCTATGTTTATATAAGCACCACTGTGATTCCTGATACCCTGAACAGCAGGCTTACATCCCATATCAGGAATTATATGAGCTCGGAAAGCACCATTGAGTTGGTTGCCCAACCCATCCGGGAAGTTCACCTGAATGCCCTGGATGAGCAGAATCCAAGGTCCCAGTATATCTATATTTTTTCCATCATCGGTTTCCTGATCATCCTGATTGCCTGCATCAATTTTACGAATGTATCGACAGCTCTTTCTGTAAAACGCTCGAAAGAGATAGGTGTAAAGAAAGTAAATGGCGCCGGACGGCAACAATTGTTCTTTCAATTCATGGGGGAAGCTTTTCACCAGGTTGTTGCAGCCTTTCTGCTGGCCATGATGCTGGTGGAATTATTCCGCCCCCTGTTTAACCAGATGACCGGGAAGTCTATTACCATCCCTTACCTGGACCCAACTTTTATCCTGGCCATGATGGCCCTGATTCTGTTCACTACAATACTGGCTGGCAGCTATCCTGCCTTGCTAATCTCTTCGTTTAACCCGGTCAGTGCCTTCCAGGGGAAAATAACCACAGGGAAAGGACAGGCACTGTTTCGTAAGGGTCTGCTGGTTTTTCAATTCACCATATCCATCGGTTTGATCATCACAACCCTGATCATATACAGCCAGATCCGTTACATCAATCAAAAAAACCTTGGTTATGATAAGGAGAATCTCTTGTATGTTGCCCTGCAAGGGGACCTAAACGATAAGTTTGAGACTTTCAGGCAGGAGCTGATGACCCATTCAATGATCTCAAATGCAGCACGTGCGTCCTCATTGCCCTCCTCTGCCTGGAGCATAGTAAGAGGCATGGATTGGGAAGGAAAAGATGATGATGAGATCGTTTCATTTTCATTTATTTCTGTGGATCCGGATTTTGTGGAAACAACCAATATGCAAATCCTTGAAGGCAGGGACTTCTCGAAGGATTTTGCGGCAGATTCTGGCAGGTTTATCATTAACGAGGAAGCAAAAAAATTCTTGGGGTTTGAGGAGCCTGTGGGACATTATTTTCTTTCAGATTCCGACAGGATTGATATCATCGGGGTGGTTAATGATTTTCACTCTCTCCCCTTAACCCATAAGATTGAACCCCTCATCCTGAACATCTGGCCCGAATTTTACACCCTTGCATTGATCCGGGTATTGCCAGGAAATTTTCAGGAAGCTGTGGATCATATTGAAAAGATATGGAACAAGATTGTCCCTGGGTTCCCCTTTGAATATGGTTTCTTGGATGAAAGGATAGACCGCCAGTACAGAAGCGAGTTGAGGGTTGGTATGCTGGCTCTTGCATTCACAATACTGGCCATATTGATCACCTGTATCGGGCTCTTTGCAATTGCCGCTCATGCCGCACAGCAAAAAACAAAGGAAATAGGGGTCAGAAAGTCGCATGGAGCATCTTCGAGGTCAGTCATCTACCGATTTGTTACCATCTACCTGAGATGGGTTTTACTGGCCAACCTTCTGGCCTGGCCAATTGCCTTTATCTTGATGAAAAAATGGTTGGAAAACTTCGCCTACCAGGTCTCCATAAGTATTTGGGTTTTCATATTGGCGGCTGTCGTATCCATCATTATATCAGTGATGACCATATCATGGCATGCCTGGAATATCTCCAACACGAATCCTGTGAATTCTTTAAGGTACGAGTAGTCGGTTTACCCTATAGATACATTTAATTGCTTCCCCAGGCCTATCACGACTAATTTATAATAAGTTG
>CAZXOJ010000382.1:0-4120 GCA_964642325.1 uncultured Bacteroides sp. | reverse complement strand
CTCAAAGCCGCTTGGTATATGGATCAGGTTTAGGAATGTCACCAAAATAATCCTCAACATTTTTTCTTGTCTCATCGTACTCTAAATCTCCAGAGATAACGAGTACCCCGTTTTCAGGAACATAGAAATGATTATGAAATTCGATGAATTCATGTAGTTGTGCCTTATCTATGTACTGAACATCTCCGATAGGGACCCAGCGATAAGGGTGTTTTGTAAAGGCATTCGTAAAAACTTCTTCAAGAAGTGATCCATATGGTTGGTTATCAAATCGCTGGCTTCTTTCTTCTTTGATCACACTTCTCTGGGTTTCTACTCCCACACTATCTATCCTGAGTTCTAGCAACCTGTCTGACTCAAGCCAGAGGCCCAATTCAAGCTGGTTTGATGGAAGGATTTCATAATACAGCGTCTGGTCGAAGGAAGTCCCGGCATTATGAACCCCGCCCGCATTGGTTACATATTCTACAAAATCACCCCTTTCCACGTGTTTGGACCCCTCGAACATAAGGTGTTCGAAAAAGTGTGCAAACCCGGTCCGGTCCGATTGCTCATTCTTTGAACCAACATGATAGGTGATGTTTATGGCTACAATGGGGGTAGAATGATCCTGGTGCAAGATAACATGCATTCCGTTTTCCAGGGTAAACTCCTGGAATTCGATACGATTAAGCTGGGCATCAACGAGGGTAAAAAAGGTAAACAGGGCAACAAAGCCCAGGAGAATTCTTTTCTTTTTCATAAGACTGAGTTTCTGATTGAATATCAAAAATAACTGAAAATCGTTATCAGTCGTTCAACATAGGGGATAAAACACAGAAGATCCGTAAAAAATTCACGGAATGTATATGAAGTTTAATTATTTAGGACCTATGAACTTTAAAATACTCTGAAGCAATAATTCCTTGTTCAAAGGCTTGCTAAGAAAATCATTACAGCCTGCTTCGATGCATTTTTTTTTGTCCTCCTGCATGGCATATGCAGTCTGTGCTATTATCGGGATTTTTTTCGAGGATTTTCGAATTTCCCTTGTAGCATCGTATCCATTCATTCCAGGAATCCTGATGTCCATCAAAATGACATCAACATCCTTGTTGTCATGATAAAGTTTCAAGGCATCATCCCCTGTTCCTGCATGGAGGATCTTTATGCCGGAAGGCCTGAGGAATTCTTTTAGCATAAAAAGGTTGAGTGGTTCATCCTCAACTATCAGGATAGTATTCTTTTTCCAGCTGCCTGTGGGTATTTTGGTAATTTGTTTTGGTTTCGGTATTATGTCATGCTTGACAGGGATTGTAATATATGGGAGGGAAAGGTAAAAGCTGGTCCCAACCTTCTCCTTGGATTCAAGCCAGAGTTCCCCACCCATTAAATGAGCAAGGTTCCTGGAAATTGCCAGTCCCAGACCAGTCCCACCATATAACCTGTTGTAGGTTTCATTGATCTGCCGAAATCTTTCAAAAACAGATAACTGTTTTTCGCCCGGTATCCCAATGCCAGAGTCTTTCACATAAAAAGTAAGGTATTTGTCTTCATTGATTTCAAAACCAAACTTGATAAATCCTTTTTCTGTAAATTTTATGGCATTATCAAGCAGGTTTGAAAGGATTTGTCTTAAACGGTTGGGGTCAGTTACCACGTCAACCTGTTCATCAGGCACAGAAAACTGAAATTCTAAATGTTCCTTTTCCTTGATCTGCAATATTTCAAGAAATTGCTGGTACAACTCTAGCATAATGGAGTTGGCCCGACATGGAACAGTTTCTATGGTCATATGTCCTGATTCGATCTTGGCAAGATCTATGATATCATCAATCAGGTTCAGCAATGTTTTCCCATTATTGCCAATGATGTTAATAAATTCATTGCGTTTTTCCGGAGTCAGGGATTCTTCCTTTAAAAGTTGGGAAAATCCTATGATCCCGTTCATTGGTGTACGTATCTCATGTGACATATTCGCCAGGAATGCAGATTTCAACCTATCTGATTCTTCTGCTTTTTCCTTGGATTTGATCAATTCAAGCTCTGCTTTTTTGCGGATAGTAATATCCCTGAACTGGCCTTCAAAAGAACTGGAATTTGCCCGGCTGTCTGTTATGATTCCTCCGACAGCATGCATATACATCATTTTCCCATGCACATCAATGATCCTCGATTCCACATCGAATGGAACACTTTTTTCCATGGTCAGTTTGAGTGCTGATAAAAACCCATCCTTATCTTCGGGGTGGATCAGTGACAAAAAAGTGGATTCAGTAAGGACCAGTTCACCCGGATCGTAGCCAAAAAGTCGGTATGCCTGATCAGACCATTCCAATTCTTTGGTAGTCTGGTTATATGACCAGCTACCTGAAAGTGAAATCTCCTGTGCCTTGTTTAGTTTTTTCTGTGATTGTATTAAATCGGTTGTAGCCTCCTTTAATTCTTGTATATGTTTTTTCAACACCAGGTTTTTTTCCTGGATTTCTTCCGATTGTGTCTGTATCTTTTGTTCAGCATTTGTACGTTCAGTGACATCTTCATAGGTCCCCAGGACACCAATCACCTCTCCCTCAGTGTTGAGCATGGGTAATTTGCTGGTTTCAATCCACATAACCCTTCCGCCTGGGACTGTTATTGATTCCCGGTATCTGAGTTTGGGTTTTTTGGATTTCAAAACATGTTTATCATCCTTTCTGTAAAGTGTTGCTGATTCCTTCCATGATAGATCAAAATCACTCATACCAACAATCTCTGCCGGATCCTTAAGGCCTGAATCCTGAGCAAACATTTTATTGCACCCAAGGTATTTAAATTCAGTATCCTTCCAGAAGATGCGTTGGGGGATATGATCCAGGATCATCTGGAACATTTTCCCCGGGATCATGGTATTATGCTTGAAGGCATCAATCAAGTAACCCAGGTTATCAAGTGATCCGGTATACTGTAACAAACTGATCTGTTCTTCCAGTTTCTGGATCTTTTCAAGAAGTTCCTTTTTTGATGGATTGAGACTCATTACCTGGCTTATCTTTTATTCCTTTTATTTGGTCCTGCAATTTTGATGAAATGCCACGCTGACTGCTTTGGGATTCTCAATGGTTTTAAAGAACTGGTCCATATATTTTATGGCCTTGTTCAAGTCCTTTTCTTCTAAAAAAGGAACACTCCTGCAAGTATGATATATTTCCTCCCTGCGTTGTCTAAACTCGTCCAGTACAAGTTGCAGTTCTGCATCCGGTCTGCAATAACCGCGGTACAACCTGGTACTCACAGACTCAATAGGCAGGTGTTCAGCCGGAACCGCATAGGGTGCATTGACCAGCCCACACCAGTCAAAGTCATATGGAACTACGATTGGCAGGGCCGCCGGATCTTCCTTTAAAAAAACTACATTGTGCATAGCCGACACCGACCAATCAGTGTTCCCTATCATATATTGAAACACTGACAATACATTCATATTTTGCCTGGCGGTTCTCTCCTGCGGTATATTTTTTACTTTTAAGAACTCACAATCATTCCTACGTGCCATCTGCTGATTTGGTTCTATCAGGAATGCCATTTTTTCAAGCGTATCAATTTTTCCCTCTGTATCTGCATAGGTCAGGTGCACCAGTCTGACTAAGTAGCTTTCTTCACTAAAAAGGTTATACAATTTGTAGGCTAAATACTCTTCAAGTACATTTTGCTCGTAAAGATCTTTCCTGGACCTGCAATGTGTCACAAGCTTGATTTTATCCTGTCCGGCAAATATGGTGTTTATTACAGAAGTACTGGAAAAATTCAACCGCAGGGGAGGAAAATCACAATTGACAGGATCTTTCCTGAAATTACCGCGTAACTTGATTTTTATGGGCAGTTTCACCTCTTTCCCTTCCTGATCGGTATAACTGATTTCTGCCGGATGGCTCTCTTTTTCTTCAATGTCACGAAGGACCGTCTTTATGTCCATACTGAGTGTAAGGAACAGTGGTTCGTCTGATTGGAACAAAGGGGATGGCAGATCTTTCTTATTGGATGGATCATCCTGTGCACAGAGGGAGGAGAAGGAAGGATTCTGGCTTAGGAAAACCAGCAATAATTGAAAAGCCAGGATATTTTTATTAATTGATTTCATCATTTGTAGAAATTTCAAGGG
>CAZXOJ010000381.1:0-4133 GCA_964642325.1 uncultured Bacteroides sp. | reverse complement strand
TCAGCGTCTCTGCAGTGATCTCCTGAACATTATAGATATTATCTATGTAAGTGGGTCTTTCATATGCCTTCTGTCCAAATACTGTGCTTATGGGAAGTAAACCGACCGCCAGGAATAGTAAATAAAAAATTTTCATTGCTGTTATTTTAAATGTTTAATAATCAATCCACAGAACAGGCTGCCGGAACGGGAAATTTCTGATCACTTCTTCAACCTGTGGATCAGGATCCAGGGTTTTCCAAAGGTCAATGTATTCAGCCTTATCCAGTGCAAGTCCGCCGAAAAGCAGGAATGGATGCCGGACAGGCCATTCATCATGGTACATTACATCAGGATCCAAAGGCCAGGAGGATTTTTCCACCATATACGGATACATGTACTCGATCCCTCTGCCAATGCTTCTTCCATCCTCCAGCTCAAACTTCCACAGGTCCTCCTGAGGAGTTGACAGGATCTGGACCACCATGGCCATGGCTTCAAGGTTGAAGAGCGAATACCCGTAAGGCTTGGTTCGGTCCAGCTCCTTGGGAAACCCACCGTCCATTGCCATCTGCATGGGCAGCAGGGTATCCCTGTACAAGTCCCGGCAGAACTCCAGTTGCTCCCCTTCATTTACGAGGCTGGCGAAAGCACCGACCTGAACCACCCAGCAAGTACTGTGATTATTGCCGTTATCCCTCTCTGCGATGCCATATTCATGCGTGGTCATCCACTCCAGGTATTGGGTAAACCAGTCCTTGATCCCCACGAGGCTGGAGCCTTCAAGATAACCCAGTTCCTCGAGTACCTCTATGGCCCTTGCGACTTCAGCCAGGTGCAGGGTATCAATGATCCCTATGCCCCTCCCGGTTACCCTGCCCATGATAGCCTGTCCGTACATCAGATTCGGGTTCATGAGTGTAGCCGGATCAACGAACCATGCCAGCAGGTGTTTTACCGCATGTTTTGCGTATTTTTCATCCCCGGTAAGTTTATATGCTGCCACCAGGGCCGGAACCCATATACTGAGTTTGATCATGTCCATCCGGTGGGTTGTGAAATTATCCGGATTGGTCTGTCCGTCCTTTCGTATGTAAGGGCCATCCGGATTTTCGGGATCCGGCCACCAGTAATCTCCTTCGGAATAAAAGTCATGGAGTCCCCCCGAACTTCTTTCACATTGTGCAGCCGTTACCGTGACCGGTTCTTCAAGCAGGTATTTCTCTGCCGCACTGAGAATTCTATCCCGGTCAAATTCAGCCACATCAATGCCACTACCCCCGTCCTGGCATGCAAAGAGCAAGAGCCCTAAAAATAAGGTAGCAAGCACACGATAGCAAAGTGTTTTGTGATTTTTCATGGTAAGTTTTTCTTTAAGTGTCCGATCTTATCGGGGAACATATCCACGGCTTCATATTCGGTTTCCAGGCCATTATCCCCTACTTCGAGGGTCCTGGCATCTAACCTTTTCTGCAAGTCCTGCCGGACTGCCTGGTATTCATCATCATTTACCAGGTTCACGGATTCCTCTGGATCACTAACCAGGTCGAATAACAGGAACTCGGGACATTTATCTACACCATTGCCTCTCGGAGGTTCAATTTCATGATTCAAATAATGTATGAACTTGTAATGATCTGTTACAACCGCCCTGATGGGGTAAGGTTCATAGACATCATTTACCCCAAGGCAGCTAAAGCTTAAGTACAGATCCTCATGCAACTGAACATTCATTCCTTTCATAAGCGGTACCAGGCTTATGCCATCCATGTCTGTGTGTATTTCACCTCCTGCTGTTTCCATCAGGGTTGGCATTACATCCGTAAAATCGACGAGGGCATCGGTATTAGTGCCAGGTATTACATGTCCGGGCCAGCGAATGATCATGGGGATATGGACACCCGGCTCGAACAGCGTATACTTTGACCGCTCCGTATTGGAGCCATTGTCGGATACAAAAATAATCACCGTATTATCAGTCTGACCAGCCTCTTCAAGCAATTGCATTGTCTTTCCGAATTGCCAATCCGACTTCCAGTTATTGGCCGGGTATCCTTCAAGACCATTTTTTATCTTTGTAAGTACAGGTCCATGTGGAAGGGAAGATGCTACAAAGAGGCAGAAAGGCAAGGAGTCAGGCTCCAAAAATTGTTTTATCCCGTCCCAGTCCATCTCTCTGTGCTTATTAGCCGCCTTTTCACTCCATTCCGCTCCTTCGATCGTCACTCTGGTCAGCGGTAGTTCAACATCCCATATAAATGTATTGGAAGGGCGGGTCGGTACATCATGAACGCCATGTTTTCCAACTATACCTGAGCGGTATCCCAGGTCCCGCATTATTCCAGGCATGCTTGGAATATCTTTTTTTAGTCCCGAATGATTTGGATGGGCCCCGTTCTTAATCGGATACATCCCGGTATAAAGGGCAGACCTGGCAGGTGTGCAGATCGAAGAGGTACTATAGGCACGTGTAAATTTGAGTCCCTCGCTTGCCAGTTTATCAATATTGGGTGTATGGGCCGGATCACCTCCATAGCATCCTACTGATTCGAGGTACTGGTCATCTGCTACCCAGATAATGAAATTAGGTTTCCCGAATACCCAATCTGTATCTGATTCATTTGACCTTGAGGCCGGGCATCCACCAAGTGCAATAATACTGGCTGGAAACAACACCAGGAATAAAAACTTACTCAATTTCTTCATGCATTTATATTTTTCGCAACACTCCCCGAACAGGTAGAGTCCATCTATATTTTCAGGTGCAATTTCAGGATTCGGCGTGACATATGAAAATGCTTTGGAATAAACTTGGTAACCTAAATACAAGATTCATGGCCAGAAAAACTAAAGGGGTCCGGATAAGTCTTTAACATTGTCATAAAACTCTGCCATTTGTCCGCAGGTACAAACCCATGCTTTTTTGCTGCGGTTCAGTTCTCCGAGTAAATCAATGGCCGGGAAAAGAAACTGCTCCAGGGGATCTCCCATGGCCTCACTTTTAACTGCCAGGTTTACCGGGTGGCATAATAAGGTGAAGACACTCTGATTTTCTATGGCCTCAGCCATGCGCTGCCGCCAGATGGCCAGGCCACATTCCGGTGTACGTTCAAATTGTATGTTCCTGCTCTGGCAAAAAGCCCGGACTGCATCTACAAATGATTTATCTGTTTTTTCATCCGCCATCCAGATGGACCAGTCAAATGTCTGACTGTCGAGTGGTATCTCAACAAGTTTGTAAACTTTTTCACCCAGTCCAATTTGAAAGGGTTGAGTTCCATAGCCATTACCCGGATTGATGAGGTCCTCAACTCCTACATGACTTGTCCATTTTAACCCTGCTTCCTCAATAGCATCATATGAGTATTCATTGAAATGGCCATATGGCAGCCGGTAACCCTTTACCGTATCAGGGAATTCTTTTTCAATCGCCTGTATCCCATCATTGACCTGCAATTTATTTTCATCCGGACCATAATGTCCAGCGTAAACCATATCCCCACCATGCCTCTTGTTCAGGTCATGGACATATCCATGGGGAGCAATTTCGGATCCGCTATCCAGCATGCGCCGCACAAAGTCCGGGCCACGGTCTTCAATCATCTTACCTACGATGTTGAAGGTTGCCGGAATACCATTGTTTTCGAGCCGGGCACAGATCCTTTCGTAGTTCGAAACTTCCAGGTCCTCGCTTCCAGTTCCATTCCCGTAGTTGCCTTCTACATCAAAGGTCAGCAATAGGGCAGACTTTGCCCCGTTAGGGAATTCAATCCCTTTTCTAAGGGGATTATGCACCTGTACTCCATCAGGCTGGCAACTACCAAAAGAAAATCCCCCATATTTTCCCGAAGCGTGTTTGATGTCCCCTATCAGCGAGCGTTCTTCGTTTTTCATTTCTACTTTTACTCGGTTTTATAAATATGAAAAATTTAAATGAGAATATCCTATTTGCAGATTCTAATTTCTCAGATCAAAGTGGCCCTATCGTTAGTTTAGTTCACTTTGTTCAACTATATTCAAATCAGAATTAAACCTATTGCAATGAAACATCAAGTTATCGTTCTGTTGGTAAATATTGTTCTTCTGTCCACTATATTTGGCTGTGGCAGCAGGCCCCTGGAGTTAATTATCTGCGGGGATGACCAGGTAATTGT
>CAZXOJ010000380.1:0-4138 GCA_964642325.1 uncultured Bacteroides sp. | reverse complement strand
CTCCTGATTTGGGAAAATATAAAGATATGCCGTGGGACCAGAAGCATAAGGAATGGGCCGCCATGATGGAACATTTAGATAGTCATGTAGGGGAAATCATGGAAACGCTGGATGAACTCAACTTGATGAAGAATACCATTCTGTTTTTTGCAAGCGACAACGGATATTCACATTGGGGATACTTTGACCGGAAACGCTGGGAGAATGATTCTCTTTTTGATAATAAAGGCCCCTGGAGAGGGGGGAAATTTCTTCCATTGGACGGAGGTGTCCGTGTACCCTTTTTTGTGAACTGGAAGGGTAAAATAAAACCAGGGACCAGCCAGGAACTGGTTGCCCTGTATGATTTTCCGGCTACTGCCTGTGATCTTGCCGGGATTGATGAACCAGCTACCGATGGCATTAGCCTACTTCCTCTTATGATGGAAAAATCGACAGTGGAAGGTCCTCTTCATGAATACCTTTATTGGGAGAATGGATCTTTCGGGGCACATGCCCAGGCCGCCCGGTTCAGGAATTGGTTTGCCTTCAGGGAACATCCTGATAAACCCATGCAATTATGGGATCTTTTAACAGACATTCCATGTAATGAGGACGTCGCTGCTTCCAATAAAAGGATTGTCGAAGAAGCCATGCAAATATTCACTGAAAGCCATGAAACAAGTGAATGGTATGTGAATCCGGGGGATACTGAAGAGCTAATAGAAAACAAAAGAGTGAAAGCTCAGCAGGAGGGGAGTATTCAGGAACCTGTACGGGCCAATTCCCTGTTTCCAGAACATTTTTGATAAATATTAACTTGCATTATATAACTGTCATTACAATTGAAATATTCATTCTATGAAAGAAAAGAACAACCTTGATAGGCGTAGTTTCCTCAAGAAAGGTGCGATTGCAGCCGCAGCAATTACAATCGTTCCACGACATGTACTCGGGGGAGCAGGCTATATTGCTCCTTCCGATGAACTCACGAAAGCAATTATAGGCTGTGGGGGAATAGGTAACGGCAATCACCTGGGTAGAGAGGGACGGCTCGTTGCCCTTTGTGATGTAGACAAACAAAGGCTTGACAGCACCCTCGCCAAGGTGGATAGCAGCGTCAAAGCATACCATGATTTCCGGGAACTTCTGCAACAGCCTGATATTGATATCGTTCATATTGCTACTCCTCCCCACTGGCATGGAATAATGTCAAAGATGGCAGCTGAGGCTGGCAAGGATATTTGGTGCGAAAAGCCCATGACGCGAACCATAGGCGAAGGCAAAAGCGTTGTGGAGGCCATTCAGCGGACAGGAAGGATATTCCGTCTGAATACCTGGTTCCGGTTCAGGGGTGGGTTTTATGGCCTGGGCACGACCGTGGAACCACTTAAGAAACTTATTGACAGCGGTGCCCTTGGATGGCCCTTAACGTTTACGGTAAGCGGCATCACCGGATATAATTGGAAGTTTTACTGGAAAGGTGAGCATAACCTGCAGCCCATGCCTGTACCGGAATGGTTGGACTATGATTTCTGGCTCGGACCGGCACCATACAAACCCTATAATTCGGAAAGGGTACATTCCAAGTTCCGGGGTTACTGGGATTATGATGGGGGGGGACTGGCAGATATGGGGCAGCATTACCTGGACCCGGTACAATATATGCTGGGCAAGGATGAAACATCCCCTGTAAAGATAGATATTGATGCACCACAGCAGCATTATGATGCAGTAGGTACCTGGAGAAGGATAGAATACACATACGCTGACGGATGCAAGATTATACTTGACGGAGAGAACAGGGACAAAAATGCAGCTTATATTGAGGGACCGTCTGGCAAGGTTTACAAGAACTTTGAATCCACCATACCCAATGTAAAGAAGCTGGTTGCATCCCTGCCCGATCCTGAGCCGCGGATAACCTCCTTCCATGAAGCTGTAAGAACCCGCAAGAAATTTGCCCTGAATGAGGAAAACGGGCATAGATCAGGTACAGTAGTAAATCTTGGCGTCATTGCCCTGAGATTAGGCAGATCGCTGGAATTTGATCCGGTCAGCCAGGTATTCATTAATGATGATGGGGCTAATGCTCTTATAAACCAACCCATGCGAGGACCATGGCAAATCTAATTCAAAAAGCCATTCTATTTCTCCTGGTTTTACTTGCGGCATCATGTTCCCAGCATAAGATTGTACGTTTTGGTATTTGTGCGGATGTGCATAAAGATGTTATGCATGATGCTGACCAGAGACTTCAGGTATTCGTCAGTGAAATGAATGAAAAGGATGTGGATTTTATTATCCAACTGGGGGATTTTACACAACCACAGGATTACAATACATCTTTTATGAATGTTTGGAAATCTTTTGAAGGTCTCTCCTTCCACGTTCTTGGTAACCATGATACGGACAATGACACAGGTGACAGGTACAGCAGGGATCAGACTGTCAGCTACCTGGATATGCCAGCCCGGCATTATTCATTTGACATCGAAGGATTCCATTTCATAGTGTTGGACGGGAACGATAAAAAAGATCCGCCTCAGAGCGGGTATGCCCGATATATGAGAACGAAACAACTTGATTGGCTCGAACAGGACCTGAACATGACGGAATCACAGGTTGTGGTTTTTTCACACCAGAGCATTGAAGATCCCGGAGGCCTTGAAAATGCGGCTGAAGTCAGGAAAATACTTGAATCAGCGAAGCTCAAATCCGGGAAGCAAAAGGTAATTGCCTGTTTCAGCGGACATCATCATATCGATTATTCCACTGCCATCAACGGGATCAATTATGTCCAGATCAATAGCATGTCATATTATTGGATGGGAGGGGATTACCAGCATGTAAGGTACAGCAATGAGATTGATGAGAAATATCCATACATAAAGTATACCGCTCCATACAAAGATCCCATTTATGCAACAATAGAAATCGATTCCAGGGGAAAAATCCGGATCATTGGTCGCGAAAGCATATGGGTAGGGCCTGATCCATGGGAACTGGGATATCCTGAAGACGAACGGAATAAGACAGGCCCGCGGATATCCAGCAGGGAACTTGAGTTCTGATATAAATAAAACAGACATAAAAACCATTATAATGATACATATTCGATTATTCACCCTCCTGGTTCTTTATATGATAAGCCAGGTGAGTTTTGCCCAGGATAACAGGACACTGGAAACGAAAATTGCAGACCTGCTTGTCCAGATGCCGGTCTCTGATATGGAACAACGTGACAGGCTGGCAGAAGAAACATTTAACCTGGGTGAGGAGGGACTTACCAAAATTTGTTCCCTTGTGGTACCTCCGGGAAAGGGAGATGATACCCAGGCCCGGTTTGCCATTGAAAGTCTTTCCAAATACTTAAGCGGAGATGTGCCTTCCATGAAATCTGAAAAATGGGAGATAGTAAACATAGCGTTTGCAATAGGGGATAGTGACCCGCAGGTACAGGCATTTTTTATGAGCCAGTTGCAGTGGATAGGCAGCACTGCGACGATGGAAGCTCTTGCACCTTACATTTCCGATGATATGCTAAGTTATCCGGCGATCTCAGCCATAAAAAATGCTGATCCTGTAAAAGCGGGAGAGGTATTTACTTCGGCAGTTGGCTCATTATCCGGCAAACCCAAAGTGGAAGTTGTAAAGGCCCTGGGAGAGCTAAAGGTGAACAATGCCGCCAGCCTGTTGGCAGATATGTCGGGGCAGGAAAATGATACAGATCTGCAGCGTAATATTTTAAGGTCGCTGGCATCAATCGGGGACCCTGGGTCATATAAGGCATTATCAGGTGCTGCAAAATCTGTAAAATATATGCCTGAACCAACTGGTGTAACGATGGCATTGCTGGAATATGCAAAGGAACTTGGCAATAATGGCAATACTGATCTGAGCAATAAAATTTGCAAGGGACTGATGAAAAAGTGTAAATATGAATCCCAGGTCCATTTTAAATCCTATGCCCTGCAGATCTATGCTGATAATGCTGGCATAAGCGCAGCAGTGCCTATGCTGGTCGGGGCTATGAAAGATGAGTATAAATCCTACCGCATGAGTGCCATAAACTATGCGGTGGAGATATCCAGTCCCGCAGGTCCATGGATCCTTGAACTTGACAAAACGAAAGCTCTTGAAATACAGACTGAGATTT
>CAZXOJ010000379.1:0-4144 GCA_964642325.1 uncultured Bacteroides sp. | reverse complement strand
TTTCCCCGGAATGATCAAGGGTCTGTAACTCCTGCTCAAGCCCTTGCTGTTCACCGGATGACAGCCTGGCTTCTGCCAACTGTTGATACTGGAATGTATAATAATCCAGATCTTTCTTGGATTTAACAGCCTTTTCTTTCAATCCAGCCAATCCGGATACCAGGTCAGCAAACCTGTGAAATTGATCCTGGTAGGCAGATAAAACAGCACGGTTCCCAGCCACGGTATCTAAAACCATCAACTGGAACTCATGGGTCCCCATGTGCAGGTTTTCATGTTGGGAGTGAATATCAACCAGCCTGGTTCCCAATTCTTTCAGCAAGTTCAGATTCACAGGTGTATCATTGATAAATGCCCTTGATTTTCCCCCGGGGGAAATTTCCCTTCGAATGATCAGATGATTATCATAATCCATATCATTGACCGTAAAAAAGCTATGGTATCCATATGGACTGATATCAAAACTGCCTTCTACTATACATTTTTTCTCCTTGTCCTTCAGTACAGATGTGTCAGCCCTGTTTCCCAGCAAAAGTGAGAGAGCGCCCAGCAGTATCGATTTTCCTGCCCCGGTTTCTCCAGTGATGATGGTGAATCCAGGCCTGAATTCAATTTCCAGCTGCCTGATCAGTGCATAATTCCGGATTTGAAGCGATTTTAGCATAATGATGGTTCGTACAGGTTCTCCTGATTAATGTCAGAATCAGGAAACTATCGGCTACAAATGTAATCTTTTTAGGGCTGAAAAATACGAAAAATGGAATTCACAGGAACAGGCAGGCAGATTAATTTGCGGCCGACATATTTTCATATTTGGCCTTGTTCGCAGGGTCTATTTCCTGAAGGATATTGATGGCACGCTGTTTCTCCTCTGTAAAGGATTCTGAAAATATATTAACCATCTCATCAGCTTTAGCATCAAGGGTGATCTGCAAGAGGTGCATGAAAGGATCAGGTTTGGCACGGTATATTTTCTGCAGGTCTTCCAGACCTTGTGCAATCACGGCCCTGCCTTCTGTCACTTTCTCATCCATTACGTCCAGTCCCAACCTGTGAAATTTGTAGTTGAAATCCCGGATTGGCTTATAACTGTCGTTCAGGATATCGTTGACCAACCAGTACCTGTTTTTATGGTCCAGGCTTTCAAATGGTTTCCACCCCGTCTCACGAGCATTCTGCGCGTTGGTAACAATATTCTCAGCCTGGGCAAGAAAAGGCGATCCGCCCTGGTAAGAAAATGAATCATAATCCATTCCCATAATAAAATAGGCCCAGAATGCAAGGATGGAGGTAAGATTGGAGATATGTTGCGTAGCGTCAAACTGAAGGGGTTCAAATTCAACATAACGGAAATGGATATTATTATCCACATAATTCAACACGGTTGAACTGTAATTGGTGTTGAATATAGGTCGCCTGGACATGATTTGCAGTGTTCCCCTGAATTCATCGGCCGATAATTGTTCGGTGATGTTGAACATGAAATTGCAATCTATGCGCTCATCGTAGGCATATACATGGTTGCTCCAATTCGTATTATTCATGAATTCATAGATGGCAGTCTGTAGGGTTTGGAATACCTGCTTATTTGTTCCCTGTATCTGTTGGGTCACGATCTGTATATTGCACCTGAGTTCCTGGGATTTTACCCATCCACCCATCAGCACCGACAGGCTTATCACAAAGACCAGCTTTCTGCTTATGTTAAACATATTCAACCAGTTTTTCAACGATGTCATTCGCCACTTCCCTCTTAGACTTTAACTCAAAATACCGGATATTATTATCTGTATCAATAATAGTGATTTTATTTGTATCAACGCCAAAACCTGCACCCTTATCATTCAGGGAATTGAGTACTATGAAATCGAAGTTTTTCCTTTTCAGCTTGCCCTGCGCATTTATTTCTTCCTGGTCAGTTTCCAGGGCAAATCCCACAAGTACCTGATCCTTCCTCTTCCTTTTGCCGAGTTCGGCTGCAATATCAAGTGTGGGTACCAACTCGAGGGTAAGGTTTTCCTTGGTTCGTTTTACCTTGCTGTTGTACTTCCTGCCGGGTGTATAATCTGCTACCGCAGCAGTCATGATCCCTGCCTGGCATTCCCCGAAGAGAGCCAAACACTTCTCTGCCATTTCATTGGCTGAGGTGACATCGAAACGGGAAATCCCTGGGTGAACAACCTCCAGGTTTACCGGTCCACTCACCAGCAAGACAGAGGCACCTTCTTCAGCACAGGCTTCAGCAATCGCATATCCCATCTTCCCGGTGGAATAATTGCCAATAAACCTCACAGGATCTATTTTTTCGTGGGTGGGCCCGGCTGAAATCAGGATCTTTATTCCGTATAACCTTCCGGGCTTATTTTTGATCATCGCTGGATGAGGCAAAAAACGATTGCACTTTTTTAAGAATCATATCCGGTTCCTCCATCCTCCCCTTCCCGTAGAGGCCGCTGGCTAATTCCCCTGTGCCAGGCTCAATGATCTGGTTGCCATAGGATTGAAGGATCTGGATATTCCGGGTTGTAGACGGATGCTGATACATATCCAGGTCCATAGCCGGTGCAAGGATGACAGGAGATTTACATGAGAGATAAGTCGTCAGCAGGAGGTTGTCAGCGATGCCGTTGGCCATTTTGCCAAGGGTACTGGCCGTAACAGGTGCGATCAAAAACAGGTCTGCCCAGATGCCCAGGTCAACGTGTGAATCCCACTGCCCGTTCTGACCTGAAAAAAAGTCAATATGAACAGGTTTGCCGGACAGGGCAGATAGCGTAACCGGGGTGATAAATTCTTTGGCCATCGGAGTCATGATAACCTGCACTTCAGCCCCTTCCCTGACAAGCAAGCGGACAATGGTTGCTGTCTTATAGGCTGCGATGCTGGCGGTCAGGCCAAGTAGTATTTTTTTTCCTTGCAGCATTTTTGCTGAAAGAGATTGAATATTTATAAATTCTCGGGCTCAGGTTCGGACATCCGGTAATAGATGTCATCATCCAGGAACTCCTGGGTAGCGATCAATGTTGGTTTGGGAAGCCTCTCATAATATTTTGAAATCTCAATTTGTTCCCTGTTTTCAAAGACTTCCTCCAGGTTATCTGTATAGTAAGCAAATTCTTCAAGTTTCCTGTTTAGCTCCACCTTGAGTTCTACGCTGATCTGGTTCGCACGCTTGGCAATAATCATAACCGTCTGGTAAATGTTGTTGGTTTCCTGATCCAGCCGGTTCACATCCCTCGTAACTGTCGTAACAGAAGCTTTTGATTTTTTGTAATCCATGCTCATATGATAATTTGTTATTTATTGACCGCTTAAAACGTTTTCATTCGGAATTTCTTTCAATGCTTCATCATATATCCTGTCTGCCTGCTGCCTGTAATTGCTCTCAGGGAATTCTCCTACGAAGGAATAATACTCATCCACCGAATCCTGGTATCTTTCAACCTGCCTGGTTACAATACTGTTTTCGGCCAACAGGAAATGTGATCTCAATAACAGGAACATGAGTTCTTCCCTATGTTCCGTATTAGGGAATTCATTCAGGCTGTTCTGCAGGGCTATGATGGATGCCCTATAATCTTCCAGGTTATAATAAAGTTTAGCACTCAAATAGGATTTTTGTACCAGCTTGTTACGCATCTCGTCAATAATGGTTTTGGCTTCGGCAATTCGCTCACTTGCTGGATACTTGATCATGAACAAGTTGAAATAATTAACGGCCTGTACTGAATTCTGCTGATCAAGTGATGGTTTAGGAGACAGCTTGTAATGACAATAGGCAACCATATAATCTGATTCTTCTGCATAAACACTGTTCGGGAAATTAAATGCGAGGTTCTTGAAATGATGCCCGGAAAGTATATAATCCCTTTGATTGAAATAACTTTTGGCCTGGTAATAGAAAACTGTATCCGCCTTGGTTGTGCCCCTGTAAACCGATGAAATCTGGTCGAATAAGGTACCGGCTCTTACATATTCCTCATCTTCATAATATTCCATCGCCTTGGTAAATTTCAGGCGATAATCTGGACTTTTCAAGAGTTTTTCGTAGCCACTACAGCCTGAAAACACCACTAAAACAGTGAAAACCAGCAGAATAATATGATTCCTGTTGAAAAACATCGTGCAAAAGTACATTATTATG
>CAZXOJ010000378.1:0-4156 GCA_964642325.1 uncultured Bacteroides sp. | reverse complement strand
CGATCACGTTTCCAGCTGAGGGCAAAAAAGAATATCAGGGTGCAGGATATCCGGCTGGAAATCCCATTTCGCAGCGAGATCGCTGAATATATGATGGGGATGGGCTTACCGGGTACAGCAATGCCCCGGCGGCACGAGTCCAAATGGAAAGGTCCCGAAGATAGTTTCTGGATTGGGAATACCAGGGCGGGTCTCTGGGTCGAGCTTCGAGGAAGCACCTACCATGGACCATTGCTGAACCTGTATCATCCGGCCCCTCCGGAAAGCTGGGACAACCATGGGAAGGGTGGTTTTAGCATAAATAAGGGAGAATCGGAGCTATTGGCGACAGTTTTCAGCGGGGGGCGGGAATTGAAAGAGGGGGATGAACTGGTATATGAATTCGCTTTGCTGATGACCCCGGTAAAAACCCTGAACCCGGCCTCGCAGTTCAGGGACAGGTATTTTCATAATGCCTCAAAGCCTGATCCGGGACCCGCAGACATGGAAGCCGGAATACGGATCGTGAACCTGCATCATGCCAATGCATTTAATCCATTCATCAACTACCCTTTTATAGCCGTTGAGTTAATGAAAACTTTTGTCGAACGGAACCATGAAAAGGGGCTCAAAGTAAAAATCTATTATACCATCCGGGAATTGACCAACCATGTCACTGAGATCTGGGCCCTAAGAAGTCTTGGTTTTGAAATATTTGATGATGGACCGGGAGGGGGATATCCCTGGTTGAGGGAACACCTGGTATCAGGATACCGGCCCCAATGGTATCAACATTCTGATGATACCACTGTGGATGCATCCATCCTGACGGCCCCCGGAGACAGCCGGTGGATCAATTATTATATTGAGGGACTTGCATGGCTTGTCAGGAATCTGGATATAGACGGACTTTACCTGGATGATGTAACCTTTGACAGGCATATCATGAAGAGAATGAGGAAAGTTATGGAAGCGGAAAAGCCAGGCTGCATCATTGACCTGCACTCCAATACTGGCTTCTCAAAGGGACCGGCCACACAGTATGCAGAATACTTTCCGTATGTAGATAAGCTCTGGTTCGGTGAAAGCTTTATGTATAATGAGATGTCCTATGAGAACTGGCTCGTAGAGGTCTCGGGGATCCCTTTCGGACTTATGGGTGATATGCTGCATGGCGGTGGCAACCCCTGGCTGGGGATGGTTTTCGGGATGACCACCCGCCTTCCCTGGTCCACCGAAGGCGTAACCTGTAATCCGGTGGCCATCTGGAAGATATGGGATGATTTTGGTATTGAACAATCCCAAATGTCAGGACCATGGGACCTGGACCCCGTGGTGGAAACTGATCATTCTGATGTCAAGGCAACAGCCTATCTAAAAGAAAACGGGGTTCTGATATCCATAGGGAATTTTTCAGATGCCCCCCGGGAGGTAAAGCTCAGGATAAACTGGGAAAAGATCGGGATTGATCCCGATGGTACCATCCTCACAGCACCCAAAATCGAAAATTTCCAGGATGGTCAGCAATTCGACGTCAGGGACAGGATACTAGTCCAGCCTCGAAAGGGGTATTTACTTTACCTCGCCGGATCAGCATAACAGGTTTGATATGATATTGCTTGTTATTTAAATATTGAAATGCTAAGGGGTTGATCTTCACCTGTCCTGATATCCCCTGCCTCCATTCCCTCTAAAAGTATATTTTTCCCAAGCATATCTTCCGAAAAAACATTTTCTGAGATGTCCACATTCATACAAGATTTAAAACTGAAGGAGTATTTCCTTGGATGGAAAGGTTGAAAGCAATAACTCCTGGTAATATTATTTCCATTAAATATCAATCCATCGACAGATTTTGCATACAGAATCGGATAATCAAAAGGGTGGAATTCATTGTTCAGAATCCTGATATTCCGGTGGTATTTTTCTTTGCCCGCTGCCAGGTCAGGAATCTCGGGAAATACACTGATTATGGCTTCTGAGAACTGATATAATGAAGTGAGGCAGGGAGCTGCAAATACATTGTTTTGGATGGTCACATCCTTGACCGCTCCAGTCTCATACCAGTTGTTTGCATCGCCTGCAATGAGTATGGCTGATCCGCTCGATTCAAAATGGTTGCGCTCAATGACAACTTTTCCGGGGGTAGATACCAGAATACCCCTTGCACGGCAACTCATGAACTTGTTATCAGCAATATATGCATCCGGGGTCCAGGTCAGGTTCTCTAATGCATCTCCAATGGTAATATTTTCCGGAATACCATTTTCAAATATAATTTCAAAATCCTCCGGGCTGTTCTGCCTGAAATCCCTCACGATCCCGTAGCCAATTGTAGTCATGGTTTTGCTGCTGATAAAACCAACTTTTTCACCCGGTCTCGCCCATTTAAGTCCTACGCTCTGGTGGTGCATAAAACTGCACTGAAGCCTGTCAGGAGCCAATTTCATTAAAATACGTACGCTGGTTCCATGAATATTAACAGGGTCATCCATTAAGGCCGCAAACTCACAATGGGTCACATTGATCTGTCCTTTGCAGTTTGAAAAATGAAAACCATCGTCATGCCCGCTCAGGTAGCGGTTCTTCTTTGGATTTGGGATCATCTTTACATCTTTCATGGAAATGTTTTCAGCATACTGAGACAAAATACCAAGTCCAGCAGTATGATACACCTCCACATTTTCTACAAGGATATTCTTGCTGTGGTAAAGAAAAATGCCTGCATGATCCCGCTGGTTGTGCCTCAGGATCAGGAAATTTCCCGGTTCGGGCCTCTGTGAACCAAAAGGCTTTCTGAATCTGACAAGACCGGGTGCTACTTCTTCAGCTTTTGCCATATCCCATCCCCTTCCACAACATCCCGGATCGCCAGTACCAGGTGCAATCAATCTTGAGTCCTTTTCAATTTCCATGATTCCCCAAAACGAACTTTTCCATCCTTCACCAATAAAAAACAATTGACCGTTTTCAATGATATAAGGTGATTCAATTTTATTGATCTTCAGCAAGATGGAATTATCATCTATTTCCAGGACTTCTGCCTGGGCTGTTAAGGGGATATCCCAGTCTATGGTGAAATCACGCATAACTATGTTTGTACTATGATCCACCGTCAGGGGTTGCATCCTGTCATGGAAAACAAAGTCGCATCCGTTTCCAGCGATGGTAAGATCCTCATACCCTTCGATCAGGATGCCCAATCTTTTGGGATTGATGTCTGTTGTATTTGATTCGTAATATTCCCGCTCCTGACTGTATTGTGGCCAAAAATCATACCTTCCCTTCTCGAATAACAGAAGTGGTTGATCTGCTGACCTTGCCTTCTCCAGCGCCATCTGAACAGCCAGGGTAGTATTTTCCCGAGAATCGGGATGAATCCCAAAGTCAGCTATTCGTATGGTATCATAATCAGCAGCAAGCGATCCTGAAAAAATCAACATACATAATGAAACAGATATCCAGTTCATTAACTTCATCAAATATTTCATCTCTCCATCGATGGCATTTACAGAATAACCCTTAACTGCTCAATCATCTTGCATACCGATAACATCGCCATCAGGTATGCTGTCCATCACTATCTCCAGGGTACTTCCCTTCATAATATCCCGATGATGAACAAATAGCCCGTCCTGCCTTTTCCCATCCAGGTACACTTCCTGAACATAACGGTTCTCTGCACTGTTGTTCTTAGTTATTACGGTAAAAATCTTCCGTTCACCAACATCAATCTCAACCCTGTCGAAAAGGGGCCGGCCAATGGTGTAGACAGGATTCCCTGGTGCTACCTGGTAAAAACCAATGGCATTGAGAACGAACCAGGCAGACATCTGTCCACAATCCTCATTGCCAATAATGCCATCGGGGGTGGCTGAATAGAAATCTTTGAATATCCTGTCAATCAAATCCTGGGTCTTCCAGCCTTCACCGGCCAGGGTATAGAGATAAGCGATGTGATGGCTGGGCTCATTTCCATGAGCATACTGGCCGATCAATCCCGTAATATCCCCACTGGCATCTTCACCCTCGATAATCGAAGAGGTCGTAAACAGGGTATCCAGTTTCCTGATAAACTCCTCCCGGCCGCCAAATAACTCCATTAACCCAGCAACATCATGGGGTACAAACCATGTCCACTGCCATGCGTTTCCCTCAACGTATGGAGCCGTCTCAT
>CAZXOJ010000377.1:0-4156 GCA_964642325.1 uncultured Bacteroides sp. | reverse complement strand
CCTCTCATTATCAAAGCTTTGAGGGATGTCGAATACCAGGGTGTCTATACCATCGAATACGGGATTGAGGAGGATAGCCCATTAACGGGTACAGCCTTAACCGTTGGATATATCCAGGGCATTCTGGCTGCCCTTTATTCATAAAACCAAAGAAAAATTAATATGCAAAGACGAAAATTTATTAAATCCGCCACTGCCGGAACTGCAATAATGGCTTCAACCCCTTTGCTTTTGGGTAGTTCTCAAAACTGGAAGGGAGCAAATGACCGTATCCGTGTAGGTATTGTTGGAATCAGGGGTATGGGACAGAGCCATATACAGAATTTCAATGCCCTCGAGAATGTGGAAGTTGTTGCCATCTGCGATGTAGATGAAAACCTGTTCGATGAACGGATTAAAAAACATTTTACAGATAATGGTTTAAAAAAGCCTGAAAAGTATACCGACCTGCGAAAGCTTTATGAAGACAAAGACATAGATGCAGTATCCATTGTCACCCCAAACCACTGGCATACCCTGGCTGCCATCTGGGCCATACAGGCAGGTAAACATGTCACGGTGGAAAAGCCATGCTGCCATACCTTCTGGGAAGGCCAGCAATTAGTAAAGGCAGCCAGCAAATATGAAAAGATCGTACAGGACGGGGCGGAACAGAGGAGCAATCCCTGTGCACAATCCATGGCTGATTACCTTCATGGTGGCAAGCTAGGAGAGGTATACCTGGCCAAAGGATTCTGCTACAAGTGGAGGGAGACCATTGGTAAAGCCGTCGAAGAACCTGTCCCCCCGGGGGTGGATTATGACCTCTGGCTGGGACCTGCACCAAAGAAGCCTTTTACCCAGAACCGTTTCCATTATAACTGGCACTGGCACTGGGATTACGGCAATGGGGATATGGGCAACCAGGGAGTACATGAGGTGGATATAGCCCGTTGGGGGCTGGGTGTTAAACTCCCCACCAGGATCTCGGCGATAGGCGGGCATTTCATGTTTGATGACGATCAGGAAACACCCAACCAGCTGATGGCAACTTTGGAATTTCCCAATGAAAAAGGAGGCAGCGATAAAAAGAAGATCATGCAGTTTGAGGTGAGGCACTGGATCACAGACCGCGGCGGATTAAACATGGAAACCAGTGAGACTGGAAATACATACATGACCAGTTCTGCCAACACAGTCGGGAACACCTTTTACGGAGGGGAAGGATATATGGTCAAGGATGTCAATAAGTGGCAGTCATTTATAGGTAAAGATAAGGAATTGGGACAGGCAGGCAGCGGTCTGGGAAATCATTTCCAGAATTTCGTGGATGCCATTCGTGCCAATGATAAATCCATTAACAATGCACCTATTGAGGAGGGATTCTATTCATGTGCACTGATCCACCTGGCGAATATTTCCTACCGCCTTGGCAGGACCCTGGATTTTAATCCAGAGACCATGAAGTTCATCCACGATGATGAGGCCAATGCCATGCTGACTAAGGAATACAGGAAACCCTATATAGTTCCGGAAATCTGACAGGTAAATTGAGGGATCTTTAACAGTTCTCCTCCGCGCAAAGCGGACTCATGGGCAATGATCCCAGGTACGGTATAGGCCAGTGCCTCATAGATATCAACCGTTGGCTTTCTTTCATTTACCAGGGCATCAATAAATTCATTGGTAAGAAAGGTATGGGATCCGTGATGTCCACTATTATGCCTTAGTGGTTCTGGTAACATATCTGAATCCCACCATTCCAGCTGGACATAATCTTCCAGTTTCGGACTGCTCTGAATAAAGCCCGCATCGTCGGTTCCCTTCTCCATGCTTTTTTTGACCAGGGCGGGACCGCTGCGGCCGTTGCCTGCATAGAAACTCATATCTGTACCAATCCAATTGGCCCTTTCCCCTCCAAGGTGGGCCCCTTTCCACCAGACGTTGGCCCTGAAACTGTTCCCCTTGCTTGTCTTGAACAAGGCAGACTCATTATGGAAGGGATTGTTATATACATTGTCTTTCAAGTATGGAGAATCATCACCCCAGCCATGGCAGACCACTTCGGTAAGCCGCTCTCCTGTGATACCTGTTATATGGGCTGTGCAATGCGTAGGGTAATGCATGGGCGCCACACCGTAACGCCAGGTCCGCTTACCATTCTCAATAAATAAGGGATCCAGTCCATCATGTTGATATTCAGACTCAATATAATACAGTTCACCAAACTCACCTTTCTGATACATCTTCCGTACTGAAATTACAAACTGCTGATAATAGCTGGTTTCAGCCATCATATAGGTCATGCCATATTTTTGAACGGCTTCCAGGAGTTTTTCTGCTTCTTCAACGGTTCCCCAGCAGGCAGGGACGGCGCTGATCACATGCTTTCCATGCTTCATACACTCTATCGCATGCTTTACATGATTGGGGCCTTCTGTAAATACACCTATGGCATCAATGTTCTTATCTTTTACCATCTCCTCCAGGGATGGGTATGACTTGCTGCATTGGTAGGTTTCCATCAGGGCTTTTTTTCGTTCCGGCCGCAGGTCGCTGACTGCTTCAACAATACAATTTGGATGTTCATGCCACTGAAATGATCTCCCAAACCTGCCGCCTGCAATTCCCATCCTAATTTTTTTTGCAGCAGGTTCAATTGCCAGTAATGGATGGTATAATATGGCAGATCCCGCCAAAACAGCGCTGCCTGAAATGAATTTTCTTCGTGAGATCCCAGTTTTATGCATTTTCATAATTTCGTTTTTTAATGGTTCATTAACAGTTCCATTTCTATACCTGCCTGTATCACTGCTCCCAGTCCCCTGGGATCATTATCAAACGTATCCCGGTCCTCATAGAACTGTACGGTATGACCGATAGGAGTACCCCGGCAAATCCCGCTTATTATCCCATCCTCGCTGATCCTGCCTGAGATCCCTTTCCAGCCACGTTCTGCGTTTTCCCGGTAAGACCCAGGCAGCCATCCTTCACGGATGCCCCTGGCAATGGCCAGCACATACATAGCAGAACCAGAAGTTTCCAGGTAGGTTTCCGGATGATCCAATACCTGGTGCCAGAGACCGCCTTGATCCTGGAGGCTTACAAGGTTCTCTATATGGATATTAAATTGCTTTTGGATTGCAGGATAGTCGGGATGATCAGCTGGAAGGTGGGCCAATATCTCAGCAGTGGCCCATATGATCCAGCCATTGGCCCGGCACCAGAAGATCTCGGATTGGCTGTTCGTGGGACTGAACCAGCCGTGTTTGTATAATCCTGCCTCCTCGTCGAGAAGATATTTTTTGAATTGCAGGGCCTGCAGGGCTACATCATCATACCAGGCAGGATCTTCGGTGATCTTAGCCATGCGAAGGCTAAAAGCTCCGCTCATAAAAAGGTCATCTCCCCAGATTGAACTCACAACAGGTTCAGGCCTGCAGTAGGTTCCATCCTCCAGGCGGGATTGTCCGAAGCGAACATATTCTGCCATGGTATTGATTACTGGAAGGTATTTCTGATTGCCGTCCAGGAGATGCAGTTCAAGAAGCGGCAGGGCTGGGGATCCGCAATCATCCAGCATGGTCTTACGGATCATCCTGTGGTAACTACCCCTGATGGCATGGAGTCCATTATGTTGAAAGGTAAAATAATCCAGGTTATCCACTGCAAAATCACACCATTGGCGGGCAAACTTTACATACCTTTCATCCCGGGTTACCTCCGTCAGCCTGAAAAATCCCATGAGTGCAGCACCAATGCCATAATGCCAGTCAGCATAGGATTCCCGGGTATATGCATTGTCAGGATCAATAGACAGCTCCCTCAGCATATTCCTTGGCAAAACTTTCCAGGTCAGAAAAAATCCACCGTCCGTGTAGACCTGTTCCAATCTCATTTCCGGTGGAAGTAATCCCTCATTTTCCGGTGTAGCAAAGGGTCCGCATACCAGCCATTTTTCCTGCTCCAATTCCGGTGCAAAGGGAGAGAGGCTGAAATCCACAAAATGCTCTTCATCTCCAAGATCATCAATTGGACGAAGGAAAAGTATCCAATCTGTGGGACCAGCATCTATCCTTACGAGCAGCTTATTGTATCCTTCACTCAGGTGGAAGGCAAGTGTTGTGTCAAAATGAAATCGATTATAGGTGTATTCCCCGAAAGTAAAGCCAGCTTT
>CAZXOJ010000376.1:0-4172 GCA_964642325.1 uncultured Bacteroides sp. | reverse complement strand
ACCTGACAAACAGGCCGTCGGCACTTGGTATGGAGCCGCTGTGGGCGCAGGAGGGGGCGCGGCATTGGGCTTTAACCTTACAGCCGCAACCGGCCCAGGTGCAGCAATTGGTGCCGGCTTTGTGCCTGGTGTTTTGGACAGGTCGCTGATTGATGAGGTGGTGCCTGTCTGCTGCACAGATGCACTGGAAATGTCAGCCATCCTGGTGGGTATTAAACCCGGTGATGAGGTAATCGTACCATCATATACGTTCGTATCAACCGCATTGGCTTTTTACAGGCAGGGGGCAAAAATTGTATTCGCAGACAGTGGAAGTGATAATCCAAATATCGATGCTGATAGACTTGAGGAACTTATCACACCGGCAACAAAAGCCATCGTACCCATCCATTATGCAGGTATTGCCTGTGATATGGACAAGATTATGGAGCTGGCCAGACGGTATAACCTTTTTATTGTGGAGGATGCAGCACAGAGTATTGAATCGTTCTACAAGGGAAAACCACTGGGGACAATAGGCCACCTTTCAACATTCTCTTTCCATGAGACTAAAAACGTAAATGCGGGTGAAGGTGGTTTGCTTGGGATCAACGACGAAAGGTTCATTGACAGGTCTGAAATTATCTGGGAGAAGGGCACCAACAGGGCGGAATTTTTCAGGGGAGAAATAAATAAATATGAATGGGTCGATATCGGTTCGTCTTTTCTGCCTTCTGATATCATTGCTGCTTACCTTTATGCCCAGCTTGAGAACCTGCTGGAGATCCAGAGAACCAGGGTGGAGATATGGAACCATTACTATATGGGGCTAAAGGAACTGCAAGACCAGGGAAAGGTAGGCTTGCCATATTTGCCACAGGGAGCAACCAATAATGCGCATATGTTTTACATGGTATGCCACAATGTAAAGGAAAGAGACGGACTGATAGCCCACCTAAAAAAACTTGGCATCAATGCTGTATTCCATTATTTATCATTACATAAATCTGCCTTTTATTCCGACAAACATGATGGAAGGACCCTTGAGAACAGTGACAGGTATTCTGAATGCCTCATAAGGTTGCCCATGTATTATGAATTAAGCCTTGATGAATGCCAGTACATTATCAAAGCCATCCTGGATTTTAAATTTGATTAATCTCCGCTACCTTTCTCCACTCCTCGGATAACTTGTCAAAGGGTGATTCTGTTAGCAGCTAATATCATTACCTGGTCTTCCTGAATAGTTTTTTTCTGATCTGAAAGAAGAGCAGGGCAGCAATGATTAAAAATATTGAATAAAACGCGGCTATCTTAACTATTGCCATTGCAAGGCTGGGTGATTCCTGGTACAGCAGCATGGAGCTACCCAGTGAAAGGGGTGGGATCTTTTCTATAAAATAAATTTTTCTTGTCCGGATGGCCCGATCAACACTTAAGTCTTCTATTACTTCATTCGCCTGGCTGATAGATAGGATATTTACATCTCCCTGAGCACTGACCCAATCTATCAATTCGAAAAATTCCTGGAAGGTAAGTATTCCGATTACATCATTAAAATCTAAGAAATTATAATCGTGTAAAATCGCAACTACCAGCGGTTGATTATCTGATGACTTCCGGGCTGCTTTGACTGCATCCTTTAGCTCAGTCAGAAGGCACGATACTGGTAGGTAATATAAATTTGAGCCTTTGGTAACAAGGCCTTTTTTATTGCCGGCGAGGGTGGAAAATCCTGATTGTTCCAGAGCTGACAATGTGTTCCTGTCATATGTATTCCATGGGGGTAAAAACGCTGTCACAGGGGCTCCTGTTATGTTTTGCAGGTACTCCTTACCGGCTGACAATTTTTTAACCTGTTCCTTGTAATCCAGATTGGCAAACTCAGATAAATATTCTGAACTGTTCGTCTGGTGAGAATAACCATGCATGGTTATATCCAGAATACCCTCTTCATAGGCGGTTTTCAGGATTTCTCCCTTTATTGAATCAAGGGGTAGCAGATCTTGTGCAGAGGGGTCCTCCGGATCACCTGCAACCTTGAATGGGATTATTCCGAAAGAAATGGGCATGCCATGGTCCCGGAATGTCTCAATGATCTTAATCTCCGCCTCCGTAACACTATTGGCAGAGTAATCATCATATCGAAAGATGACATTAACCTGTTTACCAGCCTCCTTCTCCTGGCTATAGCAGTTGAAATTTATCCCTATAAAAGCGAGAATAACAAAACAAGATACCTGACTGAATATATTATTTCTGTATTTCATATATTATCATAATTAAGTTCTGATGATACTGTTAAAACCAGTTTCAATTTTCAGTAAAAGCATTCCTTCTCTTCAGATATGAATAGATCAGCTTCAACATATGAAAAGAGAATGCAAAATGAAAATAGTACCATTTGCAGTGCTTCCTGTAATAGGCGTAATTGGTACTCAAGCTGGTTTGAGAGTATTTTGAGAAGAATGAGCGCAGATAAGTGCCGAATTTCTGTTTGATAAAAGGTTTACCACTGCCCGTTTTCTGAACATAGGAATAATTGACTGCATCCCAGCTAATGTAGGTTTCAATACCCGCTTCATCAGCCCTGAGAGAAAAATCAAAATCCGAGGCATACTGTGGCAGTTTCTCTTCATCCAGCAAGCCAATGGTGTTAAATACCTCTCCCGGGACCAGGGTACCTCTCCCATTCAGGCAGACACTCTTATACAATCCTGTCATGGAGGGATCATACAGATCATAACTATTATGATAATTGATCCCCTTGGCCTTCCACCAGATCATTTTTTCTACTCCTGAAAAGAAGATTTTCCTGGGCTCTTCACGTGTAACGTCCAGGGATCCGATCACCGCACCTGGATTTTCCCCGGAGATCCTGACCATGGTCTCGATGTAATCATCGTCAAAGTACGTATCATCATTCATCATGAGGATAACGGACGCCCCCTGATCAATAGCATATTTAATTCCCTCGTTCATTGACCTGGTCCACCACCAGTCCCCTGTTCCCATGATTATCTTCACCTCCGGAAAGTCATTTGAAATGGCTTCTGCTGTCCCATCGGTTGAGCCATCATCAACAAGAACAACGCTGAATTGCTGAAAAGACTGCCTGGATAATAATGATAAACATGTTAATGTAATATCTCTGCTATTGTGAACGGCGATAATGATGTATAAATTCATGATTGAAAATGATAGCGTTTATCTATTGGACATTATACTAACAGGATAAACAATGCTTTGTTCAGGTGCTTCGATGGCCATGTGAAGCATTGCCAGGCCATAGAAAAAAGGAAGACTGAAAAAAACCTCTGAGAAACCGATTATGAATATCAAGATCATGCTATATAATGCATACTTTGGATGGTAGTTATTCTTCAAGCATAGTTTACGGAAGGCAAGATAGATCGATCCGAAGTAAAACAGAAAAATGAATATCCCATAAGTTACAAGGTAGTTTGAAAGACCATTAGTACGATGTGTCAGGATCGGGTTTGTAATACCCTTATGCCTTGTTTTTGGATCTCTTCCAAGTCCCAGCACAGGATTTTCCGCAAAATCCCGCAGATCAAGGACTCCACTTTTAAACCTGGTATTGTGATGTGTATTTGATACATCCAACTGTGATGTAATTTTATCACCTAAAAAATCCAGGGAGGTAAAAGCGATTACCATGCCTGCAAGAAGAGATGGAATCAGGATAAGTTTGTAGATGGGTGCGACTTTATTCCCCAGGAACATTACCAGGAAGAACCCAAGTGCAATTAAACCTGTTGTTGACATGGTACTTAACAATGCCAGCACAAGGACAATGCTTTTTTTGTCGGTAATTGTTTTATTTTCCAGGTAGTGGAAGATCATTGCGATGATAAGAAATCCAGTGTAAGCACCAGGTTCCCAAAAGGGTCCGCAATTCCTGAAGGTACCAACGCCTGAATTGAACACATATAAAATAATATCGGGAGCATACCAGATATCACCTGCATATAGCGGATTTCGGAGAAGTGGTGAAACACTGGTGGCCAGGAACCTTCCAAAACCCGGGGCAATTAGTTGTGGAATATAAATAAAGAATCCTATAATCGAAAGTACATAAATGATATTAACATAGTACTTTGTGAAATTCATTCCCAGGATCCTGACGGTTAAATAAGCAAAAAATATCCTGATAAACACTCCCAGGTATG
>CAZXOJ010000375.1:0-4204 GCA_964642325.1 uncultured Bacteroides sp. | reverse complement strand
TTGCTTTCAGGGGAATTAAAAATGACCAGGCCGTGGTGGAACGGGAACAAAGGAGAAACCTCCTGGAGGCCGGACAGCAAATCCTTTTGGAGATACAAATCCCTACTGGTCTCCGGATGGAAAGTTAATCGCTTTTACACGAGTTGAACAAAAACTAATAGATCAGGAAACTGTTAGTTTTTGGAATATTTATGTTATTCCTGCACAAGGTGGTGAACCAAAAAGAATTACAACTCCTCAAATAGACAGGATTTAAGGTACATCAATCCATATCATATAAGGCCTGAATGGAAGCGGTGGCAAACATCTACGTGTATCTGGCATTGGCACCGAGGGTCTGTCCAAAGGGAGTGGAATTGGAGCTGTCAACGGGGATCCTGGTCGTGGATGCAGCTATTCAGGAACGGGGCCGTCAGATTCAGGTTCTCCAGTTCCTGGAAGCTCAGAGGAATCCCAAAGTCAGTATCTGAATATCAATATTTTAGCAAAACAGAGTCTGATTATAAGTACCTTGAAGGCACTTTTCTTACTCTGAAATCAGTCTTTAATTCTGGTTGATTCAGATTTTAGGGAAACCAACAGATGTGGTAGCATCCCCAAAACCAGCTATACAAGTTGAGAAACTCGAGCCGCAATACTTGGGAGATCAGGGAATTTTATTTTGACGTATCTTCAGATTCGCGACAGGCAGCAAAAATATTCTCAAAGAGTTCTTCTATATTATCTTCAGCTACAGAAGAAAATGCGATCCTGAAAGTGTTTGCGAGATTTATCAGACCTGTCTGGTATTTCTCCAGTAGTAACTGCCTAATCGATTCACCATCCAATCCCTCTCTTAACTTGAGGCACATGAAATATCCCGAGTTAAAAGGAAGAGCTTTGAAGTATTCATTGAATTTTGGGTCACTCAGTACTGATTTGACCTTTTTATATCTTGCCTCAAGAATCTTATATTTTACAGACTTTTCATCGTCATAGCTGGGGGACTTAAATGCTTTCACAAGCAGAGATTGTGAAAGGTTGCTAGCGTTTGAGATATTGCCACGCACGGCTCCTGCAGTTTTGCTTGCGAGAGCATCATACAATTCAGGTGAACCGTTCTTGATTCCATAGGTAATAAATCCGACTCTGAAACCCCATACATAATCCTCTTTTGTGGCACCATCAATTTTGATCGCCAGAACATTCTCATGCAGATTGGCAATTTTCGCGAAGATCGATTCTTCTTCTATTCCATCCTCATAGATAAAACCAAAATAGGCATCGTCAATAACTATCACCAGATTATTTCCTTTTAAAGCCGCCTTGTGAATGATCTCAGTGATCGTATTTACTTCAGAACCTGTGGGAGTATACCCTGTGGGATTATTTGGAAAATTCAACAAAATGACTTTCTTACCAATCTCTGAGTCAAGGACGGCACTCTCAAATGATTTCAGGTCAAAATCATCACCTTTAAAAAGATTAAATAATTTGAATTTGGTATGATATGCATGAGAAAAAATCAGATTATAATTCCCCCAGTATAGATCCGGGCTGATAATTTCCTGGTCCTGGTCTGTAAAAAGATATCCAACTATGCTTAAGCCATGCGTCAGGGCATTGGTAACCACCGGCAGGCTGATTTCCGTTTCCCCTAAACCCGGGTTTTTAGCCCTTATCATTGTCTGCCATTGCTTTCTCAGGTCGGGTCTGCCAAAACTGGGAGCATAGGGAAAGGCCATCTCAGGTTCAATTCTTATCTGATCCTCAATGGATGTCAGCCGCATCGGGGTTCCATCATCTTCAATGGCTGCACCAATAGTTGCATTAATCCGTTTACCCTTGGCATCCGCTGTCTGTCCCAGTATACCCTTTTTGGGGAAGAATATGTTTTTGCCTCTCTTGGAAAGCAAGTTCATTGTTACCGGGCTGTTCTCATTAATAATTCTGTTCAGTTCTTCTGCTTGGGGATTCATGGTAATAAATTTGATTAATGTTAAGGTTTGGCATATATTTTTTGAATTGGCAATATTAATAATTTCTGGGCAAAATGACAGGCAATTATGATCCACTTTTACATAATTTTTCAGAAATTTATTAAAAGCTGATCCGCTTATTAATAAAATGCACTATCTGGACAAGTCTCACACTATTACAGCCTATTCGTATTTACTGAAAAAACTCACCCTGAAACTGGAGATAATTGATCAATCTATAGCATTAACTTTTTGAAATTAACCACTAAAAGAACTGCTCCATCTCCTTCTTCAGAAATTGCATGGCCTCCCTGGTGGGCTGTGTTTTCAGTTCCATGGTCATCTCAAACACCTTCTGACTGAGAGTCAGGGCTGTAGCTTCGTCCTTTACCTCGGAAGTAGCATTATTAATCAGGTTGATGACTTTGCCTCTTGCGAGTATAATCAGATCCCATGCCTCATTACTGATATAAACCTGCTGGGAAATATTGTGATCAAATTCGGTACGGATGGAGGTGAGTAATTCCGAATGCAGTTGATTCGCCGTCATGCCCGGTTTGTTTACCCGCATGATGATGGATTCCGGAGATATCCTCTCCAGCAGCAGAGCCAGCCTCTCATATGCCTGTAGTCGGATAGGCAAAACAGTCTTCCGGTTACGGTCGGATACTTCTTTGCGGACCCTGTTTTCTTCCTGCCTCAGAAATCCTTGAAACATGACATAGGCGGTCGCAAACACAACCAGAGCAGGGAGGGTATATTTTAGTAATTCAAGGAACACTTCCATGTTGATAATTATTTAGTAGAATCTTTAATACAATATTAATTAAATTCTTACGAAAAGCGTATTTTTGGAAATTCATATAAAATCAATCATTTCAGTTTTAATTTATCAATTGAATTTATTTTATGGAACAGGTATCTGATCGTTTGGCAAAACTGTCTGTTTCGGCAACCATTGCCATGAACCAAAAAAGCAGGGATCTTCAGGAAGAAGGGATCGATATTATTAATTTGAGTGTGGGTGAACCGGATTTCAATACGCCCGATCACATCAAAGAGGCCGCAAAAAAAGCAATCGATGATAATTATTCATTCTATCCTCCCGTGGCAGGATATCCAGTATTGCGCAATGCCATTGTGGATAAACTGAAGAAACAGAACGGACTCGATTATACGGCTGATCAGATCACCGTTTCAAATGGTGCCAAACACAGTATCGTAAATGTTTTGCTATGCATTATCAATGAAGGAGATGAGGTAATTATTCCGGCTCCATACTGGGTAAGTTATGCAGAGCAGGTGAAGATCTCAGAAGGTACCAATGTCATTCTGGACACAGGCATTGAAAATGATTTTAAAGTTACTCCTGAACAGGTTCAGGAGGCCATCACGCCCAAAACCAGGGCCATCATGCTTTGCTCTCCATCCAATCCTACAGGATCTGTCTATTCAAAGGACGAACTGGAAGCTCTTGCCGGAGTGTTGGCTGAGCATGACAGGATCATCATCATCTCTGATGAGATCTATGAGCATATCAACTATATTGGCAAACATGAAAGCATTGCGCAGTTCAGCAATGTCAAAGACAGGGTGGTACTGGTAAATGGTGTGTCCAAGGGATATGCCATGACCGGCTGGAGGCTTGGATATGCTGCAGCACCAATCTGGATCACAAAAGCGGTAACCAAGCTGCAGGGACAATTCACCTCGGGTGCCACTTCCGTTGCCCAAATAGCATCGGTAACCGCACTGACAGGTGATCAAGGTCCCACAAAGGAAATGAATAAGGCATTTAGGCGCAGGAGAGACCTGGTTCTGGGTCATCTCGATGGCATAGACGGGGTCAAGTGTTCCATACCTGAAGGAGCTTTCTATGTATTCCCGGATTTGAGCAAGTATTTTGGAAAGTCAGTTGAAGGACAAGAAATTAAAGACTCCGGCGACCTTTGCATGTATTTACTTGAGTCAGGTCATATTGCCACTGTTCCAGGGTCCGCTTTTGGTGCCCCGGACTGCGTCAGGATCTCCTTCGCCAATTCAGATGAGAACCTGGAGGAGGCCATGAAACGCCTCAAGAATGCACTCGCTAAGATGAGTTAACGATTCACATTTTTTTTTTTAACCCTCCAGCTGTTGCTTTTGCAATGGATGGAGGGTTTTTTATATAACCTAAAAAGTAATAAGCCTGTATAAATAATTGTTATATTATTTTTGAGGCTTCATTATTATTGTATTCTTTTATC
>CAZXOJ010000374.1:0-4235 GCA_964642325.1 uncultured Bacteroides sp. | reverse complement strand
TCATGATAAAGAAAATCCTTGGACTCGGACTATCGGTAATGATTTTTACCTCCTGTTCCGGACAGTTAAACTGGATAAGCCCTGAACCTGAAGGAGAGCCTGTTCCAAGGCATGAAAACTGCTTTGTTGAATGCAATGGGAAGTTTTACCTGCTGGGTGGAAGGGGCATCAAACCTGTTAATATCTATGATCCGGTAAACAATACCTGGATGGATGGTGCTAAGCCACCCATCGAACTTCACCATTTCCAGGCTGTAAGCTATCAGGATAAGATCTGGATGGTGGGTGTGATGACTGGTAGATTTCCGGATGAAGTGCCTGTTCCCAATATTTATATCTACGATCCGGCTACAGATAGTTGGGAAACCGGGGATGAGGTGCCGGTAGACAGGCAACGCGGTTCATCCGGGGTGGTTATATACAAAGACAAATTCTATATCGTATGTGGCATCGCCGATGGGCATAACGGAGACCATAAGACCTGGGTGGATACTTACGACCCTGCGACCGGAGAATGGGAGATATTGCCTGATGCTCCAAATACGAGGGATCATTTCCATGCTGTAATTATCAAAAACAAAATATATGCTGCAGGGGGGAGGAATACCTCCAAAAATACCAACCAGGTGTTCGATTTGGTAATCCCCGAGGTAGATGTCTTTGACCTAAAGAAACAAACATGGGAGACACTCCCTGAAAGCAGTGACCTTCCTACCTTGAGGGCAGGGACATCAGCTGTAAACTTTAAGGGAAAGCTGCTTATTATCGGGGGTGAAAGCATGGCACACAAGGAAGCCCATAATGAAGTGGAAGCACTGGATCCCAAAACTGGTAAATGGGAGGCGCTGGCCCGCCTGAACTGCGGACGACATGGGACTCAGGCTGTCGTTTATGAGGGAAAGATATATACTGCATCAGGCTCAGGCAACAGGGGCGGAGGTCCGGAGTTGAAAACCCTTGAGATCGCCTCCATAAAATAGCATTTTCAATCCTTGAATGATGACTGATAAAAAACCATTAAGCGTAGCGATAATCGGTACAGGTAGCCGTTCCGCTTACTTGTATGGACCTATCCTGAATGCAATGGTGGATGTGGTCCGCCTGGTTTCTGTATGGGGGAGGAGTGAAGAATCTGCCAGAAAACTGGGTGATTACCTCGGGGTACCCTGGTTTACAGATATTAACAGGCTGATAAATGATACAGCTCCGGAACTGGGAATCGTCTCTGTCGCAAAGGATGCCAACGGTACAGTCGGTCTCATGGCCATTGAAGCAGGTTTGCATGTATTACTCGAAACACCGATTGCCCTGGATCTTGTTGAGGCCGATGCCATATTATCAGCCGCTTCGGAAAGAGGATTAAAGGTTGAGGTAGCAGAACAGTTCCATCGACGCCCAAACGAACAGATAAAGCTTAAATTAATTGAAGCAGGCATTTTCGGGAAAGTGTATTCTTCCTTTAATGATTTTGCAGGTCATGCTTACCATGGTGTGAGTGTTCTGAGGTCATACCTGGGGTTTGAAACCAGGCCCCTTAGGGTGACATGTACTATAAAACAATATGACCTGGCTCCCCATCTTTCCAGGCTGGCAGGATCATTTGATTCCAGGTCAGAGATGCAGGAACATGGGATCATAGAATTCGAAGGAGATCGCCTGGGGATATTTCACTGGACCAGCGTAGGTTATGATTCAGCGCTGCGCTGGTGGCGGAGCAGCCGTTTCCTGGCTGAAAAAGGAATGGGGATAAGCATTGGTGACGCTGTAAACCAGCAGGATACGCTGACGATTCTGGCACCCGGCAACGAAGGCAGGCAGGAAATTACCCTGGAAAGGAGATGGGAACGGATCGACGGCGGCCCCCTGGAATCCATAATTGCCCATACTGGCCAGCCGGGCCAGCCGATTGTTAAATGGCGTAATCCTGTTTACAGAAAACCCAAAGGAAGTACCATACAATGGCATGATGATGAGATTGCTGTGGCTGATTGCCTGCTGAGCCTTGTGAATGCTGTAAGAACCGGAGAAGAACCTACCTATGGGGCAAGGCAGGCGCGCATAGACCAGGAAATTTACCTTGCCCTGCAAAAATCTTCGGCAGAAGATGGCCGACCTGTCGATCTCCCGCTATAAAGATTATTTCTGGCGAGACAGGGCTGTATACCTGAAATATTCGAAACGAGCCTTTCCGTTCCCCGTCACGTAAAAACCTGGGCGGATGGAACTATGGTGGCCGAAAATATTGTGCTGGAATCCGGATATATCATCGGACCGTTCCAGCTTGATCCAGTCACCATCCGGACTGGCATAATAGTAGGAGGCATCCTGCCGGTCATTTTTTATTTTTAAGCGGATACGTTTTTCTCCATAAGAGATCTCATCACCGGACCGACTCCTGTCTCCTTCTACCCTGGACCTGCGTTTGTGCTTCAGGAGCGTGCTGTCAGGTGTAAGCCCCAGACTTACGTAAGCATGGGGATTGTAAAAAAGGATGAGTCCGGCGTGGACATTTCCTTCCACTACCATCTCCGTTTCCACTTCATAGGCCAGGTCCCTCGGATTGGCAGTAAGGGGATTGGAAATGCCCGGATCCCCTTCAATAGCCATGATTTCAAGTCCATCCCCTACAAGCTGGTAACGCTGGGTATCGATTCTTTCATAGGCCTGCCATTGCATACCTAATTCTTCACCATTGAATTCATCGTTGATAGGAAGATTTATGGCAGGCGTGCCATCCCATCCCCCGGGCCAGTCAGAGGCCAGGATTGGCCATCCTTCATCGTTCCATTCCACCGGGGAGATCAGGGGTACCCTCCCCCAGGAGCGTTGGCTGTGCCGGTAGCCATGGTATATTGCATACCAATGCTGGTCGGGTCCTTCAATCAGGGTGGCGTGGCCTTTAGACCACCAGAGTTCGGATTCATCACTGGTCCAAATCAAAGGGTTATAGGGGGAATTTTCCCAGGGACCGATGGGATTCTGTGCCCTGGCCACGATGGCCATGTGGCTGGTTGATGGACCTGCCGTTCCTCCGATTGCACTGACCATATAATACCAACCGTCTTTCAGGAATAATTTGGGACTTTCAAGACAGAAACATTCAACGGCGATTTCTTCCGATACCTCCCATCCATCATAGGTTGTTTCAGGCGCACTGGTGGCTTTGAGTCCATCCTCACTAAGACTCACCATCTTGCCCCGTGACATATACAAGTAGCGATTTCCATTTTCGTCCATGATATGGCCAGCATCAATAAGATGGGATTCCATGGGTTCTATATTGAGCCTTTCAGACCATACTTCGTAGGGTGGATCTGCATACATAACCCAGGGATCCAATCCGCCCCCTCCATATATATAGAGGCGATCTCCCACAGCTGTAATGTCTGTGGCAGGTCCCTGTATTTCAAGTGGACTGGCATAGGAGAGGGGGTCCCAATATTTCAGGTCCGTGCTTTGAAAGACAAGGACAGAGGGAGCATAACGGCCGTTGTTTGCAGTCAGATAATAAATATTTCCCAGCTGAACAATGGCAGGATCCGCCCAGTTCCCTGGGAAGAGCATTTTGATTGGATCTTCAGATCCACTGATTACAGTACCTTCAAAGAATATACCTGGTGCCGTCCTGGGCCGGCAGGATGGCAGGATCGCGGAGAGGCTCATCAATAAAAGAGTAATTGGAATTAGAGATTTCATTATCGATTCATTTAAGCATGTAATTATGAGATCAATTTACAGGAATGTCAAATGTAAATGTACAGGCCAGTGCAAGATCAAATCCTTCCTTATAATCATGTTGCCAGCTGCCGATCCCCGATAAGCCTTCCCATTTTCCTGTGGCAACTTTGAGGGTAAACTGGGACCTTCGTGGAGGAAAGGATTCTCCCCACCACCAGATCTGGTCGCCCCCTGGTTCTCCGCACTGAATGCACAGATATTCACTGTGGATATTTTCCGGATGAATATTCTCTCCAGGAGCTGGTGTATGTATGGCCATCAGCTTACCGGTCATTGGCTGTTTGTGGAAGGGACTTGCAGGATCATCAGAAAGGTAGACACCCTCAAAGTTATAATGATCAAACCCTGTCTTCTCTTCCGGGTCCCCGCCCTTGTTGCCGGGAGGTATGAGTTGTTTTTGTTGCAGGTCTGGTATCTTTTTAACAAGGAAATACCCTTTTTCCTGTACCCGCTTGGTTTGATCAGGTTTCTGCGTAGCTGGGAGTCCGAGTACAGGT
>CAZXOJ010000373.1:0-4248 GCA_964642325.1 uncultured Bacteroides sp. | reverse complement strand
AGGTTGATCATGGGTAGGTTTGAAGATGGCACCCAGTATACCTGGATATTGAGCGGGATTGGATTTACTGCAACGGTTTTGTCAGGCTTGTTTGCAGGAGAAATCATACAGTCAAAGCTGAAGAGGGAGAAAGTTGCCCTGCACCTTTTACTTTATGGCCTGGCGGGCATTGCATTGGGACTGATTTGGGGGATATGGCATCCCATTGTAAAGAAGTTATGGACCAGTTCTTTTGTGCTTTTCTCATCTGGCTTATGTTTTGCATTACTGGCTCTTTTTTACTGGATAATTGATGTAAAGGGATATAAGAAATGGGCCTTTTTTCTGAAGGTTATAGGTATGAATGCCATTTTCGCATATGTGGTTTCAAATACCATCAATATGCCGGCCATCTCACATAATCTGCTTCATGGACTGGAGCAATATGTTGGTGACTATTATTATATGGTAACTGCCACCGGAGGATTTTTTATTCTATACCTTGTCTTATGGTATTTCTATAAGAACAGAACATTTATTAAGGTCTAAAGCTTCAAATAACAAGATGACAACAAAAAAAATCATTTCAACTACATTGTTTATTTCGGGAATGGTCTTAATGGTTTTTAATATAACAGGATTGTTCAAATCATTAAGAAATGAAGAACTATATAGTGAGATTACACCCTATAAGGACGATATTACCATTCGTTTTGAGGAGGCAAAGAAACTATGGAAACGGGGAGAAAATGAATCAGTTAAGGATTTTGCAGTACGGGCCACCATGCTTGTAAATAAATCCATGGCCCATTACTACAGAGATGAAGGGATTAAAAAATACAACATGAGAGTGCCGCTCTGGGAAAATTATATATTAAGAATCAAGCAATGGATCACCGGGCGAAAGAAATACGAATTCCGGAATTATAAAAAAGTCATTGAAAGGGGGGTGGGGATTTGCTCACAGCCCTGCATAGGATTGAAATACTTATTGAACGCTAATGGAATACAAGCCGATCTATGGGATCTGCAGCAACATATAGTAGTTGGAGTCACCTTTTATGATAAAACTGAATATACCCTGGATCCTGATTATGGATATGTGATTCCTGTGGCCATTAGGGGACTGCAAGAGAATCCGAACTTGGTAAGGGAAGCGTATAAAAACCATGATGGAGTCTACGCCAGCCATGTGACAGAGCATAAGCATACCGAAGACATTGTGAAAATGTATACCCAGGAAGGGAACCGTATTTATTATATGAAGAAGCCATTTGAGGATTTTTCTTATATAGCTAAGTGGGTACTGCCCTTCCTCTTAATTTTGCCCTATTTATTAAACCTCTTGATAGTGAAAAAAACATGAAGAAATTAATACCTGCAGTATTTACAGCATTTGCCTTTATTTTCCTTGGGTTTTCGATTACCAGAATAGTCCTTGAGGATCCAGGAGACGTGAGTGGAGATATGGTTGATACCAGTATCAGGAGTGAGGCTTTTCAACGAAAATGGACCTTTGTATCTGAGACTTCTGCTATCATTTACTGGCAGTTGGAAGAAATCGGCCTATCTGCCAATAGCTATGTGGAGTATGGAAAGACCGAAGATCTTGGCAAACAGACTGCCATTACGAAGAAACCCCGATGGTCGCACTGGCACAGGCTGAAGGGCCTGGAGTCCGGAGAAACTTACTATTACAGGATGGTATTCGTTGATCCGTCAGGGGAATATAAAACGGAGAGTGAGATCCTCAAAATGAAACCGGAGATAAAGGAAAATGTCATCCGGATCCCGGGTGATATGCCAGGTTCAACACCCTATATCCTGGATCAAACGGATGCTTATTATCTCCTGACGGAAGATATTAAAGCGGAAGGCACTGCTATTGAGATTGCCGCCTCAGGTGTGACCCTGGACCTGGACGGACATACTGTTATTTTTGGTGATAACACTTCGGAACAGGTTTATGGGGTCAGGTTTGCAGATCCTGGGAATACCAAATTATGCAACGGGCACATTCTGCAAGGGAAAAGATCTCGTGATTACAGTACTGCAGTATCCAGTCTTAACCGGCCGGTCCCGACAGAAATTTTTGGGATCAGTACAGACGTCCATCTACCCAATGCCTTTCCCCTGTTGATGACACATGCCAATAAGACGGAAATTCATCATAACTATATATACAGCAGGGTAACGGAAATTGAATGCCGCCACTATCCGGGAAATGCCTTAATGCGGATTTATACATACGGGGGCGATATCCATATTCATGACAACCTGCTGACCGAGGGTTGCCATTGGGGGATTAGCATCAGGATCAGCAGCCGTTCTGCCAAAAACATTGAAATTGATTATAATGACATACAGCACCACCAGCAATATGTGAATGGTTATGCCCTATCACCCAGTTCGGGTGCACTGGTTCACCATAATAAGGTGACATCCTCAGGCAGGGGAGTCCATCTGACAGGAGACGGCACGCATTTTTATGAGAATTATATTGATACGAAAGGACATCAGCAATTGAGTGATCTGCCTGCCAGGACCCGTCCATTTCATCACAGGCTCATAGAATTGCACGGAATAAAGTTCGAGGGCAGATCTGCCAATAACTGTAAGATCTATGATAATTTCGTCAGGATAAACCAGTATTTGCCATCTGATTCAGATGGGGTTGGAGCCCCTGAAGACAAAATGGACAATGGTGTTTACATACGATCGACCGCTTCTTCAATTGCAAAAGACAGGCTTATCGACAAAAATCAGGATTGGGAAAAAGACAGGTGGAGGTATTATTTTGTGAAGTATCATCCCGATTTGCCCCCTGCCAAGATCACGGGAAATGATGCTAACACCCTCTACGGTGAATTCGAGGAGCAAGATCCAGGTGAATATACCATCTATATGGTATGGGAATACGTACCACCAACACCTCTGAATCTGGCTTGTTATGATCCGAACGGGATGAATGAGATTTATGGCAATACCTTTATCGGGATCACGCATTATAAGGAGGTATGGCATGGTGATTATGGCAATACAGGGGACTGGGCCACGGCGGTTATGTTGATTGGCATGACTGGGGGACCGGCAGATCCGGGGAAATATACTGCATATGTCCATGATAACCAGTTTTTCAGCAATGATCTTTTCTTTAATTCCGGATGGGAAGTCGATATGACCATAAAGCTGGAAGATAATACCTTTACACTACTCAAAGAGCCCTTTTCCATTGACAGGGAAAGTCGGATATTTGATGTGGGAGCGGGTTTTGAAAAAGAGATCAGAGCCAGTAAAAACACTTTTATTGAATAAATAACCCATAAGCAATGAGAATTTTAAGCAGGATAATAGTATTGATTCTGGTCCTGACCAGTATAGGCTGCAAGACAAAACAAAAACCATCGGGTCAGGATGAAAGTGGCGTGAAATTTGCAGCTTCCATGGTTAAATTTACTCCCCATAAAGACAATCCAGTATTCCAGGGTACCGGAACGAACACATGGGATAAACACATTCGTGAGCGGGGCTTTATCCTGGTTGATGAAGGCATTTATAAAATGTGGTATACAGGATATAAAGAGGATTCCGAACCAAAGTATCTGGGATATGCCACCTCGCAGGATGGGATTGAATGGAGCAGATATTCAGATGGACCTATTTTTAGCGAGAAATGGACGGAAGATATGTTTGTCTTCAAGGATGGAGGAATGTACTATATGTATGCTGAAGGAACACATGATATTGCGCACCTGATGACCTCGACAGACGGGATTAGCTGGCAGGAGCAGGGAGACCTGGTAATCCTGGAGACTGGTGGAGATCCTATTCCTCCCCCATACGGAACACCGGTTGCATGGATTGAAGATGGGAAATGGTATCTTTTCTATGAGCGCAATGACCTGGGTATCTGGGTGGCTACCTCGGAAGATAAGAGAACATGGACGAATGTACAGGATGAACCAGTGATAAAAATGGGTCCTGAACCATATGATGAAGGGGCTGTGGCTGCCAACCATGTGCTTAAGTATGAGGGTAAGTATTATTTGTACTACCATGGTTCTTCCAATCCGGATTGGGCGGATCCCAATGCTAATGCTCTGTGGACTTCCAACGTAGCTGTATCAACAGACCTGATAAATTGGGAGAAATATCCTGAAAACCCCATTGTGGAAGGTGACCATTCCAGTCCCATTCTTGTTTTTGATGGTGAACATAACCGTCTGTGGCGTCTTCTGTGAACCCAAGAACGAAGCTTCTGCTGGCTCC
>CAZXOJ010000372.1:3137-4253 GCA_964642325.1 uncultured Bacteroides sp. | reverse complement strand
AGTTTTTAATACCATGGCATTATCAGGTGATTCTTCATCACCCCTTATGCCCTCCTGTGTCATTAAATTTGGATATGTCCTCGAGTATCCCGTCGGACGGTATTCGTCATGAATATCAACCATTAATTGAAAATCAGCGGCTTTACGAACAGCATCATGCAACCAGGAGGTCCATTCCTGTGGCCCGACATTTACAAATCCGTATTTAACACCTTTTATCCCCCATGACTTTAACAAGGGAAGAACATCATCCAATTGCTTCTCCAGGGCCCGCCTGTTAACATAAAGAAGGATACCTATGCCTTTGCTTTCTGCATAAGAGATCACTTCATGCAGATCAAGTGGCCCTTTCGATCGTTTGGGATCGACTGTGACCGTTGTAGCATCGGAGCTCTCCTCGTATTCATGGCCATACCACCCTGCATCAAATTCCACAAACTGGAGATTATGTTTCGCAGCAAAGTCCACACAGGCTTTTCCCCCCTTTGTAGTCAGCGTTACTTCCCGAATGACTTTCCCTGGATTTATCCATGATGTGTCTTCAATCCGGTTGGGTTCATTGAGATTGAGTATTAAATAATTATGCTCAAGAATCTGCCCGGGTTTCTCAGCGGCCATGATAAATCTCCAGGGTGTTTTAAACGTGGAGTGAAATGTAACTTCACCATCCAGCCTGGCCCTGAGTGTGGCCGGGTTTTCCGCCGACCTGGCAATCTTCATCCTTGCAAAGTCGATCAGTCCCCCTTCACCAATGGCAACAAAAAGTGAATCCGGCAATTGCATCAACAAAGGCCTGTCGACGGATTCTTTGACTTCATTTACGGGTATTTTATAGATTTCACTCTGCGCCCTGTCAGAAGCCCATAAAATGGTTTCAGCCGGTAATGCAAACTCCGTTTTTTCTTCTATGATATGAGCATCCCCATCCGGAAATTCATGCCGAAAAGCTACTCCTTCGTTGTAAGCCCGGATATGCAGCTTGTAATGTCTGGCACCTTCCTGCATGTCAACAATTAGTTCCGAATACACTTCCGGGTACTCACTCTTTTCACCGTAAACCGGCCTCCATGATGAATCCACATTCTTCCTGCTTACATCCTTAAAAATGATATCACC
>CAZXOJ010000372.1:0-3037 GCA_964642325.1 uncultured Bacteroides sp. | reverse complement strand
GCTGAAATATTAGCAGTTAAGGTCAGAAGTTTAGAACTTCTGAGATAATTTTTCTTATGACGACTTTTTGCTTTGATGTCAGTTCTCTGTCACTAGGCCACCGATCAGATGTTTGATAAGATTCAAAATCAGGAATTCCCAACGGGTCCATCCGGAATATCTGAGAAAAAACGGTTAGTCCCGCAATATACCGACCGACATTATTCAGGTGCCAGGCGTCTCTATATAATCCTCCTGCGCCGGAATATCCAGGGACTTCTCCCGATCTCGCTTTCTTGTCAAAATGATACAATACCTTGCCAAGCGGTATAAATTTAACCTTATCAGCATTATTTTCAATTGCACTCTCTAAATAAGTGAAATACTTTTCTGATAATATTTTCAGTGTGTCATTCTCCTGGAAATCGCTAAGCCATTCTTCAGCATAATCAAAATCGCCAAGTTGCGCTGCTGTATTCCTGGGCCAGGTACAATAGATAAAAACATTACAATCCTTATTTATGCTGTTTGCTAAAAAACCCAGAAATTTTTCCACTGCTTCTTTCTCAGCTATTCCAGTGCCCCCCTTGAAAGTCTGAATGCTAATGGCATCCCATGTATGATTTTCAATGGCTTCATTATAAGCACCATACCCGGTCAGATCCACACATGTTTGTCCCGGGTTATTCCATATTGTCTCAAGGTTTTGTCCGCAGTTAATATGCCATCCATTTTTTATTTCAATATCCAGGGTTTTGCCTATCTCCAAGAAATCCCCAGCTGGACGGAAATCCCATGTATGGCTGTTCCCAATGCTGTAGAGGAAGAAGTCTCTGGAAGATTTGTCTTTGTCCTGGGCGCGTGAAATTGAACATGGAAGGAGCAGCAGTAACAGTAAAGCGGTTGCAAATTTATTCATGTCCCTTGGATATTATTTCAACCATTCAATGATTTGCTCAAATACCGGCTGATCTTCTCCCACAACTGAATGCCTGAAATTTCCCTGCACGCCTTTCTGGGTATATACTATTTTAGGATAACTCAGGTAACATGATTTTACATCATCCCCTGCAGGATCGCCATTTGCCGAGAGGGGATCAAGGATGAGGACTTTCCTGGGACAAAGAGCCCCCATGAGGTCAGGAAGATCATATTTGTCAATTGCTCCCGCCACTGTGGAAGGGATAAAAGCAGGTGAATACTCCCAGGACAGGGCAATATCAGCAAAACTAAGAAATGGCTGAACCAGGCATACTTTTTCAATGGCATCGTCGAAAACAGCCGCATGCAACACCTCACTCCCCACCGGTCCCACAGCAATGGCTGAGACAGTCTCAAATGCTGGAAAATCAGTCTTAATAAAATGGAGTATCCTGATGATATCTTCTGTCCTCATTCCTACAATGGATTTAGCCGTATGAATTCCTGCAAACCACTGGTTGAATGAGGTATTGTCTATATAAGCATCCCCCCTTAAATATCCCGGACCCAGACTGCCAATGCCAGGAACATCGAACAGCAAAACTGAATAGCCCTGTTTCACCATTGAATGTATCAAGAGACTGTCCTTGGTGGCTGCGTGCTGCATTCCCTCTCCATCCAATAAAAGGACAACTTCTCCATTCCGCTTACCCGTAGGCATGAACAATGCTGCAGGCAGCACATAATCGCCACTCCCCTGAACAAGGTATTTCTCCAGGATATATTCCCCTTTTACATACCGGCCTGAAAATACAGCTCCTCCAAAATCCCTGGGATATTGAAATCCTGACATTTGCTCAGCCTTAATTCCCACTAATTCAATATGCTCATCAAAATCCTCGCTGGCCCTTAAAATCTTTAACCTGGCTCTTTGATTTTCAACAATATTTTTATTCAGGGAATGGATGGTTTCTCCTTTCAAAGAGGTAGCCAGTTGCCCGGTTTCCGTGGCCCATAATGCTGATTGTTCCAGTACTTCTACATCGAGATCATTCGGACTGCCGGGATTGTTCAGGTACTTTTGAAAAAAGGCATACATGGCCTCCCGGTTCTTTTTGGTGGAAGCGTGCACAGAATCATCTTCAACCATATGCATATGCTCTCCTGCACCCAATGCATGGTAATATTGCTTAATCTCCTTAAAAGTTTCCCTGGCCCCCTGAATACTAAAAAAGTCGCGCGTGGTGGTGATCATTAAACCGGGCCTGGGTGCCCTGACCTCTAAAAGATCTGCATGATCAATGCCCTCACTGAACATATGATATAAATTTTGCTCAGCATCCTGCGGTCCGATCGATTTCAGTACATATTCCATGCTGGTAATAAAACATTCAGGAGCTGCCGCCAGGATCCTGTCATCAACTGCGGCTATATAGGCTGTCTGTGTGCCACCACCTGACCTTCCGGTCATGCCTATCCTTCCCGGATCAACTTCCTTCCTGGAAATAAGATAATCAACAGCCCTTATACCGTCCCATATGAAATACTTGGTAGGGGAATATCCTGAAATATAACATTGTGCCCCCGGGTAGGAATGTTCGGTAGTTGGACCAAAACGGGATTTACCCTCCTTTTCATTAAAATATTGTAATCTCTCTCCCTGCCCAATGGGATCAAAAGCCAGTACAACGAATCCTTTTTTTACCAGGTTAATGATGATGTGCTGGTAGGTTTCACTGCGGAATCCATTTTCTGTATGCCCGCTTACGTAAATAACCGCAGGGGCTTTTCCTTTTCGCTTCTTAGGTAAAAACAAGGCAGCAGTTACATAGTATCCTGGAAGGGATTCAAAAACTACTTTCTCAACCCGGTAATCCTCTTTCTTTATCACACCCGTAGTACGGGCGTTCAGAGGTGTTTTTTCGGGGAAGGGCCCGATCATTCTCAATAATTTTTCTTTCACCTCCTCCTGTCTTCCCAGGTAATCACTTTTTGTTTGCAGCTGGGCAATTTCCGCCTTCCTCTCCTTCAGTTGGCTGAAGGCCAGGGAACAGGAACTTTTGTACATGGCATTTTCCGCATCGGAATAATATTTCCAGAAGTCAAACAGATTAACATCATCCTGGGATTGAACCGG
>CAZXOJ010000371.1:0-4279 GCA_964642325.1 uncultured Bacteroides sp. | reverse complement strand
TTATATTCCGCATCCAGTACTTTTAATGTAAGATCGATGGTTCTTTCATCATTCCAGCTGATCACTGCAGGCTCTAGTTTGTCTTGTGGACCGATAACTATATCTACATTCCCGGTTCCCGCCACAGTTCTTTGGAATACCATTTTATTGGCGTGCCAGGCAAGTTTTGCGTGACCCTGAAAATCAATAATTGGTTTTTTGTAAGTTACCGAATTTGCTCCTCCATGCAAACAGCACCAGCTGAATCCATCATAATCCAGAAAACGCATTTTCTTCATGGCTTCCCAGGCAGCAAATGCCTGCCAGGCCTGGCTTTCCTGCCATTCCTCCAGGCTCAGTCTCCTACCAATACTACCCTCATCGTAAGACCATTCATAGGAATGCAAATGATACCATGGTTTACCCTTCACCAGGTTCCAGTTGGGCTGGGCCATGGATTCCTGGTGTTCAAAATTGAAATATGCCCGGTCTTTACTGTTGAGGAAGGAAGCCCTGTATGCTCCAGGATAATCGCGCAAAACTTTCCAGTCCTTGCCATATCCGGTAGGTGAATCCTGGTTGCCACGCGTTACATTGGGTGCAGTCCATGCCCATCCCGGATCAATGACATTGCCTTCCTGGTCGATAGTCCCTTCATCATTCCCGTAATGCATGTGCCCGATGTGCGAGTTATATGAAATAATCCGGCTCGGGTCTACAGGAAAAAGTGTGTTGTGAACCTGCTCACAATAAATATTGGATTCCGATACAGGACGACCCTTAAAGCTCTGTGTATGATTGGCCGCTTCCCAGATCACTATGCTTGGATGATTGATTACCTGCTTCATATATGCCGGATAATTCTCAAAATCAACATCTCCCCATCCTCGGCCTGTCCGGATCCAGGCAGTGGGACACCACAGCAACATAATCCCCATCTGATCGGCAAATTCAGCATAGCGGGGGTCATTGATGCCCCTTGCAGGAAACTCCCAGTTGTGTACGTGTACCCTGAGCAGGTTCCCGTTCATTTTTTTGATTTGCAGGATTTCCCTGGCGATCCAGGCCTCAGGAGCACAGCGGGATTCACGGACCATGTCCTCTATGGGACCACGGTATCCCATGATCTGGGCTCCGTTGAGCATGGCGACCTCACCATTCAACCTGAAGGATCCTCCCATCTGGTCTACTGTCCTTATCCCGGTTGTTGTGACATAATCATCAATGGCTCTGCCATCCTTGTCTTTAAGAATGAATTGCACCTTGTATAAATAAGGATTATCAGGAGTCCACAAATCGGGATTGGCAACTTCGAAGGGCACTTCAATTTCCATTTCATTGTGCGGCAATAGCAAATCCACTTCCACCTCGCTTTCAACCTGTACAGATTCCATTGGATACCAGGGAAACAATTTAATTTCCAAATGGCCCCTGAATGCACCCCAGTATTTATTTTCAAGATTTACCCGAGCGATCATACCAGCTTTGTTGTTTTCAAGTGATTTTGCGTATACAAATACATCCTTGATAGAGGTAAGGTTCAGCAGGTCGAGAGACATCCTTCCGGCGAACCAGCCAATGCTGAAATCCAGGGAAGAATGAGGCATGATCTCTCCAACCCCTTCCTGAATATAGAAATGGTTGACTTTAATGCCGATCAGGTTCTCTGCCCGTTTGCGTAAGAAAGAGCTCAGGTCAATACATTGTGGAGACCGGTCCGTAATGACCGCTGCCACACTGCCATTGACCCATACTTCACCCCCAGGATCAAGTGTTTCGATGTTAAGATAGGCCTTGTCAAAATCACCGATCGTAATTCTTTTTCTCAGGTATAAATCCTGTTCCGCGTTTCGCTCACTTCCATGGACTATGGGCAAAGTACCATTCTCCCAGGAGCTGTCCTGAAAGTTTAAGTTTTGCCAGCCATCGTTGGACTGAACCAGTTCAAATTTTTCATCAAGGAATGTTTCCACAGTGTAAGGGTAAGATACTCTTCCCGTAAGGTGATAACCCACCCCCCAGATATCATCCACCTCCACGTCAGGTCCTGATTTGATGGTCATGCGGTTGATCCTGGCAATACTGGTAAAATTCTGGGCGTAACCAACTCCACCTGTGACCACCCTTTGCAATGGTACATAATCTGCTACCAGTTCATCATTGATATACAGATTATACCTGACAAGATCCTGCGTCCGCCGGAAAGCTGCCATATCAAATTCAATTTTAAAATCATACCATTGATTTGCTGTGTAACCGTTCGATTCTATTGTTTCATTGTCAGCCGTTGTATAGTAAAATTTCCCATTGTCTCCGAAACCAACCTCTGCTCCAACAACCTTTTCCAATTCAGAAAATATAAAGGCAGTTCTTGATTTTAAGGAGGTCACCATGGCTCGCCAGGTAAATGAAAACCTCCAAGATTGAGAAGGGAACGTCCAGGTATACCTGGTTTTAGCAGAACTGGTTCGCAAAACACCATCTTTTACTACCACCTGGTCGGTGGCTTCATATTTCAGTGTTTTATTCATCCCTTCCGTTTCCTGCCCTGACCGGTAGCCGGTCCATAACCACTCATCAAGTATTATTCGATTGCGGAATTCAGGCAGCGGCTGTGGTTTAAGGTCCATGACAGCCCTATTGGCGTCGTGATCAGAAACCACCAAATAATCCATGTTCTGGTCATCAAAGAATAGTTTTGAAAAGTTGGCATAGTGTTTTAGGAATTCTACACGCTGATCCGTATCAAAAACCTGGGTTTCACCTTTGAAGTCTGTTTCTCCGTTGGCCTTGGGATCATCAGAGAAATATCTCAGCTCAAAAGATTTTGACGGTTGTGATCCAAGTCCATGAGTGAGTATTGAAATGATCACTACCAATATGAATTTATTCATTTTCATGTTTCAGATTCTTAATACAAATATGAGAGAAAGTAACGTATAATGCTTATTTTTAATTCTTTGACATTCTGGAAGTACCAGAAGAACATCAGTTCCACTATGAAAATACAAAGAAAAAATTGATTGCCAGTCTAGCCACCAAAGTTTTACAGCCATGAAACTCACCTATTTTAAAGTACTTGTCCTGTTTTATCCTCTTGCCGTGTTGGGACAGCTTTCACCAGAGCCGGAGGCAGGATTCCTGGCGGGACAGGCAAAGAACCATTCGATTTCCCAGGAGCCCGGATTGCTGTTCTATTTATCCGGGGATTATGAATTCAGGGCTGATTTTACTGCTGGCGGACAGGATAAACCCAACTACCTGAGAGGATTACAAATCATTCAGGACGGCGCCATTGGTCCGGCATTTGAAGCAGATGATGACCAGTTGATGTCATACTGGGCACCGGGGAACATTTATGCCCAACGCGGGACCCTCGCATTTTTCTGGCGTTCACGTTATCCTGTCGGGCCCACACCATTTCCAGTTTTTCGGGTTGCTTTTGCAGATCATAGCAGCTGGGACATGGCCTGGCTCCGTATTGACTATAATGGTTCCGGTTTTGATGCTTTTGTGACCGATGTGGGACTAACACGTACGCGGGTATCGCATTTTATGGAAGCCTTTCCCGGTCCCGGGGAGTGGACCCATATTGCCTTTTCATGGGATGAAATGGAAGGTGTGCGGCTGTATATCAACGGGCATCTGGTTGAAAGAAAATCTGTCACCGGCAAAGTATACGATACTGGACTTGATCAGTTCGGTCCCCATTCCCGCATCATCAGCCCTTACCAGGTTCAGAGCCTATATAATTTTATGCGCGGTGGCGATATGGATGAATTACGGATCTATGACCGTATGCTATCAGACAGAAACATCGAAGAATTGTCAGAGGGTATAATCCCTGAGAAAATTCCTACCATAATGCCTGATTTGACTGAACGACGCTGGCGGGATGCCTGGTGGGACCGCCATGGATGGAACCTGCCCAATGAAGCACCTCCTCTGCTGATTTCAGAACATACATCCATCAAAAAAGTTGGGATACATGAAGCATACGATGTTAAACGCTGGATGTGGAAGGCCAATGACGGCATCAGGGAAACCACCTGGCCAGGGGTTTATAATATGTCGCGCCTGCCCGGGCGGTACGACTATTTTGTATATCCTGACTGGGATTGCTATTCAATGTCGGGGCAATCCATTAAGTTTCTCCTGCCTGAAGAACCCTGGAATCATGTCGAAGTATGGGGGAAGGCCTGGGGACAACTGACCCATGAGCAGGAACATGCGTACGATTTTACGTTCGGAGTCCGTACCAAAGAACAGGTGAAATCATACCATAGGCTGGATGCATCAG
>CAZXOJ010000370.1:0-4286 GCA_964642325.1 uncultured Bacteroides sp. | reverse complement strand
TTCCTGGTAGTGAAAGGCTACAATAAAATGAAGGAAAGTATGGAAAAGAAGGAAGAAGAAGCACCGGCCGCACCCCCTGCTCCCACAAAAGAAGAAGTCCTTTTAACAGAAATCAGGGACCTTCTTAAAAAATAATCGCCTTGATAAAAATGCATTATTTATTTTATGCAGTTTACCATGATATGGGGCATTACCAGAAGATCACATAAAAAAACGCATAGGCAAGCATCATAACCACAGCCCAGAAAACAATGCTCTTGTACCAGGGATATCCGGCAATCCCTGCACCCAGTGGTATCCTGCTCATATTAATATTCCAGGTGAAATTGCTGAGAATCGGCTCAGTCCGGGACCGGGATCCGGCATTGGTAAGTACAATAATGAAAATTACTGTTCCAATCAGAACCAGTCCGGCTACATTAAAAACATTCATTTCCACATTGAGTATTCTCAGCAGGTAGGGTAAGATAAGCATGGGGAAGGACAGGCAGAGTGTCCAGAAAGCGGCATAGCTGGAAGTTCTCTTCCACAGAACACCGGCCAAAAAGACCACCACCACTGGTACCGCTATGAATGCCCAGCATTCCTGGAAATAGGAAAAAATATGACCAAATTTCATCACGGTTGGAGCCCAAAGTGCACCTATTACCAGGATAATGCCCCCGGTGATTCTGCCAACCCGGATCAGTTCCTTTTGGCTTGGCTCTTCCCTTCGGAACTTAGGATACAGGTCAATGGTAAATATGGTGGCTGCGGCATTGATCAAAGCCTCGATGGTAGATACAATGGCGCCGCATAGCCCTGCGAATACAATGCCTTTCAAACCGGCAGGGACCAGCCTGTTAACGACGAATGGGTATGCGGAATCGGGAACGATTCCGGGATCAAGCACAAAGGCTATCAATCCGGGAAACACATCAGCAAAAGCAATAATGATCCAGAGAAATCCGGCAAATATGATACCTATCTTGGCATGCCATTCATTTTTTGCCCCCAGCGTGGCCTGGTTGATGGTCTGGTTGGTACAGTAATACCATATATTAGTGGAGAAGGCGAGAACGATCAGGGCTGTCCAGGGAATATGCGGGTCATCGGCTGGTAAGATCAGGTGCGATCTGTCCCCCGTCCCGACAATGGTATCCATGCCACCGGGTATTTCAATCAGTCCCAATGCAAAGACCAGCAGTCCACCCCCAAGCAACAACACTGACTGGAAAACATTGGTCCATGCCACGGTAGCCATCCCTCCCCAGATAGCAAATGCACCTGCCAGCAGGGTCATGCTCCAGATGGCAGTATAAAGGTTGATTCCGAATATTATGTTCAGTGCAAATCCCCCGGAGTATATCACACCGGCCAGGTTGATAAAGACATAGGTAAGGATGGTAATGGCAGCAAACAGGACCCTGGTTCTGTTGTCGAACCTCATTTCAAGATATTGGGGCATGGTAATTACCCTCTTCCTTAGATAGAATGGGATGAAGATAAAGATCAGTATCAATAGGGATGGACCATTGAGCCATTCCCAGTTAGCCACCGATATTCCGTGCGAAAAGGCAAACCCCACGGTACCCAGAAACTGTTCAGAACTGATACCTGCTGCGATCATGGCAAATCCTATCACATACCAGCTCAACTTTCCCTGGGCAAGAAAGAAATCTTTTGCATCTTTTTTCTTTTTCCTGCCTGACCAGAATCCGATAAATATCAGTACGAGAAAATAACTGATAAAAACCAGCAGGTCAATTCTTGAAAGTGTTGTCATGACTTTTTTCTATTGCTTACCAGTATCCGCTTAGATGATCGTACAGGGAGATATAACGGGTATAAACCGTATCATAAACAGCTGATTTTTCCTGATCCGGTAAAAACCTGTCCTTTACTTTCACAACCCGGTCGCAGGCCTGCCCAATATCGGTCCAGATACCACTACCGGTTCCTGCAAGAATAGCCGCTCCAAGGCAGGCCGATTCTGCAGATTCCAGCGTAATATAGGGAACACCTGTAACATCCGCCTTGATCTGGTTCCATAGGCCGCTCCTGGCACCTCCTCCCAGGGCTCTTATCTCGCTGACAGATATCCCCGATTCCCGCAACAATGCTATATTTCTGCGTACCATAAAGGCTACCGATTCCATGATAGCCCTGATGAAGTGAGCTCTCCCCAAACCGGGTGATATGCCTGCAAAGACACCCTTTACATACATATCAAATTCCGGAGAGCCTGCCCCCATCAGATGTGGCAGCATGATCAGTCCTTCTGCACCCGGTAAGATCTTTTCAGCCAGGGAGCCCAATAATTGATAGGGATCTTCACCGGTCTCGCCTGCCAGCTTTACTTCTTCCTGGCAAAATACATCACGAAACCATTTCAGCACCATCCCGGCTGTCTGGCCATATGGTAGCAGGAAATATTTCCCGGGTATGGCATGACACTGGCAGGGAAGAATCTGGTTTTCTGCCAGCAATGGTTCATCGAGTGTAACGCACATGGCCATGGCTGTGCCAGTAGTTTCTGATATTGTCCCGGTCTGAATATTGCCCGAACCAATCGCTCCTGCCGGGTGATCATAGGCTCCGGTTACAACCATTGTATCAATTGAAAGTCCTGTTTCTCCGGCGGCTGGTGATGATATCTTTCCTATAGCAGTACCTGAGGGGTGAACTGCCGGAAGCTGCCCGGCATTTATCCCCAGATAGTCCAGCATATCATCCCAATAGCATTTATTAACAATATCATAATATAGGGTGGAAGATACCAGTGATTGCTCGCTCGTATAGGTACCCGTTAACCTGAATAAAAGGTAATCTGCGACCAGTAGAAATTTGTTGATTTTTTTAAAGATCGCCGGTTCATGGTCCCTCAACCACATGATCCTGGTGGCCGGCCAGAGAGGAAGAATTTCTGTCTGACCCGTCGTCTGAAGAACTGCCTGACCTGACCAATCCTTTTTCATTGCTTCAGCTTCAGATACAGACCTGTTATCCATCCAGACAATGGCATTCCTGAGAGGTTTTCCTTTATCATCCAGACAGACCATGGTCTCTCCCTGTGAGGAAAAAGCAAGGGCTTTAATGTCTTCCGGAGGGATATTGCTTTCTGCAAGCAATTGCCTGATGATCCCGACCGTACTTTCCCAATAAACCTCAGGATCGATCTCAACAATGTCGTTGCCGCGGAAGTTCAAAGAATATTCCCTGCTGGCTACATTGATGATTCTGCCATCTTCACTGACCAATATTCCCTTAAAAGCGGTAGTCCCTGCATCGAGTCCCAGGACAAACTGTTTCTTCATTAACCAGTCATTGATTGTTAAGTTACTAATTTACTCAAGATTGAATTCTCTCACAACTTCTGCAGGTTCAGCACCTTCTTTAACCACTTTGCAAAGGGCTGCCTGAAAAGAAAAGGGATCAGGCACCTGAATGGCATTCCTACCGAAAACCACTCCCCTGGCACCATCCCTTATCTCATCGGAAGCAAGGTTCAGGGCATCAAGCTGCGTAGGCATCTTCTCAGCTCCCAGTCCGAATACAGGCACCGGGCATGAGTCTGTGACCTTTTTGAAATCCCTGGTATAAAATGTTTTGATCATATCAGTACCCAGTTCGCTGAGTATCCTTGATCCGGACAGCACCAGTTCATGCAGTTTCTCCGGTCCGAGGGTATCACTCGAGGCAGGAAAGTATTCTCCCAGAACAGGGATTCCCAGACCTTCCGCCTGGTTTTTTAACCGGCAATACACTTCCACATTCTTTGCATCACGCTCCTCATCACCGGTGCCAATGGTAAGGGAAATTAGTACGATTTCGGCGCCAAGTGCAACAGCATCTTTTACCTCCGCTGCAATCACCGTTGCTGCCTGGTTATATTCCCAGTGGAAACAGTATACACTGCCCCAGTTGATCCTTACGATGGGAATGGGGGCACCCTTGTAGCTAAAAACATCTTTACAGGCTTTTAACATACCTGGACTGAGGAGGATGCCATCTACGACCGGGTTGATTTTTTTAACCGTCTCCTTGAGGTCAGTCATGCCTGGGATCGGACCATCAAACATGCCATGGTCTATGGCGATGATAACAGCATTATCATCATTGGAAAACAATTTATTGATGCGTATTTCTTTACCATTCATAATACATGATCGTTTTTGATCGATTATTAACAAAAATAATAAAATGAAACCAATCTCCCAATTAATTTTAAATATTTATTAATCAATATTTTATCGGCGAATCGCCGATTCACTGGCACTCGTCGATCTGAAACGCCTGCGGCCCGA
>CAZXOJ010000369.1:0-4379 GCA_964642325.1 uncultured Bacteroides sp. | reverse complement strand
GCGGACAATGTCAGGAAAGCACCAGAGATATGGGCCATACTCAAATGGGATTGGACTATTTTGCCAAGGCCTGTCAGGTTGCATGGAATCAGGGTATTGACCTCTACCAGGCTGCTGGAAACAGGTTGGCTCTTGGTTTCGAATACACAGCTAAGTATATGCTGGATGAAGATGTTCCTGCTTATGGAGTATTATCCCAGAGAGGACGCGGACGATTCAGAGATATCTATGAAACTGTTTATCAGCATTACCGGTATGTCAAAGATCTTGATATGCCATATACTGAACGTGCAATTGAACAAACGAGACCCAGATCATCGGTTGAACTTCTTACGAGCTTCAAGGGTCCTCATAACAATTCACCCCGTACTCCTTCAGGATCTCCCATGGACGGTAAATTTGCTCCCGTGGCCGGCGCATTACCTGCATCTTCCTTTCAGCCTCCTCCAAATTCGGTTGGTGTTTTGCCAGGCGAATCCATCCAGTCGGCTTTGGATTCCATTGCAAAAACTGGCGGAGCAGTGATTATGGCCAAGGGAGTACACACCTTGCCTGCGATGCTTGAAATACCAAGTGGGATTACTCTTGCAGGGGAAGGTATCGAAACCATTCTATTTCTTGATCCGGAGCTCACGAGTGATCGTGCAGGTACTGCCCTGGTAAATGCCGACAAAAATCTACATAATGTTACACTGAGAGACTTTGTAATTGAAGGAGCCCTTAAGGTAAAAACATCCAGAGATCCAAACCAGGATCGGCGGCATCGATCCTACCAGATGGCCCCAAGTCGTGCAGGTATCATATTTTCAGGACTAAAGGATGCACAAATGAGCAATATCAGATTTGAACATATTACCGTACGAAACAACACCCATCATGGAGTAGCAATTAAGGGCGCGAAACAGGTTAATATTGTTGCATGTGATTTCAGTGACAATGGTTCAAGTGTTGTTCCAGGTCCTGGTCTACAACATAACTTATTAATAACGCATGTGGAGGGATGTCAGATAATAGATTCAAGGTTTGATACATCTCCCTGGGGTAATGGTATTGATGTGACCCATAGCTCAGATGTATCGATTTCGAATTGTGAGGCAGCCCGGAACGCCCTCAATGGAATCAGGACAGCTGATTCCAGGCATATTAATATTTCAGGAAATCTATTGGAAGGCAATGATGGAAGTGGCGTTCTTTTTGAACGCCTTGCAAAGGGTTCTGATGCTATTGATGTTCAGGAGAATACATCACATTATAACGGAGAATACGGTATAATGATAGGCCATGTTACAAAAGGCAAGGTCCGGAATAATACATTGGAAGGTAATGGGCAGGGAGACGAGGTTATTCTGGATATGTCAGGAAAGATAACTCATTCTCAATATTGAATGTATAAAATTCATAGAAGTACTTCCATTTGAATTCCTTTCCTGGATCAAGCTTAATACTGATATAGGTTTCAGGACACAAAGTAGTTGAAGAGCCCCAAAGCACCAGTCTCGAAAGAGGCTGGTCACCTGTAATTCTTGCTCCTGCACCGGTTATGCGGTTTTCAATTTTTATGTCAAAATCCTCCACGCTATTATTTATTCCTTCCAATGAGCTGCAATAAATATTTTCACCCCTAACAAGGTCTCTATTAAAAATGATCTTATTCCCCTGTATTTCAGCAATATCTCCTATACCTCTTCCTGTCCCTGAGACATTCACTGGGAAGATCAGTTCAAAACCTTTTCCGATAGGCTGATTATCAATCACAAAGAAATTATGATTATAAACACTTGTTTCAATCGTACGATTCCCAGTATTTTTTAGAATATGAGACAGTACCATTTCAGGTTTGCCTTTAACAAGCTGAACCGTCTTGGTATATTCGTATGAATAATTTTCATCATTCAGTACCTGTGTAAACTGGACCTTACCTGCTTCTTTTTTGGTTTTCCATTTACCCGGATTAACAATCGGATAATAAGTGAAGCCACTATGTTTCTTTTCAGTAGGTTTGGTCATGACGCCCACACCAATCTGTACAAAATTCCCTCCGGGGGTGGTTTCATCATAATTCAGAGGAGAGAAGGATTCCACCGGTCCCATGATGGCATCGTGGATAGTAGGACTATATTTCTTAAACCATTGTCCGAAATAACTATGGCCATCATAATCAAGGCTGGAAATTATGCCTGACCAGTCGAACCTGGTTGCCCTATAATAGCCATTATCTGCATCAGGAAGATAAAGATGGGCTTTGATAATCCCGTTTGTAATTTCTGTCTGAGGATTTTCTGTTAACTGAGAAGCACTGAATATTGCGCCACTCAACAATACAAATACAATAATAAATTTCATCATGTTATTTTTATTTATTCATCCAATCTAACTGGGGCCATGTTTCTGGTCCGTCGTTTTTCTGCAATGCACCTGAGGTGCTTCTCCCGTTCAAAATAATTTGTGACAGCTCTTCCTTGTATTCCTTTACAATCTCCCTGTGTTGGTCGTTCAGATTATTTACCTCAGCGATATCTTCGTTCAGATTATAAAGCTGAAATATAGGTAGATCTTCTATTCCCGGAGAGTTAGGTTTTGGTTCACTCCATCCACCCGATCCAGGACAAAAAATAGCCTTCCACTGGTCTTTTCGATAGGCAAAAGAACCATTGATTGAGTGATGAACAATGCTGGTTCTTACTGCGGCTTTTGATTTTATTTTGAGTGCTGGCAGGAAACTGTAACTGTCTTCAGCTACATCATCTGTAAGGTCAACCTGAAGAATATCAGCCACAGTCGCAAACAGGTCTGTGGTGCATATCAACTGATCTGTTTTTCCCGGACTGACTTTCGCTGGCCAGCGAACGATGTAAGGAACCCTGTGACCACCTTCGAAAATATCTGCCTTATGCCCGCGAAACAGGTAGCTGGGATCATGCCCCTTGGTAGCCAGTTGTTCATAATCGGCCTGATTGGAACAACCATTATCACTGGTAAATATCAGAATTGTATTCTCAGCTATCCCCTGTGCTTCCAAGGTGGACATAATCCTACCCACCATGGCATCCACCATGATGACAAAATCGCCATAGACATTATCCAAACCACTTTTACCTTTAAATTCCTCTGTGGGTAGTATTGGAGTATGGGGTGCCGGAAGCGGCATATAGATGAAAAATGGCTCTTCCTTTTTGGTGTTTTCCTTGATATATGTAATTGTTTTATCAGTGATGCGGGGTAAAACCTGCTCGTGATCAAAGTCCTCAGAAGTTGGCCCTTTTCTCCACCATGTTTGTTTCCCTTTATTTACAGTCTCCTTCACAGGAACCATGGTTGGCATATCGTTTTCAATCCACACATAAGGCGCCATATCTAAGGAACCGCAAAATCCATAGAAATAATCAAAACCAAGAGTGCCTGGTCCGTTTTCTACTTTTCTGGAATAATCTATGCTATCCTTGCTTGCATCCACATTGGCCCAATCCCAACCAAGATGCCATTTTCCAATTCCGGCCGTTTTATAGCCGTTTTCCTTTAATAGTCCTGCGATAGTTTTTCTCTCCTGAGGAATCAGTGCCTTACTATATCCATTTAATACACTTTTTTTCAGGGTAGAGCGCCAGTTGTAACGACCTGTTAAAATTCCATATCGTGTAGGAGTACAGACCGAACTGCTGGTATGGGCATCCGTAAACATCACTCCATCCGCTGCTAATTTGTCAATATATGGGGTGATAATTTTTGAGTCCTCATTAAAGCAGGAGACATCACCATAACCCAGATCATCTGCCATGATGAAGATAATGTTTGGTTTTTTTCCTGTATCTCTTTTTGGATCAGTGCATTCGGAAAACAGAACCAAACTCAGCAATCCCAATAGGGGAATAGTTTTACTTATTGTATTCTTTGGGTTTTTCATATAGATTCTATTTTTTTACAGACCAGCCATAAAGTGCCTGTTTTATCCTGCACAATGGACATGACCGGATTCTGATTAAATCCTTCCTGGTTGGAATATGTGACAAGTCGATACCCGTTCTCAGCCTGTCCAAATAACTGATTAATCCAAAGAGCAGAACCCATAACGGAAAAATCTTATAGCCGAAGAATCTGAACTTCATCTGTCGGCTGTCTCTGTGCAAGGTATAATATTAATAGTAATACCCAAGCAACGATCTTTTGTTTAAATGATGCAATAGAAGCAAAAAATAAATTGTGCTAACAGGAAATACTATTTGTTTTCTAAAACCATTTATCTGACCTTTAATTTAAAATTAAAACTGGTTGTCGATACCGGGAAAATCTAACTGAAATAATTAATAAATTATGCATAAGATCATTTTGAATTGGCTTTTTCTGTTCCTTTTTTCTTTATCAACTTTCTGTCAATCAGGTTC
>CAZXOJ010000368.1:0-4386 GCA_964642325.1 uncultured Bacteroides sp. | reverse complement strand
ACTCCTTGTTTTGATCATCGGATATCACATCTTTGGCTTTCAAAATGAATTCATCGATTTCCTGGTGGACTTGTTTAAACCACAGACTGGTTGAAGAGGGCAAGCGTTTGGCCGTCTCACCTCCTTCAATGAGCAATATGGCCTCTGTATCAAAACTGGCAAATTGTTGAATGTCACTGCCTTCAGCATTAGCATAATCGGGCAGGTTGCCAAAGCGCTGTTTGGCAGCCCAGCCCCGGGTTGTGGGAAATTTACTGTAGGGGGAACAGGCGGCAACAATCATTGGCAATATCTTACTGGCCTGATGTAAAGCTTCCTGGACCAGGGGTCCCGCCTCCTTTCCAAAACGCTTCTCAAATTCATGGCTCCAGATTTCCGGTGATGTATTTGGGTTATATGACAGGCGGCCAAAAACCTGGAAGAAATGCCAGTAGCGTTCAAATTCATAATCATAATAAGCGTATGAGGGATTTAAGAGATTGAATGTCTCCGCATCATGTGCCTGGGCCTCCATTTTTGTAGCCAGTGGTTCATTGATCTCAAAACCATCACCATCATAAAGATGCGTGCTTTCCGCAAAGCGACGAACATAATCGGGATCTCCCCAGAGAAGCACGCGTTGTGTGCCTCCGCTCCATAAGCGCCAATGCATCCTGTAATCACGTGGATAATAAAGCATATCAGCATAACCGTGGCGCCTATCAAATTGATTTTGCCGGTTGATGTGGGTAGGGTGAAAGGGCAATCCCATTTGTTCCATCCAGTATTTGGTGGTAATCGCAAAATTTAATCCTGTTTCATTGGCAATTTGAATAATTGTTTCTGGTAGTTCTTTGGCACGCAGGTCAATCTGAAGTTCGGGAGTAGTTGTTTTAATCATACCAAATACTTCTCTCCAGAATACTTCCATCTCCTCACCTCTTTTTAAACCCGATTCATTGTGCATACGCATCTGGATGCCGTCCAGATTGGGAACAAGCTGGATGAATTTCTCCAGGGCCGCTTTGGTATATTCACTCAGATTTTCAGCATTGACTCCCTGCACTAAATGGTCCTTATTCTGCTTCGCTATTTCCTCTTTGGAGATACCTCCAGTCTGAACTCCTCCCCTGTAAATGTGATCCCAGATTGCTACTTTAAACTCCAGGCCTCTATTGTGTGCCAATTCGATCATACGATTGAGTGCGGATAGATTGCGCTGCTGTTCTGAGGCGGTCATGCCTTCCATGCCGATACCAGGAAAGCCTTCCACGTCAAAAAAGTAGGGGTAACAGGGTGCAAGGAAACCCGCGTTCTCATATCCGAAAATAACCACCATGGAGTTGAATCTGTTCTTAACCAGTAAGTCCATGTAGCGCGCCCAGTGCGCCTCATCATAAAAACGGCTTTCCCAGTACCTCCGATTCATGGTATACATGGAAATGGCCCGGGTGCTAACATCTGGTTTCTCTGTTATGCCCTCAACTTCGCTAAACGGCATCTTAGGATCAGTGCTCCATGTGATACGTTCTGCGACATCCAGGATACCATACATCAATCCGCGATCATCAAATCCGTTGATGACCCATGTGGGCTTCTGCTGAACTTCTGTTTTCCAGATGGTTAAGGCTTCGGCTTTGGCTGGCAATTGCTGATTGGCTTCTTGCATGAGTTGGGCGGCTGCACCAGCTCCACTGGATAGGCCGGTTACCAGTAGGATGTCGCCACGGGCATCATCCAAGGAGCTGACTTTCTCGTAAGGAATATTTTGGTTTTCCAGATTAGAAGTTAGTACAGCAATTCCATGGGCTACCGGACTTCCTAATGTCATATCAGATATAATTGATATCGCAGGAACCTGTTTGCCCGTGCAAGATACAAGACAGATTGATAATAACACCCCGAGGAAAGACACGCATTTACCAAATGTAAGTTGCTTCATTTTAGATGGATTGGGTGAGTAATCGAAAATCTTTGTTTCTAATTCACACAGTGATAATAACCTTTCTCTGAGCATGAACTTTTACCAATACTTCATTGTCTCCCGGCACAGGTTTTTCTACTTCCTGAAGTTTTAGTACATCCGGCGGTCCGTATTTTTCGTAGACAATTGCTTTCATGAGTTTATTTCAACTGGCAATAGTATCATTGTTTTGCTACTGGATCCTCCGTAACCAACGGGTAGGGTTCCGGCAATGTACCTGAGGCTAACTTTACTTCAGGGCCAATTCCCTGGGGGGTGTATTCCTCATTATTTGTAAGCAGGAAACGGTCGAATTCGAAACCATCTTCGCGCATGCTAAATGTAATTTCATGGACTCCTGCTTTTTCAATATCAAGAAAAATCAGATAGGGTTCACCACAATGTACCTTTTCTGTTCGTTGTTTGCTCTCCCATCGCCATGCATTCTTTCCCTCGCACCATTGTAAACGCTGCCCAGTTTCGGGCCAGCTTCCATTAAAACCCACGTGTAAACCATTATCTTCTGTTCCAGAGCTATAGGCACGAACCCAAACATAATACCTCCCCGGTGTATTTATTTTTACCCTGTAATGAAGAACAGCCATTTGACCGGCAACATTGCAGAAATTCTCTCGGGCAATAAGCTTATCTCCATGAGTAACGCGGGTGTCCGGAAGAATTTCCATGTAGGCATTGTTTCCAGCATCTCTACAATGTGGGCCATCTTCGTCGGGTCCAACCTGTGGCACTTCCTCTTTAGATGTACGGTACCACTGACGGATATCACTTTTGGACTGTTTGTAAAAATACTCGGCTTCAACAGCCACTATGCCGTATTCCTCTTCAAAAACCGCATCTTTTCCAACAATTGGATTATTAAATATTTGGGCAATTACCGAACTTGAAAAAAAGGTGAAAACAATGAGAAATACAATAAAATTCCTTGGTGGCATGCTGTTTATGGTATATTGGTTGAGAAACAGATAAAGCTAGGCAAATATTCTTTTTAATTTATGCTGTGCCTCAAAAAAAAACGGGAAGCTCCGTATGTGGAGTTCCCGTTCTCTGACCTGGTTAGGGTATCGTTTTCTTCTTAATTGCTTGGGGGACCAGGATTAAAGTAAAATCTTTCTTCAATGATCTGATCACCCTGCCATTTCTGCCTGGCAATCTCCTCCATTTTCATCCTGCTCCCATCCTGGAAGCTGACATCCATCCAGGCTTCTACCATAGTAATGCCATTTTCCTCGTCTGATGTAATCCCGAGTACACCTCCCCCATGGACCTCCTTAATACTGCCGTAAAAATTCTTCTCAAATTCGCGGTTGGCATCCTTTCCTTTCCGGACTTCCCCCGTGGCTTCGATCATTGAACTGTCTTGGTGGTAAAACTTCTCAAAGGCCTCCATAGCTTGTCCGCTATTGGCCATCCTGTACATTTCTGCAACTAAATCTTTGTATTTCATAATTTCTAATTTAAGATAAAAATATCTGAATATATGATATTATCTAATACCGATCGAACTGGATTGGCACATTAACAAAATTTTAAGATTAATAATGGATGGTTAATCATGGAAGAGGGAGATCTCCGGGATCTCAACATGCGACTTGTCCATTATCTGAAGCATTTCCTTCACAATATCCGGGTGTTGTTCTGCGATATTATTATTCTCTGATGGATCTGTGCTGAGATCGTACAATTCAAAATAGGGCTCTCCTTTGCGGACATCCAGCCTTACCCCTTTCCAGTTTCCTTTGCGGACCGCCTGCTTGCCGCCTGCTTCGTAGAATTCCCAATAAAGGTAAGGATGCTTCTCCTGTGCCTGGTCATCCCCGGTCATGGCAGCTACGAATGAAATTCCATCGGTATCATCTGGTGCAGGGATCCCGGCCAGTTCACAGAAGGTGGGCATATAATCCCAGAAAGATGAGATGTGATCAGAAATGCTTCCCGGGACAATTTTTCCAGGCCATTTTGCCAGGAAAGGGGTCCTGATGCCACCTTCATACAGGTCCCGCTTCTTGCCTCTGAGGTCTCCATTTGAATTGAAGAAGTCCACCTTATGGTTTCCCTCCTCATGTGGACCGTTATCACTGACGAAAATCACCACGGAATTATCCGCCAATCTAAGTTCTTCTAGCTGGGCATTGATCATGCCAACGGAATTATCCAGGTTCCGGATCATGGTTGCAAACCCCTTTTCAGGGTTGGGCCATTCCCTTGCATCAAACTCCCCGTAATCCGGGACCTCCATCCCGTCCTGGAACATAGATCCGGCTTCGTTATTAGCATGTGGTACATTGTAAGCCAGGTAGAGGAAGAAGCTAGTATCCCTGTTGGCACTTATAAAATCATGGGCTTCCGTATCGAATAATCCATGTACATAGCTGACCTTTTTCTTTCGCTAATATCACGCGATACCCCCAGAATCCCGATCACTT
>CAZXOJ010000367.1:0-4396 GCA_964642325.1 uncultured Bacteroides sp. | reverse complement strand
GCATTGCTATTAAGTTTCCTTGCATTGAGTGGAAGGTTATTCAATGTTATCATAGGAGCCATCATCCTGCAGATCTCCAGTGTAAAGAAAATCATTGAATAACCCTACTTAATATAATAGCCAACTTTTTCAAACACCCTGTTTAAGGGCTTGACCCTTTGTCCATTTTCATAATAAAACTCCTGGTATCTGGTGTTTTGGGGTAGTTCGAATTCGGTTGACCTGAATTGCCAGTTTGGTTTCTGGCTGAGGAAGTGTAAACCCATCACATGCCCATTTTGATGAAAGGTTTCCGGTATGATGGTCTTATTCATGAGCATATCAAAGGAAAGTTTCAAAAAATCCACACCTGAATAAGCTTTGATCAATCTCCAGATATGACATCCATCAAGACGCGGAGTGGCTTCAATGATATAGACATCATCATTGTCATACATCATTTGGAAATACACTGGCCCATTCTGAATATTTAAATGTTTGACTGTATCCGAAGCCAGTTGTAAGGCCCGTGCCTGCAATGCCTTATTCATCTTGGTAGGGAAAATATGGGATTTAACAAGGCCTCCATCCAGTTCCTCGTAAGTCATCCTGTCAGAAATAAAAGCATAGAGCATCTTGCCGTCCCTGAAAAACAGGTTAGCCGAAACTTCCTTACCGCTTATGAATTCCTCAAGAATGACCTCCCCAGATTTAGAAAAGGACTGGGTGGTATGTATATGTTTCTTGATATCATCCTGATTTTCTATGGTTCTTATCCCCCTTTGCCCCTGGCTGCTAAACGGTTTTAACATGGCCGGGAACTTGTTCCAATCTTTAAAATCTTCCCATTGCTTTCCACCCTGGAATGCAATGTTCAGCAGGTTATGCTCCCTCAGGAAGTTCCGGAATAAGAATTTGTTATTCAGTAAAGTAGCACTATGATCGCAACAAAAATACGGTAGGCCTAATTGCTCGCTCACATATCCAACGGTTGGCATGGCCACATCAGACCCAACTGAATAAGCCAGATCGATCTTGTTTTTCCTGGCATATGCCAGAACCTTATCTTTATCCTTTATGTCAATTACTTTAAAATGATCACAAAATTCAATCCCCCTTCCTTCTTCACAGAAACTCAATCCATAGGTCGTGTATCCAGCTTCTTTGAGATACTGAAGGGCATCGACCTGGGCATTGCCCACTCCCAATATCAATACTTTTTCCATTGTTTACTTAGATTATCATGATTTTCAAACCTGAACATCATGAGTTCAAGGCTTTATACGCTATGGAAACAAGAAGGTTATTTCTATCATTTCTAAAAATATGAACCATTCCCAAATTAGGAAATTCATCCTGGTAAACGAGCGTCCTGCATTGTTTATTAACACCATCCTGTTCGAAAAGCATCTGCCTGGCAAGCATTATTTCTTTAATTTTACTTATCCTGAAAACACTACCTCCGGGAAACCTGAGTTTAAGCATTGATATGTCCCAGAAAAAGAAAATCGCAGTAATCGGCTTAAAAGGCTTGCCGGCGTTCGGAGGCGCTGCAACGGTTGGACAAAGCCTCATCGAGCATCTCACGCAGGAATTTGAATTTACGGTCTATTCAATTGCATCACATGCTGACCGGCAATTTGATCCTCTCGGTTATCGGCAATTCATATTCAGAAGTTTCCCGATAAGGAAACTGAATGTGTTCTATTATTATTTTATGTCCGCTATCCATGCCGTTTTTCTCGGGAAATATGATGTGATACATCTTCATCATATTGATGGTGCTTTTATATTACCCCTGCTGCGCAGAAAATATCCTGTGATGGTGACATCACATGCAAGACCCCAGGAGAGTGAGAAATGGGGATTGCTAGCCAGGACTTTGTTCAACCGGAATGAAAAAACAGTCATGCGCAGGGCAAGCATTTTTACTGTTGTGTCACTGAAATTGAGGGACTACTACAAAGAAACCTATCACAGGGAGGTATATTATATTCCAAATGGGGTGAGCATTCAAAACAAAGAACCTGTCAATAAAAGTAGTCATCATATAGACCTGGTTTTCGCCGCCGGCAGGATTATTCCGCTAAAAGGTTGCCATACGATGCTGATGGCGCTGAATAAACTCAAATATCCAGACCCGGTTAAAATTATCGGGAATATTGACCAGATGCCTTCTTACAAAAAGGAACTCCAGGACCTGGCAAAGGACCTGAATGTGGAATTCATGGGTCTTATCAGGGAAAAAACAAGACTTTTGGAGATCATACGTGAGGCTAAGTTTTTTATTTTCCCCTCCTATAATGAAAATATGTCGATCATGCTACTCGAGGCAGCCTCTGTTCGGACACCCATTATTTGTAGTGATATTCCAGAAAATAAGGTGATCTTCAACGATGATGAAGTGTTGTATTTCAAGTCAGAAGACCACCATGACCTGGCTAATAAGACAGCCTGGTCGATTTCAAACCCGGACCTGATGGAAAAAAAATCCATTAAGGCCTATAAGAAAGTCCTTGCTGAATTTACATATGAAAAAATATCCCTGGAATATCAAAAACTATTTGATGCTCTGCTCAGGTGAATGAACAGGAGGTACTTATTTCAATTCCCCGTTGGAACTGGTCTTCAGTAACATACTGGTCTTCCCACCAGCCAGGTCGACAGAGCCTGTTAGTGCATATCCCTGGTCCTTTGAGTATATGATGCTCTTCGAGGTTTGGGATCCTTTAGAGCCGAAAGTATTTAGCATGGAAATCTCAAAACCATTATCCACCAGAAGGAACAATATTAAGTTATCGTTTGGTGGTCCTTGCGAGCCTCCAATAGCCAGGTTATTTTGTTCGACAAGGGCAAAAGACTCCGCATGGAGGGAATTGTCGAAGGGGATAATTGCAGATTTAACAGTGTCCATTAATTTCCCTCCACTCGTTTCCTTTAGCTCAAGTTCTGCCAGGTATATGTTAGTTAACCTTGATGCAGGATCCTGTTTGTTGGCAAGGATATATATTTGACCCGCCAGATTGAAGGTCAGATCTTTTCCGCTCAGGTAGTTTTCTGATATAGCTAAGTTAGTGGGTGCCCTTCCGTCCGTATCGGTGGTGAGCACCCTGATTAATGACTCCTGAATGTTGTTGACTTCTGCGGAAGTGATCAGGATATGATACAGCTCATCGTATTCAATGATTGCAACTCCGACATCATTCCTATTGAACCCGGGCCATAGTTTGATCCATTGAAGTTCCCCCTGAGTAGTAACTTTGCAGATAATAACCTCTTTATCTCCCTGATTAACTCTAGCACAGCCGGTCATGATAAGGTTGCCATCATTGGCCTCGTAAACATCCCTGAATTCCAATTCCTGATAATCGTCAAAGGTATCGTCCCATATGATCCGCTGCCCGTCACTCGAGATATTTACCAGGTATCCCTCTCTCTGTGTAGTATTATAAGAGGTTCCGGCGATTATATATCCGCCATCCTCCAACCTGATCATGCTATAGCCATGATCGTCGTCATCTGTGCCAATGACTAAGGGATCACCTGTTTGACGGCCAAACTCATCAGTGAAAACCACAAACATATCTTTTTGACCGGTAGGAGCACCTTCAATGTTACCCATGATTATATAACCATCTGAAGTAGTTTGTATCACCGTGGTTCCTGTATTGTCATAAGTATCCACAGCGAAATACTTAAGGAAGCTCTCCGCCTGTTTCTCCGATACAGAATCGTTATTGCAGGCAGAAATAAAACAAATCATTCCACCCAATACAATCCCAAAAATATGTCTTCCAATGTGCTTGTTCATCCAATCATATAATTAGCGAATCTTTTTAATGGTATAAATACTCCATGCCATACCTACCCGGATTGAAAAAGTATTCAGTCCGAAGTCAGAATCAACCCAGCCTTGTGTCCAGAGATTCGTCTGGTCATATCTGTCAGTTCCATTCTTCAGTGTTTTATTTAAGGATACATGGTAATCCAATTCTGTAAATATGTAAGTCTTTTTAAAGTTTATCTTTAAGCCTGCACCCCCGCCCAGGAAATAGTAAAGCCTGTTCCTGTAATCCATGTGATCCCGCTGAATACTTGGCTGAGTATTTATACTACTCTGTGTCTTGGCCCCTGTCATGAAGCCCAACAAAAATCCTCCCTTGGCATAGAGTTGCATTGTACTTTCCAGGAATGTTACCTTCGCATAAACTGGAAGCTGGATCAGTGAACTCGTTTCCGATTGTTTGATGTTATATATTCCATTAATCGCATCTTTATAATGGATTTCATACTTCGCTAATAGATAGCCCGGCTCTGTGTTTATGGAAAATAATGAACTCACTGGTATATCTATATAGGCAGCTGCAAAGAGTCCGGGACCATTGGCCCGGTAGGTGAATTTATCGGAAAATGGACT
>CAZXOJ010000366.1:0-4421 GCA_964642325.1 uncultured Bacteroides sp. | reverse complement strand
AGGACAAGAAGGGGGAAGATTGTTATGTGAATACCCTGGGTATGAAAAGTTATGCGCATCTGTTCTATGCAGCCAAACCCATACCTGAAAATCAATTATCCCAGGACAGGGAATGGCTCCTTAGAGGAAACATAGACAAACCTGCATACTTTATATTGCGCAGCAAGACCCTAAAAGGTTTCCAGGAATCCTATCCCGATCTGGAACTGCTTTATGAGAAGAACGGTTTTTCATTCTGTCTCAGGGTTCCCTCGAGCATTAACCAAAAGAATGCCAGATGATCAGAGATAAAAGCATCGCCGTTGTTATGCCTGCTTACAATGCAGAGAAAACACTGAAGAAAACATTCAGTGATATACCATTGGATATTGTAGATCATATTATCCTGGTCGATGACAAAAGCAATGACCAGACTGTGATTGTAGCCAGGGAACTGGGCATTAAACATGTCATTGAACACGAGGAAAACAAAGGCTATGGAGGCAACCAGAAGTCCTGCTACCTGAAAGCGCTGGATCTCAAAGCTGACATAGTGGTGATGCTTCATCCAGACTACCAGTATGATCCTAAATTGATCCATTCCATGTGTTACCTGATAGCAAACGGTGTTTACGAGGTTGTACTTGGCTCCAGGATACTTGGCAGGGGAGCACTCAAAGGTGGGATGCCCATATATAAATACATTGCAAACCGTTTTTTGACCCTTTTTCAGAACCTCATGATCAGGCAGAAATTATCTGAATACCATACTGGCTACCGTGCATTTTCTGCCAATATCTTGCGGAAAATAAATTTCGAAGTAAATTCTGATGATTTTGTATTTGATAACCAGATGCTTGCCCAGATCTTTTATGCAGGATTCGAGATTGCTGAAATCACCTGCCCGACCAAGTATTTTGAAGAAGCATCATCCATTAATATAAAGAGAAGTATTAAATATGGTATGGGAGTGATGGGAGTATCTTTTCGCTATTTCCTTGCCAGGAAGAGGATCCTGAAAAGCAGGATTTTCAGGGAAGTTCATAATTAGTAATACTATTCCGTAATAAAAATTTAGCACTGTGATCATACGTACAAAATCCTATCCCAGGGCAGCATTGCTGGGAAATCCCTCAGACGGTTACTTTGGGAAGACCATTGCCTTCCTTTTTAGAAATTTTTCAGCCGAAGTAATTCTTTATGAGACCCCGGAGATTGAAATCCTGCCGGCTGATTATGATTCCAATGTCTTCGACAGTATATCTGAGTTGAGTGATGATGTGGAATTATATGGGTATTATGGCGGCATCAGGCTGTTAAAGGCTGCGGTGAAACGCTTTAATGATTATTGCAAGACAGAAAATATCCAGCTCCATGAACATAATTTTACTTTGCGATACTCCTCTAATATCCCGTACCGGCTTGGACTGGCAGGGTCGAGTGCGATCATAACGGCATGCTTCAGGGCCCTGATGGAATTCTACCAGGTTGAGATCCCACTGCATTTTATGGCCAACCTTGTTTTGTCCGTTGAGACAGAAGAACTGGGCATAGGAGCCGGTCTCCAGGACAGGGTAGCACAGGCCTATGAAGTGCCGATATTCATGGACTTTGACAAGGAGATAATGGAGTCCAGGAACTACGGTATATATGAACCAGTTGAAAGAGAATATCTGCAAAACCTGTACATAGCATATCAGAATGATCTTTCGGAAGGTTCAGAGGTATTTCACAATGATTTCAGGGAACGGTATAACTTTGGTGTCCCGGAAGTCGTAGAAGCCATTAAAGGCTGGGCTGAGATCACTATCCAGGGAAAAAAGGCCCTGGAATCAGGTGACCGGGACAGGCTGAATCAGTTGATCAACCAGAATTTCGACCTGAGAAGATCCGTAATGAATATCAGCAGTAAGAACATTGAGATGGTAGAACTTGCCAGGTCAGAAGGTGCTTCTGCCAAGTTCACCGGATCAGGTGGGGCCATTATTGGTACTTATGAGGATGTGAAAATGTATGAAAACCTGAAGAAGGCCCTGGCTAAGAAGAATATTACAATTATTAAACCGCAAATCTTATAAGCAGAGTAAACTATGTCTGTTATTAAAAAAGCAGTAATACCTGCCGCCGGATTCGGGACACGATTTCTGCCAGCAACCAAATCGCAGCCGAAAGAGATGCTTCCAATAGTCGATAAACCTACCATTCAATATGTTGTAGAAGAAGCTGTTGAAGCGGGCATAACCGATATCCTTATGATTATCGGGAAGGGAAAAAGGGCCATTGAGGAACATTTTGACAGGAATATGGAACTTGAATACCAGCTGGAAGAAAAGAAGCAGTTCGAAATACTCGAGGAGGTTCGCTCCATAACCAACCTGGCACATATACATTTCATATGGCAAAGGGAATTGAATGGATTGGGAGATGCCATCCGTTATGCACACCACCATGTTAATAATGAACCATTTGCTGTTCTGCTCGGAGATACATTGATTGAAAGCAGCCACGGATCCGTTACCAGGCAGTTGATTGAGGTATTCGATAAATACAAAGGTTCTGTTGTAGCCCTGGAGGAGGTCGAGCGGGAGCTCGTATGCAGATATGGGATAATAGGAGGAGAAGAGGTTGAGGACAATGTATACAAGGTTTCAAATTTCATTGAGAAACCATCCGTCGAGGAATCTCCCTCAAACCTGGCCATTGCTTCCCGATACGTATTTACACCTGAAATCTTTGATTACCTCAAACGTGTGCAACCAGGAAAGAATAATGAGATCCAGTTGACCGATGCTATGCACCTTATGCTCAGGGACCATTATATGTATGGTTTTAGATTTGACGGCATCAGGTATGATATAGGGAATAAACTTGATTTCCTGAAAACAAATGTTATCTACGGATCAAAAAGGGAGGACCTGGGAGCAGATTTCCTTGCCTGGTTGAAACAATTTGTTGATAACCATTAAATTCTGGTTATTTAAAATGTTTTATTTTTAATATTCATTCAATACCCCTGGTATGAAAAAAGCGATGAGATTCTTGTATGGCATACTGATGATGCTGTTTATTATTGCTTTCAGCTCCTGTGAAACAGAACCATGGATGCCCCTCTTCAATCCGGATAACCTCAATGATTTTAACCAGCTGGGTGGTGAGGCGAAATATGAACTGGAGAATGGTGTTATCACCGGAACAACGGTAGCCAATACCGAGAACAGTTTTCTGGCCACGAATAAGCAATACAGTGATTTCATCCTCAAGTACAGCATTTTGGTAGACACCCTGCTTAATTCAGGCGTACAGATCCGAAGCAATGCTTACCTGAATGGCAGGGTACACGGGTACCAGGTAGAGATTGACCCGACCACGAGAGGCCATAGCGGCGGTATATATGATGAAGCCCGCAGGGCGTGGCTGCAAGACCTGGGGGATAATGAGGCCGGTCGAAATGCATTTAAAAACGGAAAATGGAATCATTACCGGGTCGAGGCCATTGGAAATTCCATCAAGACCTGGATCAATGGGGTCATGTGTGCCAACCTGGTGGATGTGGTAGATAAAAGTGGTTTTATTGCTTTCCAGGTACATAGTATAAATGCAGCCGAAAATCCTGCCACAGTTGGTGTGCAGGTTAAATGGAAAGATATCGGGATCATTACCGAAGACCTGGAGACATATCGGTCCGGTGGTAAAGATCCCATTCCTGCAAAGGTGTTTTCGTTGTCTAATCAGCTGACTGAAATTGAAAAAGCCGATGGATGGGAAATGCTGTTTGATGGGAAGTCAACTGAAAAATGGAGGGGTGCACACAAAGAAACATTTCCGGAAGATGGGTGGAAGGTTGAGGATGGTATCCTGGCTTTGTATGCTGAGAGTGGTGGTGAATCCAATGAGGCAGGTGATATTGTTACCCGGGAACAGTTTTCAAATTTTGAGTTTAGCCTGGAATTCAAACTTACCCCTGGTGCGAACAGCGGGATTAAGTATTTTGTTACGGAAAATGAAGAAACTACCGGATCTGCAATCGGACTGGAATATCAGCTCCTGGACGATGAAAGGCATGAGGATGCGAAGGAAGGCAGGGATGGCAACCGTACAACAGCTTCACTCTATGATCTTATCCCGGCAGGGGAGAAGCGAATCAGGGAACCCGGAATGTGGAATATGGCAAGAATAGTTTCGAAAAACAACAAAGTGGAACATTACCTGAATGGGAGCCAACAGGTTGAATTTGTCCGAGGTTCTCCTGCATTCAGGGACCTGGTAGCAATCAGCAAATATAAAATATGGGAAAATTTTGGTGAAGCAGAGGCAGGACATATCCTTTTACAGGAACACGGAAATAATGTTTCTTTCAGGAATATAAAAATCAGAAGGCTGGACTGACAAAATCCTAACCTAATAAAAACATGTTATGAAGAACAAACTGACAATTTTGGTAA
>CAZXOJ010000365.1:0-4470 GCA_964642325.1 uncultured Bacteroides sp. | reverse complement strand
AATAAAATCTGCAAGAAATACACAAGTAATTTATTATCGCTCTGGGTCCAGGAAGAGCCTGAGAATATGGGGCCATGGCGGCATATACAACAGGCCATGGGTGCCATCAGGCCCGAACCTGTAACCCGGCAACCCAGCGGGAGTCCGGCTACCGGCCTGCAACGGGTACACCTGATGGGCCAGGAGGAAATAATCCAAAAGGTCTTCAGGCGCTGTGATTGTGAACTTAAAAATGTTTATTGCGGTCTCCAATGTGTTGTTGGAAAATCAAGGAAAGAAATCCTTAAAGCACATCAATATTTCCAGAAGAATTAAGAAATTCCGTAACAATTTATTACATTTCGATTCCTAAGCACTGCTATAATGATCATTGAAATAAAGGTTCCCAGTCCGGGTGAATCCATCTCGGAAGTTGAAATTGCCTCCTGGCTGGTACAGGATGGAGCATATGTGGAAAAGGACCAGGAAGTAGCCGAAGTGGAGTCAGACAAGGCCACCCTCCCCCTTATAGCTGAAGATGCCGGCAAGATCAAGATCATGGCAGAAGTGGGAGAAACGTTAGCGGTAGGTAAGGTTGCCTGTACCATAGATACTTCGGCCAAAGCCCCTGCAGGCAAGAAAAAGCCAGCCGGGGAGGTAGCCGAAACTCCCGGTCAAAAAGAAGCTGCACCGGCAAAGGAAGAATCCAAGATCCTCCTCAAGGGCAAGCCGGAAAGTGCAGAGGATGAGGCAAACTCAAAAGTCAAGGTTTCTCCGGTAGCTGGAAGAATGATGGAGGAGAAAAACCTGTCTGTAGACGATATTGTAGCGGGACTCAAACGTATTACGAAAAAGGAGGTCCAGGTGGTCCTGGATCAGCAAGGGGGCTTTTCTCAGCCATCTGCCGTTAAAAAGGCCAGCCGTGATGAGCACAGGATACGAATAAGCAACCTGCGTAGAAAACTCGCCGAGAGGCTGGTTGCAGTCAAGAATGAAACGGCCATGTTGACCACCTTTAACGAGGCTGATATGAGCGAAATAATCCGGCTCAGAAAAACCTATCAGGCAGCCTTTGTGGAAAAACACGGGATCAAACTCGGGTTTATGTCCTTGTTCGTAAAGGCAGTTACCGGAGCGCTGGCGGCATTTCCCAATGTGAATTCCCGCATCGAAGGAGAGGAAATGGTATCCCCGGAATATTGTGATATCGGGATTGCAGTCCAGACTGACAAGGGACTGATGGTACCCATAATCAGAAATGCTGAAGTACTGAGCCTTGCCAACATCGAATCACAGATCATAGAGCTGGCCAACAAGGCACGGGCCGCCAGGATCAGTATGGATGATATGACAGGTGGTACTTTTACCATCACCAACGGTGGGGTTTTTGGATCCCTGCTTTCGACACCGGTTCTGAATCCCCCTCAATCGGCTATTCTGGGAATGCATAATATTGTTGAAAGACCTGTAGCAGTGAACGGACAGGTACTTATCCGTCCGATGATGTATATTGCCCTGTCATATGATCACCGGTTGATTGACGGACGTGACTCTGTCAGTTTCCTGGTCAGGATCAAGGAACTTATTGAAAATCCGTTAAATATGTTGTTCAGTACCGGTGATCCAGACCGTACCTTGTTAGGTCTCTGACCTTTATTTCAAAATCATGCCTCTGAACTGTACTTATCATCTCAATCTCAAAGAAAAGCCTGGCTTCTTACTCGACCGTAAGTTTAACAGGGTATTCAAGAATGAAGATACATTGGCCTACCACAGCAAGCTCCGGCGTTATGAACCTACTCCTTTGATCTCACTCTCCCGGCTTGCAAAAAGCATGGGAATTAAGGAATTATATATTAAGGATGAATCCCGTCGGTTCAGGCAAAATACTTTTAAAACCCTGGGAGCGAGTTTTGCCATACATAGATACCTTGAGGCGTATCCGGGCAAACATATTTTTTGTGCTGCCACGGATGGCAACCACGGAAGGTCCGTAGCATGGGCTGCAAAGATGAATAAGCAAAAGGCTATCATTTTTGTCCCTGCCGATACGGCAATTTCCCGGATTAAAAATATCAAAAAACAACGCGGAAAGGTGATTGTTGTGGATGGGGATTATGATGCAGCAGTGGCAAGGGCAAGGGATGAGGCTGCAATGAATGGTTATGTACTTATGCAGGATATGTCCTGGGAAGGTTATGATGAGATCCCGACCCTTATTACATCAGGTTATAAAACCATGATGTTGGAACTGGAAGAGCTGTTACATGCGCCCAGGGAACCGCTCATAGATTTTGTATTTCTTCAGTGCGGTGTAGGAACATGGGCTTCATCTGTCGTAGCCTATTACCGTAACAGGTATCCTAAAAACATGCCCAGGATCGTTGCGGTAGAACCACTCAATTCAGATTCCCTGCTTGAATCAATAAGGCAGGACGGGGTTTCAAAGACAAAGGGATCGCAGCAAACACTGATGTCAGGTTTGAATTGTGGAACCCCCTCCCATCTTGCCTGGAAGATATTAAAAGATGGCGTGGACCTCTTCCTTGCCATTCCTGATGATTACGCCATCAAGGCAATGCAAAACCTTTACTTTCCCTTCAGGAATGACACACAGATCTTTGCAGGAGAATCAGGGGCTGCCGGACTCGGGGGACTCACAGCACTTGTCTACGAAGAGTCACTTGAAGAAGTTAAAAAGAAGATAGGATTAAACCGCCAGTCCAGGGTCCTGATATTTAATACTGAAGGAGTTACAGACCCTGACAGTTTTGAGGAACTGATCATCCGGGAGACGGAGGTGTAAGCGGGAAGGTTAGTCCCGCGTCACGGTAGACGTCCCTAAGTTTATCAACCTCATTTTCCCAGCATAATTCACCCGCTGCTATATGCAGGTTCTTCTTCCATTTTTTTCTCTCCTCCTGCGAAGACATCATCTCTTCTACCTGTTTGGCAAGTGACTCAGGGTCACGGTCCCGAACCACCTGTCCGATTTCAAAATCTGAAACGATCTTCCGCATCTCCGGAAGGTCAGATACCAGTACCGGTATCCCTGCCTGTATATAATCGAATAGTTTGTTGGGGAGGGCATAATAATAATTCAGTCCGATATTTTCTTCCAGGGATATGCCGAGAGCTGCCTGTCGTGTATACGTCCCGAGCTCACCAAAGGGGATCCTTCCCTTAAATTCAACACGGTGCCCCAGGGATAGGGCATCCCGCAGCTTGACCAGGTCCCGTGTGATGGTCCCTTCACCGAATATCTGTAAGCGGTATTGATCAAGGTATGTCATTGCCCTGATCATGGTTTCGAGTCCCCTTCCCATATTTATTGCACCCTGGTATATGATGAGGTCAGACTGCTTATTTTCCTCCTGCTTATATATGCCTTGCGGCTGAACTGTTCCAATGGGCAGGTTCCTGACGACAGCCAGCCGGACCCCATATTTATCATAGTATGCCTTCGAAATAGACTGGCATACTGTATAACCATATTGAATCTTTGGCAATAGAGCTTTTTCTAATCCCTTCCATACCCGGCGTACAAACCTGCGGTCCATCAGCTCAGGCAACTCTGTAAAGTATTCATGGCTGTCAAATACCAGGGGTATGCTTTTAATTCTTGCTACAAGGAAAACAGCCGGCAGCGTATCCAGGTCATTCGAGACCAGCATGACAGACCTCCTGAATAGCAGGAAAAAGAATAAGCGGAAGTTTACACAGGCATAAAATAAAAACCCTTTCTGGAACACCGGACTGAGGCGGCAGGTCCTGTAGGGCCGTTCCGGGATCACTTGGCTTCCCGGCCTCCTGAAACCAACAAGCACAGGTTTTGCTCCGGTTTCCAGCAGGGTCATGGCCGTCCGGTGGATCCGCTGGTCTATCACCAGGTCATTGGTCACCGCAATATAAATGCTTCTTCCCTCCAAATTCCAGAAGTTTACTATCATTTAAACATAAGGAATATATCCTTTAACGCAAAGGAGGTCGGTGGATATTGTTTATCTTTGAATGGTATTCATTCATCATGCCAGATATCCGTCAGAACCATCCTCTCAGGGACCTGAATACCTTCCATGTTGATGCCGGAGCCAGGTATTTCTGTGAATGCCGGAACATCAAAGATCTCCGGGAACTGATATCCTCTCCTGAATTTCTGAAGGGCCCCAGGCTCATACTCGGGGAGGGTAGTAATATCCTTTTTTCTGATGATTTCAAGGGATTGGTGATCCGTCCACACATACTCGGCAGGGAAATCATTGATGAAGACCGCTCCACCGTAAAAATACAGGTTGGTGCGGGGGAAAACTGGGATGATTTTGTAGCCTGGACTACCACCTGGGATTTTGGAGGGATTGAGAACCTATCCCTTATCCCGGGCTCAGTGGGATCGAGCCCCATACAGAACATTGGAGCTTATGGTGTGGAAGCAGAGCAGGCCATTGAAAGGGTATTTGCTATCGATATCCTTACGGGGCAGAAGCTTACATT
>CAZXOJ010000364.1:0-4502 GCA_964642325.1 uncultured Bacteroides sp. | reverse complement strand
GGTCAGGAAATGGCTGGAAGAAAATGATATATTGTAGTAAATCCAATGGCAGCCGCACTCACTGCCTGATTTCATAAATTATTTAATAAAACCTAATTTCTTTGTTAATTGCAGTAAGGCCTGCGAAGAAAAGCTATCTCTGATAGGGATGCCAAGGCCTTTCCAGGCTCTTACCACACTGTTGTTTTCAGCGGGCAAACGAAAAGATATGTTACTGATTTCAAGCAGTTTGACCATACGCCCCTGTTCACTCATGTAGGCACAAAGAACAGGTATGATCGCATTGATCACAAGACATGAAAGCTTTTCCGGTCCCACGACTTTCTCCCGCCACTGGCCAGGTTTGTTTAGCCGGAAATGAGTCATCCAGTACTTTGAGGTTCTCAGTTTCATTTTCATAAAAAAGGCGGCCGGATCATCCTCTCTCGATAGTCTATAAAAAAGCATGGGATACTTTTCAAGCATCCATGCAAACTGTGCTATTCTTATATCAGGAAAATTCAATGGCCTCATTCTCAGGTATTTCCAGAGGTGAGCTTCCATTGGTTTAAGGTCAAGCCTATATAGAAAGAAATTATAGGTTTTTTTCATTTCCTGGTAGTAGGCGTCTCCATCCGGTCTGCTTAACATACCCGCCAGTCCGAACAGGACCGATTCTTTGCTCTGCAGGTCTGGGCAAAATCTGGTAATTTTCTCAAGAGAAATGGTCCTTGTGAGCATTTCAAAAGGCTCTGCGTTTGTTTTCTGTCCCATGGCTTTGCCCAAGGCCCTGTATAAAACTTCTTCCCAGTCTCCTCCTGTCTCCCCAAAAGAAAGCATTACAGCTTTTATTCGTTCTTCAAGACGTTCCCTATATAGTCTTTCCAACCAGATATGAAACCGGTCCCTGTTTACGGAAGTCAGTTCTTTTCCATATGGAGTCTTTTCCTGGGTTGCCAGCAGGTCATAGAATTTTTTCCAGAGGTTTTGGCTGAACCCCATATTGACAGTAAGTATTTTGCGGCCCTTAGAATTCATAACCTCCTTGTCATTTTCAACGACACAGTGCAATATCACATTATCATATGCCGGATCAACATGATGCCCGTGCCTGTGCCAATCTGAAGCTTTCATGTGGATTTCCACATTTCCGGCCCAGGTTATAGAGCCTGCATTTATCCTGGCATTGAAGAAATCCGGACCAGAATCCGTATTGAGCTGGCCAGTGTCAATAACATTAATGAGAGAACCATGAGTATCAAGCAAGGGGGTATTGTATAAACGGTATTCCCAGATATATTGTAAAAAATCTTCTCTTCTTTCCATAAGTCTGACCATAAGGATCCCGAAGGAGAATTTCCCCTTAATGTCAAAACAACTTGATTATCTGTCTGATTGAGCAGGAATTTAGGAAAGCAGGGAGGCCATCTCTTCTTGCAATGCAAGGGCCTGAATCCTTGCAGTTTGGTCAAATGCTTCATCACTACCTGCATACAGGATGGACCTGCTTGCGTTAATGATGAGCCCGCACTGCTCATTCAATCCGGCATCAACGACCTCTTTCAGGCTGCCTCCCTGGGCACCAATGCCGGGAACCAGTAAAAAATGCTTGGGTATGATCCTTCGAATATCGCTTATCAATCCTGCACGCGTTGCCCCGGCCACAAACATTACCTGGTCGGGACCACCCCATTCAGCTCCCTGTCGTATCACCTCTTCAAACAAACGTTCTGGACCTGATCCGGTCGGAAGAAACTGAAAGTCTTCAGCCCCCGGGTTGGAGGTTAGACCGAGCAGGATCACCCATTTGCCATCATATTCGAGGAAGGGTGTTACTGTATCTTTTCCCATATAAGGGGAGAGGGTGATGGCATCAAAATCCATTTCCTCGAAAAAAGCTTTTGCATACATAGCACCTGTATTGCCAATATCCCCTCTCTTTGCATCGGCTATGAGAAATACTTCCGGGGCTACAGACCGGATATATTCAACGGTCTTTTTCAGATCATTCCAGCCATCTGCTCCACGGGCCTCGTAAAATGCCAGGTTGGGCTTGTAGGCAATGGCAAGGTCATGGGTGGCATCGATGATCTTTTTGTTGAATTCAAGTACGGGGGATTCAAGGAGGTGTAGATGCCTGGGGATTTTTCCAATATCTGTATCCAGTCCCACACATAGAAAGGACTTTTTATTTTGAATCTGTTTATAAAGTCCTGCGGCTGTCATATCAGGCATATTTTCTCAGGCCTCAACTTCACTTTCTTTAAGCCGTTCGGCATTTTCGGCCATCTGCAATTTTTCAATGATTTCGAGGAGTTCTCCATTCATCACCGAATTCAGGTTATACATGGTAAGGTTGATCCGGTGGTCTGTCATTCTTCCCTGTGGAAAATTATAGGTCCGGATCTTCGCTGACCGGTCCCCCGTCGAAACCATGGTTTTCCGTTTGGACGAGATATCGTCAAGATATTTCTGGTATTCAAGGCTATACAACCGGGTCCTCAGTTCAGCCATGGCCTTATCAAGGTTTTTTAACTGGGATTTCTCATCCTGGCAGGTTACCACTATCCCACTTGGAACATGGGTAAGTCGGATAGCAGAATAGGTGGTATTTACAGATTGCCCTCCAGGTCCGGATGAACAATAAGTGTCCTTCCTGATATCCTCCGGTTTAAGGTCAATATCAAACTCCCCGGCTTCCGGCAATACGGCTACAGAAGCTGCTGAAGTATGTACACGCCCCTGTGTCTCAGTCTGGGGGACCCGCTGGACCCGGTGGACACCGGACTCATATTTCATGATCCCATAGGCGCCATCACCCTTGACATGCATGATGATCTCCTTGTAGCCTCCCACGGTTCCTTCGGTGAAGCTCGTCACTTCAAGTTTCCACTTTTTAGTTTCACAGAATTTTAAATACATCCTGTACAGCTCACCGGCAAAAATACTTGCCTCATCTCCGCCTGTTCCGGCACGGATCTCCATCAGGGCATTCTTATCATCTTCCGGATCGGCCGGTATCAGTATAAATCTAATGTGTTCTTCAAGAGGGACCACTCTTTGACTCAATTCATCCAACTCGGCTTTGGCCATCTCCCTCATTTCCTCATCCTTTTCGGTGCCAAGCATATCTTTGGTGGAGGTAATATTGCTCAGTAGATTTTTATATTCCTCATAGGCGCGAATAACCGGTTCAAGGTCCTTGTATTCCTTGTTAAGTTTAACATACCTTTTCATATCGGCTATGGTATCGGGCTCATTAATCAGCCTGGCAACTTCATCAAACCTGTCTTTTACACCCTCCAGCTTATCCAATATCAGGTTTTTATTCATAATACACCTCCATTTCAAACAGTTTGCAAAGTTATAAAAAATACCATATCAGGTATACTGGTATTGACCATCTTCCTCCTGTATGATAACTTCCTTTTTATCAGCGGACTCCACCCTGCCTATCATCCTGGCATCAACCCCGAAAGACCTGGAGATTTTGATGATTTCTTCGGCATGTTGTGGAGCAACATATATCTCCAAACGATGGCCCATATTAAACACCTGGTACATTTCGCGCCATGGCGTAGCAGACTGTTCCTGGATCAAACGGAAAAGGGGTGGCAGGTCAAAGAGATTATCCTTGATCACACGGAGCCGGTCGATAAAATGCATAACCTTGGTCTGTGCACCTCCTGAACAATGGATCATTCCATGTATCTCAGCACTAAATCCTTCCAGGATCCTGGCCACAACAGGAGCATATGTCCGTGTAGGTGACAGCACCAGCTTGCCTGCATCCAGGGGAGACCCGGAGACAGGATCGGTGAGTTTGCAGGATCCTGCATAAACCAGATTTGCAGGTACTGATCTATCATAAGTCTCCGGGTACTTCTCCGCATAGATCCGGGAAAATACATCATGACGTGCTGATGTCAGGCCATTGCTGCCCATTCCTCCATTATAGACTGCCTCATAGCTTGCCTGACCAAAGGATGCCAGTCCCACAATAACATCCCCATCCCTTATCTGGTTTTCAATAATGGCAGAACGTCTCATCCGGCATGATACCGTTGAATCAACAATAATCGTCTTTACAAGGTCTCCTACATCGGCTGTTTCTCCTCCGGCACTGTATATACCTATACCATGGTCTCTCATCAGTTGAAGGAATTCTTCTGTTCCATTGATAATTTCAGCGATCACTTCACCGGGGATCCTCAGCTTATTTCTGCCTATCGTCGAAGAGATAAGGATATCGTTAAAGGCACCCACACATAGTAGATCATCCAGGTTCATGACGATGGCATCTTGGGCAATGCCTTTCCAAACAGTAATATCCCCGGTTTCTTTCCAGTAAAGGTAGGCCAGTGATGATTTCGTGCCGGCACCATCAGCATGCATGACTGTGCAATAATCTTCATCATTCCCAAGGATATCTGGCATGATCTTGCAAAAAGCATTGGGGAACAGTCCCTTATCAATATTCTTAATGGCATTGTGGACGTCGGTTTTAGCATGGGACACACCAC
>CAZXOJ010000363.1:2669-4510 GCA_964642325.1 uncultured Bacteroides sp. | reverse complement strand
CGATGTTTCATATAGCATCCAGTGCCAGTTCCAAGAAAACCTGGTCGAATGTAAAGGTTTCTACCCGGGGATCAGGAGCAGGGATATTTGTTGGCTGGTGCCCCTGGCATGAAACCATTAGAAGGATCATAATGATCAAGAGTGATTGTATTCTCATCATAGGGTGTTGGGCTAATCAACCTCAAGTTATGAAATATTTATTGCTGGATTTCATATAATTCAAGGATATTCCTGATGCGATACCCTCCATAAAGGGTCATCAGGGGTTCCATCCATGGGGGAATGCTCTGTACTACCATGGGTGCATTGTGTCCGGCAATAAATACTTTTGCAGGATCAGTAGCTGCATCCTTCCTTTTGAGCACCAGCAAATTCACCGTTTCCTTTTGGAGAACTGAATCAGCAAGTTCTTCTAATGATTCCAACCTGATATCCTGCATGTCCTTCTCCATATAAAAAGATGCCATTAGTTCTCCTGGACCATATGGATTACTGTTATTATAGGAAATTAACCTGATGGGCTCATCGCCGTAATTCTTCCTGATGTGACGAGTGATGCTGGTGAGTCCTCCATCCGCCGGTTTGAGGCTTACCGTAACAGCCCCGATACAATTGATGATGACCAGTGACCAGGCAACCGCATGAATGGCGATCCGGCCTGATTTTCTCCATTTCCGGATATCCCACTTTAAGGCCTGGAAAGCTAGTAAAAGGATAATGGGAACCAGGTTAACAACAGGAAACATGAAGCGTAACTCTTTATGTGCAATGATGGAATGGACAATAAAAAACGGCAGGATGGTCCAGACAAATACACTCCGGGGTTTTTTAATGATAAGTACCAGGAAAGCCAATATGATCGGTATCCCTATGGGAAAAAAGCTGAAGCGGAAAATACTGTAGAAATAATTCCACCAGGGCTCAGTACCAAATCCGGAAGCCACATCCTCAACCAGATTAACATAGAAATAGTTCCAAGCAGACAGGGTAAATTCGCCGTACAACCAAAAATCCAGGAGTATCCCAAACAGCAGTACTGCTATACCCGCTGCCAGGAGCTTCAGGAGGTCAAGGATTTTCTCTCTCTCAATGATAAGGAGCCAGAGAAATATACCCAGCGCCAGGAATGCATTCTGGTATCGGAACAGAAAACTCAGTCCCAGGAACACGCCCGCAATATAATTCCTGTTGCCGCGAAAATTAGTGTTTAACAGAACAGCAATGGCATTCAATAGCATAATGCCTGACCAGGTTTCAGACATAAATCTTACATTGACCAGTGACAGGAACCATAGAAAGTAGGAAAGAAAGAGGTAGGGCTTATGGTACCTGGGATGTACAAAATAACTACAGGTCCGGGTAAAATACCTGATACTGAACAAAGCAAGAAGGGCTGTCAGCAAGCGAAGTACAAAGGCCTGCATATAAGGGTCTACAATTGAACCCCCCTGAAGTAACTTGATGAAGGAAAAAGCAATAAAGGGTTGAAGGGCCGGTCTTACCCTGGCCTCGAATTCCCAAGCCAGTTCTTCCTGCGATATATTTCCCATCTTGTATAATGCAAACTCAATCAACTGAAAATGCTCATCACCATGATAAAAACCAGTGCTGAACCAGGCTGCGACGACGTACACTGCCAGGGCTGCAAGGAAAAAATACCGCTCATACCTCATGAAATGCATAATCGGATGCTTTTTATTATTTGATTGCTAAATTTAATCTCTGAATATAGTAAAAATAAAGTAGCCGGATAATACCATAAATCAATGTCAGGATTCCGGGATATTTGATGATGTGATAGGTCCTCATCTGCGCAGATCCTCGAGCTCACACTATGCCGG
>CAZXOJ010000363.1:0-2569 GCA_964642325.1 uncultured Bacteroides sp. | reverse complement strand
AATGGGCTTGCTGGGGGGATTGCTTGGCTGGAATGCCACCGATAACAGGTTAGCAGAAGCCGGCAATCACCCTGCAAAGAATGGCCTGACCTTATCCATTGAGATAAAGGATGTTATGAAATATTAATTTCGAATCTCGTATAATTCAAGGATATCCCTGATGCGAAATCCACCATACAGGGTCATAATTGGTTCCATCCATTCAGGAATACTTTGGACTTCTTTTGTTGCATTGTGGCTGGCAAGGTATACCCGGGCGTGATCAGATGCAGCATCCTCTCTTTTAAGTACCAATAAATTCACCTTGTTTTGAAGGAGCAATGTATCACTAAGCTCGTCCAATGATCCTAACCTGATATCCTGCATGTCCTTCTCCATATAAAAGGATGTCACAAGTCCATGTTGTTGATATGGGGAGCTGTTGTTATAGGATATCAAGCGGATGGACTGATCACCGTATTGCTTCCTAATATGATGGGTGATGGCTGTTGCAGTATTGGCCGGTTTCAGGCTTACAGTAACAATACCGATGCAGTTTATGGCAATAAGTATCCAGGCGACGGACCGCAGGGCAAGCTGACCGGGTCTTTTCCATTTACCCGGATCCCAGTTCAATTCCTGGTAGGCCAGCATGAGGAGAATGGGAACCAGGTTAACGGCCGGAAAAACAAAACGCAGTTCCTTATGCGGGATAATGGAATGCACTATAAAAAATGGCAGGATGGTCCAGATGAATATGTTACGTGGTTTTTTGAATATCAGCAGAAGAAAGGAAATGATAATGGGAATACTAATAGGGAAAAAACCAAACCTGAAGATACTGTAGAAATAATTCCACCAGGCTTCCGTACCATAATTTGCTGCCACATCCTCAACCAGATTGATATAAAAATAATTCCAGGCAGAGAGAACAAATTCTCCGTATAGCCAGCGGTCAAACAATACCCCGAGCAATAAGACCAGGGATCCGGATACAAGGAGTTTTGCCAGATTGTGTATTTTTTCCTTTTGGATAAAGATCAACCAGAGAATAAGACCTAATGCAAAAAAAGCATTCTGGTAGCGACACAGATAGCTCAATCCCAGGAGTCCACCGACAAGAAAATACTGGTGGCTGCGGAAATTATATTTTATCAGGACTGCAAGGGCATTGAGCAGAAAGATGCCCGACCAGGTTTCCGACATAAACCTTACATTGATAAGTGGCAGAAACCATATGAAATAGGATAACAAAAGGTATGCCTTGTGAAATTCAGGTCTGACCATTCCTTTGCAGGCAGTAGTGAAGAAACGGATGCTGAATAAAGCCAGAAGGGCTGTCAGTAATCGAAGGACAAGGGTTTGAATATAAGGATCTTCGATTGAGATCGCCTGCAGGACCTGGATGACATAATAGGCAATCAGAGGCTGGAATGCAGACCTTATCCTGGTTAAGAAAACCCAATCCATTTCATCCGGTGAAATCATTCCCATTTTATAAGATACAAACTCGATTACCGAGTAGTGCTCATCAGGCCAATAACCCTTGTTAAACCAGGCTGTCACAAGATATAATGCCAGGGCCGCAAGGAAAATATACCGCTCAGACTTCATGAAATAGGTTATGAGATGTTTTTTGGGTTTTGATTGCTAAATTTAATCTCTTAATATAGTAAAAATAAAGTAGCCAGATAATACCATAAATCAATGTCAGGATTCCCGAGTATATTCAATGATGTGATAGGTCCGCTTATGCGCGGACCCTCGAGCTCACACTGTACCGGTGCCCTTAGGATAGGTCGGATATGCAGGGATCTGATGGGCGGGAAGATGAACCATGCCAGCTTATATATTGATCCCAATGGATCACTTGCCACCACCCATGAAAGCCAGGGATCGGATATGGGATTGATGGGTGGATTGCTTGGCTGGGATGCCACCGATGACAGGTTAGCAGAAGCCGGCAACCATCTTGCAAAGAATGGCCTGTCTTTATCCATTGAGATAAAGGATATCGCTGCCGTGCATCCCAATACATACCAATTGCACCTGGATGGACCAGGGGGATCATGTGAGCTTACGGCCCTGTCCACCGGGGGAGGCATGATTGAAATCATTGAGATCGACGGGAAGCACCTGTCAATAAGGGGGGATTACCATGAAATTTTAATATATTATTCTGATAACAAAGATGTTATGCAACTCCTGAACAAGAGGTTTGCTTATGAAGATATTATTCTGCATCCGGGAGATGATACAATGCTGCAGATCAGGTCCATTACCCCTCCTGACCAGACTATTCTGAAGCAGCTGGCCGGCATGCAGGGAGTTCGCAGGGTACACTACATAAGGCCTGTTCTGCCTATCCTCTCCCGCAAGGATATGGAGATTCCTTTCCTTACCGCAGGGGAAATGCTTGAGTTCAACAGGGACCGGGGATTGCCACTCTGGGAACTTGCTTTAAAATATGAAAGCCTAAGGGGTGGCATATCTGAAGCTGAGGTTTATGAAAAAATGAAAACGCTGGCAGGATTTATGGAAGATGCTGTGGCAACGGGTTTAAACGGAACTAAATATGTTGATCGCATCT
>CAZXOJ010000362.1:0-4516 GCA_964642325.1 uncultured Bacteroides sp. | reverse complement strand
AAAAGGCTCAGGAAACTAAAAGCCGAACGTAACAATGAAGCCGTGCAAGAAATACTTGACAGACTCACCCAGGCTGCTTCGGATGGCAGTGGGAACCTGTTAGAACTGTCAGTAGAAGCTGCAAGTAAACGGGCCAGCCTGGGAGAGATCTCCTATGCACTGGAAAAGGTTTGGGGCAGGTATAAGGCAGTGATCCGGTCCATTTCCGGGATCTATTCCTCTGAATCCAAAGAAGATTTTGCTTTCAATGAAGCAAAAGAGATGGTTGCCAGGTTTGCCCGAAAGGAAGGAAGGCAGCCACGGATAATGATCGCTAAAATGGGACAGGACGGGCATGACCGTGGTGCAAAGGTGGTCTCCACAGGATATGCAGATATCGGTTTCGATGTGGATATAGGGCCTCTTTTCCAAACCCCTGCAGAAGCAGCCCGGCAGGCAGTGGAAAACGATGTCCACCTCTTGGGGGTTTCAAGCCTGGCTGGTGGACATAAAACCCTGGTACCACAGGTGATAGAGGAACTCCGCAAAATGGGAAGGGAAGATATCTTGGTAATCGCCGGAGGTGTGATCCCCGCCCAGGATTACCAATCCCTCTATGATGCAGGCGTTGCCGGAATTTTTGGACCAGGGACCTCCATTTCTGTCGCCGCTCAAAAAATCCTGGAGATCTTGCTTGAAGGCATGATATAAAGTACTCTTTTTTATATCTTTGCAGCAGCAGTTCACCTTTCAGGTCGTCTTTAATAAAAATGCTGTTATGGAAGAAACTAAAACAAATGCTGGCCAGGGACTGGGTATCGCCGGACTGATCCTAGGAATCATTGCTATCCCACTGGCAATCCTCGGATGTACTTCGATTTTAGGACTGGTACTCGGAATTGCCGGGGTAATACTAAGTGCCGTGGGACTCTCCCAGGCAACGAAATCGAATGGTACGAAAGGCCTGCCTACCGCTGGTCTGGTAGTTTCTATCCTGGGGACAGCCATCGCCCTTATGTGGATATTGTTTTTCGCGCGCATTGCCCACGATGGTACAAAGTGGTGGGGCCGTGAAGGGATCCATATCATGGAAGAGATCAATGAAGACTTTGGTGATGAAATAGAAGAGGCTTTTGAAGATATAGGCAAGGAACTGGAAGAGCTGGGTGAAGAACTTGAAGATAAACTGGAAGAGCTGGAATGGGATGAGGACTGGGAAGATTTTGAATGGGGGGAAGAAATTACCGATGAAGAATTTCAGCAGGTCATGGACACCTATGAAAGCCTTATCCAGGATTATGCAAACCTGGTAGAAGAGGCGAATCAGGGTGATATCAATGCCCTTGTAGAGTATGCCAAAGTTTCAACCAAAGCTGTTGTACTGGCTACCAAAATTACAGCCATATCACCAAGGTTGACAGATGAACAAAAAGAAAAGTTCGAGAAGCTTCAGCAAAAATATGAAGAAGCCCTTAAGGAAACAGAGGACACTCAATAGACCCTATTATATAGTCAACCTTTCGCTGGCCGGGATCCTAATGATGGTGTTCATTTATTCCGGCTTTTTTTCTGCGGAAAAAGACAACCATCCTGTCCCTTCTTTCTATGAAAAGATTACCGGTGATCCAGCTCCTTCTTCAGGTCTTTCAAGGGCATTTTCTGAGATCGTCAGGGGAAACCTGGATGAGGCCAGGAAATACAACAGGGACAGCCTGCTCATCTTTTCCTTTTTCCTGATCCAGTTTATTCAAAGAATTTTAGTCACCATTCTCCTGTATAAGCAAATACTGCGTATACAATACCTGTTTACAGCAGACCTTGCCATAAGCTTCCTGCTCTTCCTTTTTTGTTTTAAGGGACAGCTATTAGCGATGGGGAAATTGATTTTTGCCTGACTAGTAGATAAAGGTGACTCCGGCCTGAACACCGAGCCAGGAATGCGTATCTCCTCCAGACTTAAAGGCATAATTATAACGGGCCCCCAGGTTGAAATAAGCTTCTGCGCTTATTCCAAAGATTAATCCGGCTTCGGGTGCCAACCCAAAATGCCAGTTCTTATTCTCGTACCGATGCACCCCAAAATCAGACACCTTGTTTATAACGTAAGCCCCGGATGCAAGTCCCACGTAAGGTCTGAATTTTGAATCCGGATTGAAATAATAGCGACCCATTGCCATTAGGGGAAAAACATTGATATATCGGTACAGATTCCCTGTCATTGTCAGGTCTTCAAACTCATAGGTATCCCTGGGGAAACTTTCATTGAATACACTCCAGGCAAACAGGAAGCCAACGCTGATCTCCTCGGTAAAAAACCTTCCAAACTCGAAGCTGAACCCCCTGAAGCTTGTATTTGAAATAAAATCTTTGGTATCACCCAGTGGTACTGAAATCCCATAATTTACCGTGCTAAAATAATCCACCACCTGGGCTGTACCATTTAAGACTGTTATCAGGCTTATTCCCAGTACAATATATCTAATATTCTTCATCATCTTCAGGTATGATTTATCAATTTGTCTTTAAGTAAGGAGATTGCTTAAAAGCCTGGTCAATATTGTCCTTGATTCGTTGTTCGGTGTTCTGCCCGCCGCTCTGTAGCAGGGTATTTAAGGCGGCCAACCATGGAACCGCAACGGTCTGCTCATCCATGTTGGAGTTTTCAGGATCGATCATGGTAATAAACAGGGTCCCAGTAGAATAACTTATATATACCGGGTATCCCACAGGGAATCCCATCCCCCAACCGGGTCCCCATACAGGTGTACCAGGATATCCACTCCAGCCGGGCCACCACCCCCAGTATCCCCACCACAAGGCCGGGTCGAAATATAATCCTGAATTGGTCGATGACATGGCAGAGATAAGCATAACAACATCAGCAGGATTTAGGGTATCCAAAGGCTCTTCGGTATAACCATTTGCAATCATTTGATCCCTCACCCTGCCTATAATCAGGTTGTCATATTCCCGGCCCAGGCTATCCTCTTCACCATTACCTACCATATGAATGATGGTATCAGGCAAAGAAAATGAGTTAGCGGCACTGAAATCAAATTCCTCATCGTAGGAGGTCCCCACAATATCCAGATCCTCTGCCGTTGATGGTCCACCAGGATAGCATGACATGATTAATACAGGTATGGTTGTGACCAGGATCCAGGGCATGATCCCCTTTGGATTTAATATCTTCATATCTACTCTATTATTACTTAAACAGCTATCAAAATTAATATTCTGCGGCAGAATAATAAAGGACTGGACCATATTTACATATTTTTTTAACTTTGATTCTTTAATCGATACCATGTACAATACGACACGTATAATATCCATCCTGGTTGTTTTATGGTTTATTAGTAGCACCCTGAGTGGACAGGAGTACACCAAAGCTGTCGGTGTAAGGGGAGTATTCGGCTATGACCATTTCCAGTATGCAGGCGCGGAATTCTCATTTCAGAAAGATGTCAAAAAAATCGGAAGGACCGAATGGGATTTCGGATGGTATGCATCAAACCAATGGGATGCTTTGAAATTCACCGGGATCCGGCAATGGAAGATTGTCAATAAAAGTAAATTTCATTTTTACGCAGGAGTCGGCGGAGGAGCTGGCTACGTAATGTTCCCGTTTGAGGAAAATGATTTCTTTGCAACCATTAACCTGAATACAGGTGTGGATTACAGGTTGGGGTTTATCCAGCTTGCATTGGATTGGAGACCTGAATGGACCATCATTAATAACTTCGGAACACAGCTCGGATATGATTTTGGATTTGCCATCAGGTTTGTAATCCCGTAATTCTCATGACTATTTTGATTACCAAGTAATTAACTAAATGGTTATTTCTGAAAAATCTTAATTGTTATAATATTACATTATCTAAAATGAAAAATGAAATGAAACCTTTAATGACTTTTCTTATAGCATTTATATTTGTCCTAGGAGCCTTCTCCCAGGAAGAAGTGCAGCAACTCTCTCAAAAGGAAATAAAAAAGCTTCAGAAAGAACAGAAAAAGGCCGCCAGGGCAGCTGAAGAGGAAAGAATGGCTGAAGTTACCAGATACATGGTCCACCAGCAGCAATTTGCCCTCGAAGCCGATTACCTGAGTGATAAGTATGGCCAGAGGGTTCCGGTTACTCCCACCATCAATTTTGTTATGATAGACTCTCTCACAGGTACCGTCCAGTTTGGGGATGCAATGGCGATAGGGTATAACGGCGTCGGTGGAGTAACAGTTGATGGAAAGGTCACCAAGTATGAATACTCTGTTATTGGAAAGAAAGAGGATTTCTACAGCATACGCTTGATATTAATGTCGTCTATCGGGACTTATGACATAACGCTAATGGTAAGCTCCCAGGGGTTGGCCGATGCGCAGATCAGGGGAAACTGGTCCGGTCAGCTGAATTATCACGGCAAACTGGTACCCCTGACACTTTCCAGGGTCTATAAAGGAACACCTATATTGTAAAGTATCCCTATAACATAGATAATATGAAACATTACCCATTATTTTTGATCCTGTTGATCCCCCT
>CAZXOJ010000361.1:0-4520 GCA_964642325.1 uncultured Bacteroides sp. | reverse complement strand
AATACACTGATGAGGCCCGTGGAGATCCTTGAAATGGCAACCATAGATGGAGCCAGGTCATTGTATATGGATGACAAGATAGGATCCATAGAAGCTGGCAAGATGGCGGATATCATCATAATTGAGACCAAATCCCCCAATATGGTTCCTCTCTATGATCCCTTTGCTGCTGTAGTTTTTCAGGCCGAACCTTACAATGTTTCCACGACTATCATCAACGGAGAGATTATAATGGAAAACAGGGAGATGAAGACAGTTGACATCGAAGAAGACCGGGAGACCATGAACCGCATAAGACACGACATCGCTCCCTTTGCCAGGGAACTTGAAATCAAAGCAAACGCTATTCAAAATCAGCCTGAAGATAATAAAGCGGGAACATAAAAACAACAGAGAGTGCCCACCATAAGACACTCTCTGTTTCACCTAAATTACAAAGCACACCATAGGTTAGGTGGCAGCGGTCAGTGTTTTTTTAAAACAATTAATATTTAGTATTGATCAGTACGACTCCATTCACTCCACGTGATCCATATATCCCTGCACCTGCCGCGTCCTTCACGAGCGTTACAGACTTTATATCCATTGGATTAAGAAAGTCAATGTTTTCTACTATCATCCCGTCCAGTATGAATGAAGCGGCAGCATTGTTGCCTGGTATACCAAAGGAGCCAATGTCTCCACCCCTTACAAAAACCCGGATGTTACCTTGATCGTTGACCCTGGCTCCAACCAGCTCTGTGCGAAGTAAATCCCTCATATCGGAATACTTCAGAAAATTATCATTTATTCTTCGATAATGTTCAACCGCATATGCAATATCATCTGCATTCATATGTCCATAGATGACGGCTATCCTTTCGTTTTTTTCACCTGGCTTCAGGTTCATGTTTACAGTGATCTCATCATCACTGGGTGTAACTTCTCTTCGGTTTTTCTCAAAACCATTGGCCTTGATTATCAGAACATCTCCATAGGGTACCCATATCTCAAACCTGCCATAGGAATCAGTACAGGCTTTCGATCTGGTTTTCCTGGCAGTTACTTCTGCATTCATCACATAATACTTATCAAATGCAGTAACAGTACCCTTCACCTTTGCAAGGTCACTGGTTTCGAACAGTCGATCAGGCATTTCCATTTTAACTTGCTTTTGGCCACTGGCAAAGGAAAGCACAGCAAATGAAAAAAATATTGTAAGGATCAGATTTGAATAGGTGTTTTTCATGATCAGGTCTCCTTATACATTTAATTAATGTTAATGGGAGGTTTTCAAAAATATCTCAAATTGTCTATGAGATTGGCCTTGAAAATTTTACAGATTTGCCAGGATTCGATTAGATTCTTTAAGTAGTCCTGACAATTTCTTCTGATCGCTACAACTTATGGTTATCGGTTACTAAGCAGAGAACAAAAATAAAATTACGACATGAGGGAGGGTGAAGTCTATTAGAAATGTTCCATTCTGTACCAGATATGTTACATTATTACGAAAGCTCTTTTTTCTTAATGTATTCCGAGGGATTTATTCCATATACCTCCCGGAAACATTGTGTGAAATAAGCGGGAGTATTGAATCCTACTGAGTATACCACCCTGGTAATATTTCTGTGTCCTTCATGGAACATTCTGGCAGCCATTTTCAGGCGAATATTTCGTATGAATTCACTGGGTGTGTGATCCGTTAAAGCGAGGATCTTACGATAGAGTTGTGTGCGGCTGAATCCCAGTTCTTTACCCAACTGCTCAACATTGAATTCTGATTCTGTCATGTGTTTTTTCATACAATCCATTACCCTGACCAGGAAATCATCTTCCGGAGCAGGAGTTTTATGACCTTCGAGATCAGTCAGGAATTTCTTCCTGAAATGGTCTCTCAGTTTTCTTCTCTGTTCTATAAGGTTGTTTACCCGTACCTGTAATTCCCTGGTATCAAATGGCTTGATCATATAATCATCTGCACCAGTCTCCAGTCCTATCAGTTTACTTTCCCGGTCTGCTTTTGCTGTTAACATAATAACCGGGATATGATTTGTTCTTTCATCCGTTTTAAGCTGTTTGCTCATCTCCATACCATCCATCTCTGGCATCATCACGTCGCTGATGATCAGGTCAGGGATGTTTTCGACTGCCATATCCAATCCTATTGTCCCATTTATTGCATTAAGTATGCGAAATTTCTTTTCAAGATTTCGGGATAAGTAATTCCTTAGATCAGCATTGTCTTCAACAATTAGAATGACAGGATTGTTTGATTTGGAAGGCTGTACAGGATCCACTTCCATATCAATGCATTTTTGTTCCTGTTGATCGTTGACCGGTTCAAATAGTTCAGGTTTGGGATCCTGAGAATCCGACCTGGTTGCCATTTCTTCATCGGTGAACAAGCTTCGTGAAACAGGCAGTTTAATTGTGAATGTACTACCCTTGCCCTCCTGGCTGTTAACACTAATATCTCCCCGGTAAAGATCTACCAATTCTTTGGTAAGGGCCAGGCCCAATCCTGTCCCTTCAACATCTCGTGAGTCGGAATCGCTCACCTGGTAAAACCGGTCGAATAATCTATCTAATTTTTCCCGGGGAATGCCTTTGCCAGTATCAGCAATTTCAACGCTAACATATTTGGAAGTGTTATCATCAGAAGTTGTAATGAACTTAAGGCTAACCCGTATAATACCGCCTTCAGAGGTGAATTTGAATGCATTGGAGATCAAATTGGTAAGTATCTTTTCCAGCTTATCACTGTCAAAGAAAACAATATCTGATGTTTCAGACAGCTCATATATATATTCGATCTTCTTGCTTTCTGCCAGTGACAGAAATGATAGGATAATGGTTCTGGCGAACTGCTCAAGATTACCTTCTGATACCTGCAGTTTAACCTTCCCTGTCTCCAGTTTGGAGATATCCAGGATCTGGTTGATCAAATTCTGAAGTCTTATGGTATTCCTTTTCATGAATTGCAGTAACTCCCGGGATTTCTCTACCGGCATATCCGGCAGATCCCTATTCAGATCTTCAATGGGGCCCTGAATTAGTGTCAGCGGTGTCCTGAACTCATGTGATATGTTGGCAAAGAAACTGGATTTCATGCGATCCAGCTCCTGCATCTTATTTACTTCCACCTCTTTGATCCTGAGGTCAGCATTGATCTTTTCTCTTTTGATAAGAAATCCCCTGTACCAGCGGATCAGGAGCAGTAAAATGAAACCGGAGATCATGTATGCCCACCATGTGAGCCAGAATGGTGGCAATATTCTAAAGGTATATTCAAAAGGCTCACTCCACTTTTTTGCTGCTCCAATGGCGCGTACTTTAAAGGTAAAACTGCCATGAGGCATGTTGCGGTACTCTGCATTGGCTTCAGCGGTTGGTGAGCTCCATTTATCACCCAAACCCTCCATTTTATAACTGTATCTTATTGAATGTGGTGCAGACCAGTCTATTGCTGAGAAATGAAAGGTAAGGTGATTACGGTTGTATGACAGTTCCAGGTTTAACGGGTAGTTATTAAACCTGGCGACACCATTGAATTCCATTTTTGTCCTGGCACTATCACTCATATGGCGGTAATCTGTAAATTGCCCGTTAATGTCTAATTGGTTAAGTTGCATGACAGGTGACTTATCCGGGATCTTTAAATGATTCATATCCAACATGGTAAGAAATTTGACACCACCCCACCAAATGCGGTTTTTACTGTCTAAAAGCATTTCATCTCCAATATCCATACCTTTGAGGCCATCATGCAGGCTATAGGTTTGTATTACAGGATTATAGGTGGATGACCTCTCTTTTCTACCAGAAATACTATCCGGGTCAAACGTCAAGCGATTTAATCCCTTACTACGGGTGCCGAGCCATATATTATTGTTGCTGTCCTCCAGAATTGAAGAGACCCAATTATCACTCAATCCGTCTTTTTTGGTAATATGTGTAAATGTTTCACCATTAAATATGCTCACACCTTCACCAAATGTGCCGAACCAGAAATTGCCACGGTTATCCTCCATGATGGACCTGACATGATTTGCACTTAATCCCTCTTTTTCGGTAAAATGCGTAAAGGTTTCACCATCGTACCTGCTCACACCTGCGCCCCTGGTACCGAACCAGAGATTGCCGTGGCTGTCCTCTAGGATGGATCTGACATGATTATCACTTAATCCCTCTTTGTCAGTGAAATGTGTAAATGTTTCACCATCATACATGCATACACCGTCGTCAAAGGTCTGTAACCAGAGGTTGCCATGGCAATCCTCCAGGATGGAATTGACTATATTATCATTTAAGCCCTCTTTTTCAGTAAAATGCGTAAAGGTTTCACCATTATATTTGCATATTCCCTCAGAGGTGCCAAACCAGAGATTACCAAAGTTATCCTCCAGGATGGATAAAACATCATTATTGCTTAATCCCTCCTTTTGGGTAAAATGCGTAAAGGTTTCGCCATTATACATGCTCACCCCTCCACCCAAAGTGCCGAACCAGAGATTGCCATGGCTGTCCTCCAGGATGGA
>CAZXOJ010000360.1:0-4536 GCA_964642325.1 uncultured Bacteroides sp. | reverse complement strand
CTGACCGGAGAAATCTCCCCCATCGATGAAATGCATTCACTGGCAGAGAAATACGGAAGCATTCTCGTGGTTGATGATGCGCACGCCACCGGGGTACTTGGAAAAAATGGGACAGGAACGCCTGAACATTTTCACCTGGAGGATAATGCCAATATTTACCAGACCGAAACAATGAGCAAGGCACTAGGCGTCTATGGTGGATTTATCTCAGCCAGCAAGGCAATTATAAACAGGATCAGGGAAGACTCAAGAACCTACCTTGCATCCACCTCATTACCCCCTCCCATTGTTTCTGCAGCCTGTGCATCTCTTAAGCTGATCACACAGGAACCCCAGTTAAGGAAAACACTGACCCAAAATGCCAGTAATTTACGGAAGGGAGTTATCGAACTTGGTTTCCATACCACCAAGGTACCAACCCCCATCATCCCTGTTTTTTTCAGCTCACTGGAAAAAGCCAGGGAATTATCCGAATACCTTAAAGAAAACGGTGTGATCGTTCCCTGCGTCCATTACCCTGTAAAAATGGAGCATTATATTGCCAGGATGACGGTTTCTGCGAACCACACCAGGGATCAAATAGAAGAATTACTAGTTTTATTAAAACAATGGAGATCTAAACATGGAGTCACTTAGGATTAAAAAGGTAACAATTGAAGCCATTAATATTAAATTGGATGAGCCTTTTACCATTGCCATTGGAACTAAATACAATATTGAAAATGCCCTAATAAGCCTGGAACTTGAAAATGGCATAGTAGGATATGGTGAGGCAGCCCCCCTGGAACCTATTAATGGTGAAAATCAGGCAACTGCCCTGGCTACATTGGATGCTTGCAAAGATTTCCTGCTGGGCAAGTCTGTTTCCGATTATCGCAACATCTCAAGGCATTTAAAGACCGTATTCTGGGCGCAGATAACTGCTCGCTGTGCCATTGAAATGGCACTCCTGGATGCCTATACGAAATCCCTGAATATTCCTCTTTACAAATTTCTGGGAGGATCTGAGGACAGCATCGAAACGGATTATACGATAGACATCGTATCACCTTCTGTGGCAAAAAAGAATGCTGCTAAATTGGCCGGAAAAGGATACAGGGTATTGAAAACCAAGGTAGGTAAAAATCTCCAGGAGGACATTGAGAGATTATTGGCCATAAAAGAAGGAGCCCCAGGATGTGAAATAACCCTGGATGCAAACCAGGGTTATTCTCCCGCTGATGCCGTCCATTTCCTGGAAGAATTGAAAACCAACAACATCAGGCCCATCTTATTTGAACAACCGGTATTAAAACATGACTTGCCGGGAATGAGATTCGTAAAGGATCATAGTTCAGTACCGGTTGGTGCAGATGAATCGGTATTTACAAGCGCAGATGCCATAAATATTGTACGGACAGGTTGTGCAGATGTGATCAATATAAAACTTATGAAATCAGGGATTATTGAAGCGCTTGATATCGCGGCCATAGCCCGGAGTGCCAATATTAAACTGATGATAGGATGTATGCTGGAAACCAAGCTGGCTTTAGGATGCTCTGTGCATCTTGTTGCGGGACTTGGGGGATTCAGTTACATTGACCTGGATCCCCACCTCGATCCTGAGGAAGATCCGTTTGGGGGTGGACCGGTCTTTACGGATCCGGTATACCAGTTAAAGGAAAACCTTCCTGGTATCGGTGTTTTCAGGAAGTAGGACGAAAGAGTTGCTCTATCTGTTCCAGGCTTTTACCCTTGGTTTCCGGTACAAATTTCCAGAAAAACAGGGTCGCTACCAGGCAAATGGCCCCAAAAGTAAAAAACCCTATATGCATACCAAAGGAGGCTACATACCAGGGAAACAGATAAGCCGCTATGGTATTGGTCCCCCAGTTGCTGAAGGCGGCAATGGACATGGCCCTTCCCCTTACGCGGTTGGGAAATATCTCGGGGGTTATAACCCATATCACTGCACATATAGAAAAGGCAATACAGGCAATATATGCTCCCAGCACGACAACGATCAGTGTCCCATTGGGAGTATCTGTCAGAAATAACAAACCTGCCAGGAACAAAGTCAGAACGACTGCAGACATCCCACCTATCAGCAGGGGCCGCCTGCCAAGTTTATCAATCAGCAATAAGGCCAGTACGGTAAATACCAGGTTTATAATACCAAGAATTATTTGGAATTGCAGGGCATTCCCAAACTGTATCCCCGCCTCTTTCAAAATCTCCGGACCGTAATAAATTACTGCATTTATCCCTGTTAACTGTCCGAAAACTGAAAGTCCGACAGCAACTATCAATGCAGTCCGTAAACCCGGCCTGAATAATTCTCTCAGCTTGCCTCTTTCCTGGCCAAGGGAGGACAAAATCTCCCTGAATTCCACCTCTGCAACCTTGATCCCGGAGATTTTTTCAAGGATCCTTTTTCCACTTTCCCTTCTGCCTGCCTGTATCAGCCACCTTGGACTCTCGGGTACAAACAGGAGCAGCACCAGGAGCAGTAAAGCAGGAAGCATTTCCATACCAAACATGGAACGCCATATCTCACTCACAAAGATCTTGTACATAAATCCGGATCCCCCGGTTATCACTGTATGCTGCGTTGAATAATTCAGTAAGATCCAGTTTGAACCATATGCCAGCAGAATTCCAGTTACGATCGATAACTGGTACAGTGCCACAAGACGACCCCTGATTTTGGGAGGGGAAAACTCGGATATATAAAGAGGAGATAATACAGAAGCGATGCCAACACCGATTCCTCCAATAATTCTTACGGAATACAGGAATTTAAACGAGGGTGGAATGGTACAACCCATAGCGGATATAAAGAACAGGGCTGCGGCCAATATCAGTACCGGTTTACGACCGTATTTATCACCCAGTGCCCCTGCCATCACAGCTCCCAGAATACAGCCAACCAGTGCAGAACTGGTAAACCATCCCAATGCAAGTTTTGACAATCCAAACTGGGTTTCCACCATTCCCACCGTACCTGAAATTACAGCGGTATCAAACCCGAATAGCAAACCACCCAGGGAGGCAACAAAACAAACCATGGCCAGGTATCCGCTATTTCCTTCTTTGTTCATAAGGGCTGTGGTCCTTAGGTAATTTAGGGATGGGATATACTATTCAAATAATCCAGGATACCACTTTACAGCATTGGCATGATAGATCTTCTCTAATATTTCCTTATCCAGTCCCAATCCAGTAAAAGATCCGTCAACATTCGGAGAATCCATAGGTTCATCTGTGGCAAAATACTTCCAGTCTGATTTCCATTCATTTTCGACAAAGACCATCTGTTGTTCGAAATTATCGTCTGAAATAACCAGGTCAGTGGCATAAAGCAACCTGTCCTGGTACTTAATAATGAACTCCCTGACTTTTTCCCGGTCCTGGACCTGGAGATGACATACCCTGGCAGCCATATCAACAGCGAAATTTGGAAAGCGGTCCAGGCGCGCTGCCAATTCATCTACATCCCATTCCAGGCTTCCAAGATGTGCTCCGACCAGTACCATGTCCGGATGCTTGGCCAGTAAATTGTCTCTCGATTCAACCAGCTTTTCATAGGATGGATAATCCGGATGCAAAAACATGTGGTACTCCGGATGCTCCTTAAAATATGCCTTATCATTATTTACGGTCATAGATTCAATTGGAAGCCAACAGTTTTTAGGTTCACCTATATGCGCAATAACCGTCTTCTTCTGGCTGGCAACAAAATCAAATATCGGATCAAACAGGGGATCATCAATAAAAATAAAGTTCCCAAGACTATCCTGAAAAGTCATACCAATATCCTTCCACACTTTGAGGCCAATGGCTCCTTCTTCGAAATCTTTCCTTATCGTGCTGATCACCTTTTCAGTCCATGATGGATCCTCAAAGTCTTCCATAGAAAAAGTCGTGATGTATGAAATATCTTCCGGGTAGTTTGCTTTTACATTTTTTGCAAATCCCATCTGATTATCAATATGTTCCTGGCTGCCTGACCCGGTATTAATCGTAAGAAATTTATACCCTTCTGCCCTGGCAAACTCCATAATAGCAGGATTTACAGTCCGGATATGCACATGGGCATCAACTTTGTCGATTTTGTTGTATAGATCTGATTGTGTCCCATGGCATGAAATCAACAGGAGAAAAAGCGGGAATAATTTATAAACGTACTTTCCAAATGCTCTCATAATTATCTAGTGTGAATGAATATTTTTAAAGACAAACATAATCAAATTGAAAAATAGCTCATAGAGTTTGACCTCTATGAGCTATAAATCCTAACCTAACCTAAAACCAAATATTTAATTAAATTACAACTTTCTGCTTTTGAGTTACGAAACGTTGCTTTTCTAAATATTTTTCTTTTTATTCATTAAAGTAGTCCAAATTTATTGTAAAATATTGGATAATCAAAATAAAGAACTAACAAAAGAAAGAAAAAGTGTTGAAAAGTGCAGAAACAGTATTCTTTCAAAGGAATATGCTAATTGACATCCTCCATTCCGTAAACGAAATGGATTCCAATAACTTATACAAAGT
>CAZXOJ010000359.1:0-4553 GCA_964642325.1 uncultured Bacteroides sp. | reverse complement strand
GATCGCCAATACCAGTCTAAATGCAAAGATTGAATTTACTGACCTTAAACTCACGTTTTTTAAAGATTTCCCACGCCTTACTACCTCTCTGAAAGGCGTAACAGTTGAAGGGATTGAAGCTTTTGAGGGAGATACATTGCTTGCCTTCGATGAGTTCAGCGCTACCGTTAATGTTATCAGCCTGATCAGGAAAGAAGCCATAAAAATCAGGAGCATCCTGCTTGACAATCCGCGGATTTCTGGCATCATGCTGGAAGATGGTTCTGCCAACTGGGATATTGCCAAAGAGAGCACAGACCTCGAATCTGATGCGGACACCGACAATACTGGTTCTGGGACCATGGACCTGAAAGTGGCACTAAAGAAATTTGAGATACGTGATGCTTCAATTGCTTACCAGGACAAAAAATCGGGTATGGAAGCCTCATTGCATGGATTTGATTTAATACTATCGGGTGACATGGCAATGGATAATACCAGCCTTGAGCTGACCTCCTCCACCGAACGGCTCAACTTGATCATGGGAGGGATCCGTTATATCAGGGATGCCATGCTGGACATCGGAATCAACCTGGATGCTGACATGAAAAATGCTGTCTACACCCTGATGGATAATACTTTTGCCATAAACGAACTTGTATTAATGCTGGATGGGAAAGTAACGATGCTCGAAGCAGGAGATATTGGCGTGGATATCAACTTTAGTACAAAGGAAACCAGCTTTAAAAGCTTGCTATCCATGGTGCCGGCAGTCTACATGAGAGATTTCCAAGATGTACAAACGGATGGAGAATTGGCACTTTCCGGATCCATCAAAGGTAATCTGACAGAAGACCATACTCCCTCTGCTGATATTAAACTATTGGTAAACAATGCAAGATTCGAGTATCCTGAGCTGCCAAAATCGGCCGAACAGATCCACATAGATATGAATGTCCATTACGATGGGATACAGAATGATAATTCCATTTTAGATGTGAACGGTTTCCATGTTGAACTGGGAGACAACCCTGTAGATTTTACCTTGCATATGGTAACGCCTATCAGTGATCCGAAAATAAATGCAACCCTGGCGGCAAAGATCGATTTTTCAACATTGGCCGATGTGGTACCCATGGAGGATATGAGCCTGACCGGAACCCTGGATGCTAATATTGACCTGATGGGAAAGATGTCTAGCCTTGAAAATGAGAGATATGATGAATTCAAAGCTGATGGCAGCCTGAAATTACAGCAATTTGAGATACAATCTTCTGATATAGCTCAACCTGTCTTTATCAACAGTACTATCATGAATTTTTCACCACAGTATGTGGACCTGGCAGAATTCAGTGCAAATATTGGGAGCAGCGATGTCAGGATGGAAGGAAAACTTGAAAACTTTCTTTCCTACCTCTTCGAGGATGGCATGATTGCAGGAAAATTGAACCTCGAAAGCAACTTGCTGGATCTGAACGAGTTCATGCCTGAAGAGGCAAGTGAGGAGGAGGGTGAACCTGTGGGAGAGCCTGTTGGTGAACCGTCTACCTTAGCTACTGATACAGCTACAAGCTCCGTCATAGAAATACCTGCTAATATCGATTTTGTTTTTACTTCCAACCTGAAAAAGGTCTTATTCAATAAGCTTGAAATTGACAACCTTTTAGGCCTGATCATCATCCGTGACCAGAAGATCATTATGCAAAATTTAAGCATGCACTTACTGGAGGGAGATGTGATCATGTCAGGAGAATACAACACACAGGATATGAAGTCACCGCTGGTGGACCTTTCCCTTGATGTGGAGAAAATTGATATTCCGTCTGCGTTCAATTCCCTGGTAACCATTCAACAGCTTGCACCTATTGCAGAACGGGCTACAGGTACCGTATCAACCAACCTGGAATTTACCTCCTTCCTCGGAGAAGGAATGATGCCCGTTATGAATTCCATCGTGGCCAAGGGAAAGCTGGGCTCGGAGCAAATCAGCATAGAAAAAACAGAAACCTTTGACATGATAAATGGTTTCCTGAAGACAGAAAAATTCAAGGACATTACCATGAAGGACCTGGCCATAGATTATTCTGTACGGAATGGAAGGGTGTATATAGATCCCTATGAGACAAAGATAGGGAATACAGAACTCGTCATGGGAGGGGACCAGGGCATAGACCAGACCATGAATTATGAGATGAATATGAAGATCCCCAGGGCTGATCTCGGTGGTACTGCCCAGAATGCCATCAACCAGTTTACCTCTATTGCAGCCAGCCAGGGCATAAGTATTGACCCGGGTGAAACCATTGATATTAAGTTCCTGGTGACAGGTACTTTTTCAGAACCCGAGATCAGGCCTGTATTTGAAGAGGGACTCAAAAATATGACCGAAGAAGTGAAGGAACAGGTGCAGGAGATCATCGAAGAAAAAGTCGAGGAGGTTAAGGAGGAGATCAGGGCAGATGTGACCAAGGAAGCAGAAAAGATCATGCAGGAAGCCCAGGCAAGAGCTGATGCACTGAAAGCGGAAGCCAAAAACGCCGGAAAGGAATTGATCCGCCTGGCAGAAGAGGAAGGTCAAAAAAGGATCAAGGATGCAGGCAGTAATGCACTTCAAAAAATAGCGGCTGAAACTTACGCCAAGACACTCAAATCAGAAGCAGAGAAGAATTCTAAATTACTGGAGGATGAAGCCAATAAACAGGCCGATGAGATCATGCGCCAGGCACAGGAGCAGGTTGCAAGGTTAAAATAGGCTAGTTGACAATGATCTTTTGTGAATGAAAGATATTGGATTTTACATTGCTTAGATGCAATATATAAGTTCCCGGATCCCAGGATTCCACATTGATTGAATAAAATGCATCAATCATTTCTTTCAGCATCATTTTTCCGGTCAATGTATATATAACCAGGGAATTATTGGTTCCACCAGTCTCAATGAATAGAAATTTACTGGCGGGATTGGGAAAGATCCTGATATCGCTGACAATCTTAGTATTACTGTTTTCATTGCTGAGGGGAAGGTTTATCTGGCCATTGTAGACGGGTAATTCAATATTGGAAGGATATTTCGTCGAATGATAAATGGTTTGCAATGCTTTTCTGGGCTGGAGCTCATCACCTGGCTTCCAGCGGAAAAATGCATTTGTTTCAACCGGCAGGTTAGGATTTGACTGGTAACGGGGATGGCTGCTGCTGCTGATAAGTACCTTTATTTTATGGCTTTTACCAAAGGTGTATGCGATGGGCATCATATTAAAATTGTACTCGTATATCTTACCTGATTCAATGTTCGTAAATGGTATGCCGGGATCTTCCTCTCCTGTGATCAATTGATGTGCATAATCCCTTGCCCTGGCATTAATAGCACCTTCCACTACAAAATATTCCTTGCCGTCTGGATACACATCAAGGATGCGAACCATAAAATCTGTACTGGTAGAATCGGTATGATTTTCCAGTGGATTGCTGCTGGCAAAAATATTCGCGATTGGAAACCCAATAATGGATAAGGTGTCAGTCAGGGCATTGCTTTCGAAGGACAATACATCATCGCGTGTCATCGTATAGGGGGCCAATAAGGGATCTGCCATGTTCATCTGCCCCTGACTTTTTCGGTCCCCGGCAGGAGTAAGTGTGATCATATTGGCACCACCCACAGTAAATACAGGATTCTCGGGATCATGCACGTAGTTTGACGATCCACCCACAGATCCCGGTTTTTGATTGTCGAGCTTGTTTTGTTCCTGTAAATATATTTTTTGCGGAAGAATATTTTTCGTAAAGGGGAAGGAATCACTTTTAAACCAGTAGTTTCCAGCCTCCGGTGAACCGGCGACATAGAGCCTGACATTGGGTATCTGAGTAAAGTCGGTCATTGTTTGAGATTCCAATTTATCCATCGTTACTAACGGAGGATCAAGCCTTGGTATATTTATCCTGCTGCTGGTAACAATATTATTTGTTGACAGGGCAAAGCCTATACTGTCCAAAGGAGTATGTCCTGATAAGAAATTCAGGAATTTAGTGTAGGGTAAAATGATATCCTTATCCGGTATTTTTATCTTTATCTCTGAGGTAATTGTCTGCCAGGTCTTACTCTCAGGAATGATAATTTTCGGTTCACCAATATTTTTCCATTGGTTGTGATTTAAATGTGCCCTGAACCATTGCATGGGTTCTGAATCATAGAGCTTTTCCACAGGTAGATTTTCAAGGTTTAATTCTACATCCAGTAAGTTGAAAAGAAAATCCTGGACATTATCCGGATAATCCATGTCTCCGGTAGATTTCATTGTCACGGTCTGGTGGGCCCAGGGACCGATCACCAGTTTCTGCAGAGATTTATTACCATATTCATCACTGAGATTCTGCATCAGTTGATTATATGTTTCAATCTGTCCATCGATAAAAATATCCCACCAGCCTGTGAGATGGTAGATAGGGACTTCTATATTGCTGTATCTGCTGAAGCTTCCATCCTTATCTCCATCTCCATTCCCGTCAACAAATGCCAGGCTTGCATCCATATCGGGCCGGAGGACTGAATTGGGATAATATCCTGCCGGGCCATT
>CAZXOJ010000358.1:0-4564 GCA_964642325.1 uncultured Bacteroides sp. | reverse complement strand
CTGAAAAGAATAGTGAAGATGCCCTCACCATGGCCCGGAATGCCGCCGGATACCTGCTAAGTTGCAGTCAACCTGCAGGTTCTGTCCTGGAATATTTCCCGCCCACCTATGAGGACCGTCTCAACAGTACCGGGATGGCCCGGGATAGGAAGGATCAACTGATGATGTTTTATCCTGCGATCACAGGAAGCGCATACCTGGATCTTTACGATGCTACTGGAGAAAGTGAATATTTTGAGGCATCCCTTAAGATTGCCGAAACCTACGCAAAAACTCAGTTGCCGGAAGGATCATGGCCCCTGATGGTTTGGATCAGTACCGGTGAAGCTGTAGAGGAAAATCTTTGCGTGCCTACAGATATTATAAATTTCCTTGACAGGCTTGTTTCGGATTATGGGAAATCTCAATTCAGGGAGGCCAGTGAAAAAGCTTTTCAATGGATCATGGAGCATCCTGTGAAATCCTTCCACTGGGAAGGCCAATTCGAAGATGTAGGGTATAGTAAGAGTTATAGCAATATGGAAAGGGGTAAACCATTTTCATTTGCCGTCATCCTGCTATCCCGTTCTGAACAGGAACCTGGCTATATAGAACTGGCTGAGGAGTTGATCAGGTTCGCGGAGGACCAGTTTGTCATATGGGAACAACCCTTTCCACGCGAATTATTCCGGACTTCCCAGAGGCAGGTCCCCAGCAGATCGTACCTGACAAACACCTGGTTCACACCCTGTGTACTTGAACAATATAGTTATTATACGCCGATCGATGCGAGTTCAGCCAGTGCCATTTTTGCCTATAATAAAGCTTATGAAGTAACTGGCAATGATCTCTACCTGGCAAAAGCGATTACACTGGCTGATAACCAAACGCTTGCTCAAAAACTTGGAGGGGGTATATATCCAACCTACCAGATGGACCTGCCAGGCTGGAACTGGTCTACAGATCCTGTTCAGGGAGGCAGTGATACCAAGCCGGCCTGGTCAGGCTGGCTGAATTGTGCCACTGTCACAGCCAAGTCCCTGTTGGAATTAAACGAATTGATCTCAGGAAAAGAATAATATGACAAAGAACAGGCTTTTCAGAATACTCATCATTTTCATGCTGAATGTTATTATCAGCAGTTCATTATTCGCTGAAAAGATTGCCATCGTCCAGTATGAGATACAAGACCTCAATGAGGTAGGTGTGGATGCAGGCCGCCTTGAAAATTTTATCAGGGAAGCTGCTGCCCGGGGCGCGGATCTGGTAGTAACACCTGAAACAAGTTTTTACAGGTATGAACCCTGGGAACAGGATGGGGTGACCATGCTTGACCTGGCCAAACATTACGATGAGTTGAGAAGTAAATTCTCATCCCTGGCAGAGGAATTGAATATTTCCCTGTTAATAGGGCTCAGGGAGCCATCGGGAGATGAAGTAAAGCCTGTCTACAATACCGCCCTGTTTATCGGTCCGGATGGAAAAATGCTGGGAAAGCAGCACAAGGTCTTCCCCTCAAATGCTGAGATGAAATGGACCAGGGCCGGCATCACACATTCGGTTTTTGAAACCGCCTTTGGACGGGTTGGTATGATGATATGCAAAACAGCAAAAACCAACTGGTGGAACAGCTTTGAAAAAGAGGATGATCTTGACCTGTTCATCCTGATAGCCGGAGATGATGATGCTACATCTTTCGACCGGTTTTCCACCATTTGTGTCAAATCGAATTGTCATGGCCTGATAGCCAACCAGATCTGTGGTCCGGATACAGATGAAAAAGCCCGTAAAGGAAACTCTTCCTGGGGCTATCCTGATGGAAGGGTGGAAATATTAGGGGGAGGAGAAAATATCTTTTACCTGGAATTGCCGCTACCTGCGGAGAACTCTTATAGGCCACAATATGGCCAGATAATGGTCGATCCGGATAATCCCTCATGGTTGGTTTACAACCGGGATAAAAACGGGGATGGCAGGCTGGATCCATATTTCTTATGCGGCCCGGGAGACCCGGAAGGTTTTCTGTACCGGGGGATTCGTAATTCTGATGGGACCCGGAAGGGTGACCAGGAAAAGTTGATTGAAAAAGTCAGTCTGAACGGGGGGAACTGCATTTACCTCATGGCAGTGAGAACGCATGGCGGGGATGCATGGAAAGATGCAGAAAGGGATCCTGAAAGTTTCCCAGACAAAGAACATAATCCCTGGATTGGACAGAATCCTGCCTATGGACTGAACCCTGATATATTGGATCAATGGGAACTGTGGTTTACGGAGATGGACAGAAACGGGATTACCATATACCTGTTTATATATGATGATGCTATCAGGGTTGGAGAGCAAATTGGCTGGCCCCTGGACGAAGCCGGGAATCTCCATCCTGGTGAGAGGCAATTCCTGCAGGCTATTGTAAATAAATTCGAACACCATAAAAACCTTGTCTGGTGCATTATGGAGGAAGGCCAGGAGATTGGAAAAGACTGGCAACTGCATATTTCGAAAATTGCAGAGACCATCCGTGAAGCCGATGATTATAAGCATGTCGTAGCAACCCACCAGCTTGGTGGCAATTTATTTTTTCATGCCGATGACCCTAACATTGATCAGTTTGCTATTCAGGGTAACTGGGAAACAGGCAGCACACCGGACAGCATCCATACCTGGTTGGTGAACGCATGGAACCTTGCCGGAGGCAGGTATAACCTGAATATGGCAGAATACATAACACATGATGAGTTATCTCAAGCCGGTGACCGTGAAGGGATCAGGAAAAACAGCTGGGCCATGGCCATGGCCGGCAGCTATATCATGGTATTGGGTATGGAAATCATCAATACTCCAGCAGAACAGCTCCAGGACTGCCGCCGGCTCCAACAATTTTTCGAGTCAACCAATATCAATTATATGGCTCCCCATGATGAGCTTAAATATGAAGGAACAGAATATGTGCTTGCTTCGCCAGGCTATAGTTACATTGCTTATTCATCTGAGAATTCAGGTAAACTCGGACTACAAAACATGGTTGCAGGTACCTATGATATGATGTGGTACGATTGTGTAACAGGGCAAAGCCAACAACAGAACAACGAAAAAATCTCTTCAGGCAGGCAATCCTGGAAGAAGCCATCAGAATTAGGGGAAGAGCTGGCATTGTACCTTACCAGGTCAGATGGGACCATAAAGTCAGAACCAGCCCATACAAATGAGCAAAATCCAGGAATGGTTGAAGAAAAGGCAATCACCACCCCGGATGCTCAGAATATCATACCGGTTGCCCCGGATCAAAGGATCAGCACCAAAAAAGATACACACGTAGAAATCCAGCTTACTTATAATGACCCGGATGGAGGACCCGGTCCTTATACCACCTCCATTATCATCCAGCCATCATATGGGAAACTGGCAGGAATGGGAAATGATCAAACCTATACGCCGATACCAGGTTATACAGGTACTGATACCTTTACATGGAAAGTTAATGATGGTGCAGGCGACTCTGAAATTTCAACCATCCATATAAGCATAGAAAAATAAATAAACTCAAAATAATTTATATCATGAAATCTCGTATTATTCCGATCCTGTCCACCCTGCTGCTTTTACTATCCGGTCCAATGCCGGCAGCAGGGTCTGCCAATACCCTTCTCAATGAAGGGATATACCTCATCCCACATCCGCAGGAAGTAAATCTTGGCGGTGAAGATTTTATCCTGGACAGGGATGTGACCATTGTCCTGGACAAGAATGCATCGGATCAGGACAGGTTCGCAGCAACAGAGCTAGCTGCAGAGCTGGAAAAAGAATGGGGTGTAAGGAAGGCAAACATCAGCAGTACTGCTTCCGGTAAATCAATCATCCTGACACATCAAGGAGTTTCCAAGGATCTCTTGGGGTTGCCCAAAAAGAAAGCCCTGCAGGCATATCAGCTATCAGCGAGAGCTGATCAGCTGGTCATCCGGGCAAAGGGTGACGCGGGACTATATTACGGGACCCAGACTTTATTGCAGGTCATTATAGAGGATACAAATGGTCCTATGATACCGGGAATGGAGATCACAGACTGGCCTGATATTTCCGAACGGGCTGCTCATTATGACACCAAGCATCACCAGGACAGGCGCGAGTATGTTGAAAGTTTCATCCGTGATCTGGCCAGGTATAAGATCAATATGCTGGTATGGGAATGGGAGGATAAATTTGAATATCCCAGCCATCCGGAGATCGGTGCTCCCGGTGCCTTCACCATGCATGAAATGCAGGAGATCACACGGTATGCCAGGAAATATCATGTACAGATTGTGCCTCTTGTACAGGGACTGGGACATGTGAGTTTTATACTAAAATGGCCACAACACAGCCACCTGCGGGAAATAGCTGCATCCAATTGGGAATTTTGCCCCCTGAAAGAGGGCAGCTATGAATTGCTATTCGATCTCTGGGAAGATGCCATAGAGGCAACACCCGGTTCCGAATACATCCATATTGGCTCGGATGAAACCTATGAATTAGGTTTATGTGAAGAATGCCAGCTGAAATCAGAAGAAATTGGCAGAAGTGGACTTTATACCCTGTTTACCAACAAGGC
>CAZXOJ010000357.1:2009-4565 GCA_964642325.1 uncultured Bacteroides sp. | reverse complement strand
CTGCTTTTATTGATTTCGTATTGACATATACTTTGACACATTCGGGCATTCCGCCCACAAGCCAGAATACTCTGAGTTGATCTATCAAGAATTTATGAGTGGACTCAGAAACTTCAGCGATTGGGCTGTTACACAGTACGCCTGCTTTTGCATACCCCAGGGCAAGCAGGAATTCTGCAAAGTTCATAGGTTGAATTTCCATAGTTTGAATCCGGCCCACTGGGAATGAGATTTCACTAAAAACAAATTCCAGAAGTGAACCGGCAGCCACAATATGAAGATCTGGCATTTTTTCATAGAAATATCTCAGAGCGATAATGGCCCTGGGGCATGCCTGTACCTCGTCAAAAAACAGGAGTGTTTTCTTTTCTTTAATATCAATCCCTGTCCTTATTTCCAGTTCAGAACATATTTTCTTCGGATCTAAATCACCATCGAACAAGGATTGAAATCCAGCGCTCTCTTCAAAATCTATCTTCAGAAAGTTATCAAATACCTGTTTGGCCAATTCTTCTATCAGCCACGTTTTGCCAACTTGCCTTGCTCCTCTAAGCAATAAAGGTTTTCTCCTGGGTTTATTGACCCAATCTCTTATGTCCTTAAAAGCATACCTTTCCATAGAATTTAGTTATCCAATCCAAAAATAGGTCATTGAATTTAGTTATCCAACCATAATTAGCATAATTTCATTTAGTTTTCCATACTTAATCATGGCTTTATGAATGTAATTCAGTGAATAGCTTCAGGAAGAATTCTCGTACATTTGCGCGTACTAAAAGAAAAACCCTCTGAAATCAATGACTTCAGAGGGTTCGTAGTAGCCGGGGTAGAATTTTCTTCCCGATAAACAGCAACCCTGGCTTCATCTATGATAAAGGGTACTAAGAATTATGATTGATATCACTCCCCAGCCCGCTCGTAAACAATTTTACCGTCAACGATGGTCATCTCGATATTCATCTTCAGAATGTCGCTGGGAGGGATTTTCATCAGGTTCAGGTCACAGATAGTGATATCTGCCAGTTTCCCCGGTTTGATCGAACCCCGGATATCGGCTTCAAAAGCGGCGTAGGCATTATTGATAGTGTAGGCTTTCAGGGCTTCTTCCATGGTGATCTTTTCTTCCGGGAACCAGCCTCCTTCAGGATCCCCGTTGAGAGTTGTCCGGTTGACAGCAGCATGGATGAGGTATTTTGGGTGGGCGAAGTATTCAGCTGCCGAGGTACCTGGCATATCAGAACCAAAAGACAGCGTTGCTCCATTGTCTAGCAATGACCGGAAAGCATAAGCGCCCTTGCATCTTTCATGACCGATCCGTTCTTCCATCCAGCGCATATCGTCGGAAATATGGTAGGGATTGACTTCTGCGATGACATTCAATTGTTTGAACCTGGGGAAATCTTCCGGCCGGATCACCTGGGCATGGATCACCCTAAATCCGTTAAGGTCTCTGCCGAGATCTGTCATGAGCCTTTCATAGGTATCCAACATTAATGAGACACCTTTAGTTCCTATGGCATGCACATTGGAAACGAAACCGGCATCATACCCTGTCTGGATGAGGGAATACATCTTTTCCATATTCCCTGACTGGAAATCGGGGTCATCACTGGTATGCCGCCGGTAATGCCCGTAATTTTCGGGCTGGTCATTGTAGGGCTCGAAAAATAATGCTCCATGGGTCCCCATGATACCGTCTATGTAGCCCTTCAAAGCCCCGTAACGCAGGAAATGGCTTTTATTTCCAGTACCCGGATGTAAGCCTGTTGTCATTCCCATTTCCTTCATTTCAGCTCCCCTTGAAAGATCAGGCCGCATCCATATCCGGCAGGTAAGTTCCCCGTTTTTCTCCAGCTCCATATACCTTTCTGTTTGTTTGGGACTGGTAATATCATGGATCTCAACGATGCCACATTCACGCAGGTATTTCAGGGCAGCCCGGTTTTCAATCAGCAGGCGCTGATGAGATTTTGGCTCAATCACCTTCCGGATATCTCCCAGCCTTGGTGATCCTTTCCTGATGAGGCCGGTTAATCTTCCCTGCCCATCACGTACCATATCTTCGGGATACATATGATCTACACCGGATAATTCCAGGGCCAGGGTATTGGCCAGGAACCATTTCCCGTCGAAGCTGCTCAACAGGCAGGGATTGTCGGGTGTTAGATCATCGATCATCCTGCGATCCGGCATCCAGCGTTCGGATGGACCTGTGCCTGATTCGCTGGCCCCCATTTCCCATTGCTCATAGGCTCCCCATAATCCGCGAGTAATCCATTCTCCATCCTCGAGGATATCCACCACCCTGGCGATTTCTTTTCTGAGTCCCTCTTCATCTGCCACCGATAAAAGGTTGGCATCATTGAGTTGGGCGCCAGTCCCATCAAAATGGGTATGACCATCTATAAATCCAGGTAAAACGAACTTGCCATGGAGATCAACAATGCGTGTGTCGAGACCGGCATATCTCCTGGTGTAGCGGTCCTCTTCCAGGACAGCAATAATTTCATTTCCTGATATTACAATGGCCGATGCCCATGGCTGGTCCTCTTCCAT
>CAZXOJ010000357.1:0-1909 GCA_964642325.1 uncultured Bacteroides sp. | reverse complement strand
AATGCCCTGACCGGGTCTATTCGTGCTGCACGGATGGCAGGATAGAGTCCGGCTGCAAGGCTCACAACAACAGAAAACCCAACAGCTCCCAGAATCAACCAGAGCGGGAAATAGAAAAGGTCTATGGGTCCCTGGTTATCAGGCAGTACCATGGTATTCATAACCTGGTTGGCAATCCTGGTTACCAGCCATCCGAGCATCAAACCGAAAATGGCCCCGACCAGTCCGATGCAGGCTGCCTCCACAAAAAAGATGAACTTAATCTCGTTTTCACTACCCCCTACGGCTTTCATGACCCCAATTTCGCGGGTTCTTTCAAGAATGGACATCAGCATGGTGTTAATTATTCCCAGGGCAGCAATGATTAGCGCGATAGTACCTATGGCCCCAAGCATGCTGTCCATGATCAGGAATACCCTTTTGATCTCCTCCAGTTCATCCGCCAGGGCAAAAACACCAACCCCCATGGCTTCGATTTTTTCCCTTACCGAGGTCAGGTCCTCCATTTCGTCCACCCTGACATATATGGAACTGTAGGTGCCTTCTTCTTTCCCTTCCCCGAGTATATCCCATACACTGGAAAAACTCAACCTGGGGATATTTCTTGCTGTGACGGGAGGAATGACCAAGGCACTGCGGGAGTGGTCAAAAGTGAATTCACCACGTGGATTGGTAATGCCACAGATCGTATACTCCCTGCTGCTTTCTTCAAATGGTTCAAAATCCTGGCCCATAAGGATACCCAGCGGATTTGTGGGGATGTTCAGCTCAGCTGTTACCAGGGTGATTTTCCGGCCAAGAATGGAATCGGGGGATATGATGCGTGTACCTTTCACACTGTCTTGCCTGGAAAGAGTATAGGCCAGATCCGGGTACTCAACGATCAGGCCGAGATCCATCAATGTTTCCCACTTGATAACGACGGACTGGCTGCTGTCGTGGGGGTATAGTTCACCTGCAAGCAGGTCATTATATGGGAAAAATTCACTCGCTGCAGCCGGGATGGGCTGCATATTTTTACTGACCTCCTTGTCATTGAATTTCAGTTTCCCGGCAAATGATTCATCGGGGAAAGCAAGTTGCACCCCCTCCATTTCTCTTATCGCCTCCAGTATTGAATCTGTAAGCGGTTTGGGCTTTTCATCCATCATCTCCCCGATGCCTGAAAGGTCCCCGCTCATCAGCTCATCCACATTAAGGTCTTTCGGGGTAACGTTCATGCTGGTGAACAGGTCATTCTTTGTGAATGCATCCGTCAGGTTCTTCTGCATACCGGTTCCGAAGGATACCATGGAAGTAAGTGCACCAATCCCAATAACAACTCCCAGGACTGTCAGGGTGGACCTGAGCCGGGTGCGCCAGAGATTCGAAAATCCCATGATGGTCATGTCCTGCAGGTTCATATGATACTTCCGTCCTTTAAGGTTATTAATTTGTCGGAAACCGCCTCCGCCGTTTCCTTATCATGGGTAACCATCAAAATGGTTAATCCTTTTTCTTTGTTCAGGGAAACCAGCAGGTCAATGATCTCCCCGGCTGTACTGCTATCAAGATTACCGGTGGGTTCATCTGCCAGGATCATTTGCGGTTCATTGGCCAGGGACCTGGCAATGGCCACCCGCTGGGCCTCACCTCCGGAAAGTTCTGAGGGAAAATGGTTGATCCTTTCTCCAAGTCCAACCTGTTCCAGCAATTCTTTCGCTCTGGGCTTCCTTTTCCGCCGCTGGACCCCTGCAAATGTCAGTGGCAGAATGATGTTTTCCAGGGCTGTTCGTTTCGGTAACAGGTTAAAGGATTGGAAGATCATACCGACACTAAATCTGCGGTGCATTGCCAATTGGTAGCGGCTCATCTTTCCAAGGTCCTTCCCGTTAAACTGTATGGACCCTGTGGTCGGCCTGTCAAGTCC
>CAZXOJ010000356.1:0-4579 GCA_964642325.1 uncultured Bacteroides sp. | reverse complement strand
TGTCACTGGTGCCATGTAATGGAACATGAGAGTTTTGAGGATACCGCTGTGGCTGCCCTTATGAATGAGCATTTTATTTCGATAAAAGTTGATAGGGAGGAACGGCCTGATGTTGACCAGGTATATATGGATGCAGTGCAGCTGATAGCAGGCCAGGGAGGATGGCCCCTGAATGCCTTTGCCTTGCCAGATGGGAAACCTTTTTATGCTGGGACCTATTTTCGCAAGGAGGACTGGACCAAGGTTCTCCAGTATTTTGTGGACATGTATGCTAAAGAACCGGAAAAGCTTGTTCAGCAGGCCGAAAACGTGACAAATGGCTTGCGTACCATGGAGCAGGTCCCTGATAAAAGTATAGGGCAGGAATATACCATGGAGCAGTTGGACAAGACCTTTTCAACCCTCCGGCCTAATCTGGATATGCGAAAAGGCGGGATCAACAGGGCCCCTAAATTCCCCATGCCCGTAGCCTGGAAGTATATGATGCATTATGATTACCTGGGTGGCGATTCAAAGGCACATGAATCAGTAATCTCAACCCTTGATAATATGGCCATGGGTGGGATCTATGATCATGTGGGAGGTGGATTTTCCCGTTATTCCACTGATGCAGACTGGCATGTCCCGCATTTTGAAAAGATGTTATATGATAACGCACAATTGATGGAACTGTATGCCCGGGGCTGGCAGATTACCGGCGATCCAATGTACCGGGACGTAGTGTACGAGACCCATGAATTCATACAGCGGGAATTGAGTTCCGGAGAAGGAGGATTTTATGCTGCCCTGGATGCTGATAGTGAAGGGGAAGAAGGGAAATATTATGTCTGGACACTCGCTGATATAGAGAAGATCCTAGGAAAGGAGGCTGGCCTATTTTCAGATTATTATAACATCACCGAACAGGGTAATTGGGAGCATGGAAAGAACATCCTTTTCCGCCAGAAGAGGGACGCAGAAATGGCAGAAAAACAGGGACTTAATGAGAAGGAATTAAAGGAAAGAATAGAACATTCAAAGAAACTTCTTTTAGAGGAACGCTCCGGGCGGATTGCCCCGGGACTTGATGATAAGATATTAACCTCCTGGAATGCATTGACGGTCAGGGCTTATGCATACAGCTATCAGGCATTCGCCGATCCGGAATTCCTGGAAATAGCTTTGAGATCTGCCCGTTTCCTGGAAAAAAATGCCATCGGAGATGACCTACAAATGACCAGGAATTATAAGAATGGTAAATCTTCCATTCCTGCTTTCCTCGATGATTATGCTTTTACGATCTCTGCATTTATAGAGATTTACCGTTCAACCTTCGATGAAGAATGGTTGAAAAAGGCAGAAGCACTTACGGATTATACCCTGGAACATTTCCTGGATAAGCAGACCGGTATGTTTTTCTACACACATGATCAACACTCAAATCTGATCGTAAGGAAAAAAGAAATATCCGATAATGTGATCCCATCGTCCAATTCTGAAATGGCAAAAAATCTCTTCCAACTCGGCACCTATTTATACCGTGAAGACTTGTTGCAAATATCCAGGCAAATGCTGCAGTACGTTCTGGAAGACATCCATCAGAACCCGTATTATTTCGCAAACTGGGCCATTCTCGAAGCAAATATGGTCAGTCCCCCATATGAGATCGTTATTCTTGGAGATAAATTTGATACCCTGCGCAAGGCATTCGGCCAAAAGTACCTTCCTAATGTAATCCTGTCTGGTGGGAAACGTGAAGGAGGCATGGACCTTCACAAAGGCAAATACTCAGATGGAGAAACCATGATCTATGTCTGCCGTGACCGAGTATGCAAACTACCTGTCAGGGAATTTTCAGAGGCACTGAAACAAATTGAGAATTAGCCAGGCGGATCTGAGTTTCCATTGCATGAAACAGGAGTTTAGGTTATATTTGGTTAAACCAATATGAAGATCCTATTCTACTTCTTCAGACATTGAAAAATCAGAAAATGAATCTAAACCGCAGAAAATTTCTTGCTATGGCCGGGGGAGCATCAGCCCTGGGATTTACCGCACCTTTAAACAGAGGAATAATGGCTGTTCCAGGTGCCAATACAAAGCTTGGCCAAGTCAAAATTACAGATATTAAGACGGCAAGCGTCAATATAAAATATCCAGCGCACCTGGTGAAGATTGAAACAGATTCGGGATTATTTGGCCTGGGCGAATCCGTGCCCAGGAAGGATCAAAGGAATGGTGAGAATCGTGATATGACAGGGGATATCAGGAACCTGAAGAAATATCTTGTGGGAGAGGATCCATTGCAATATGCCGTCCTGTATGAAAAAATGATGAGGGAAGAAATCCGCCTCGCAAGCTATGCCGGTATCGTACCAGGACTTATATCAGGTGTTGAAACAGCCCTTTTGGACCTGGCAGGCAAAATGCTTGAGGTTCCTGTATATACATTGCTTGGAGGTAAATTCAGGGATAAAATCCTGATCTATCATGACACAGGTTCTCCGAGTACACCAGATCCGAAAGCCTGGGTTGATGAAGCCAGAAGATCTCTCGATTGGGGATTCAAGGCCATGAAATTCGACCTGAATCCTTGGAGGGGAGATAGCTGGAACCGAAGCCTGGAGGCTGCTGACATACGGGACTGGATGAAAATCCTTGAAGCCATAAAGGAAGAACTGGGTCCTGATATTCCTTTTGGTGTTGACTTTCACTGGAAATTCAATCCCCAGGATATATTGAAATTTCTGAAGGAGGCCGAGGATTTGGGACTGTGGTTCGTAGAAGATCCCATCCCCACTCATAATGCTGATGCCATGAAAAAAGTAACCGATTCAACTACAGTCCCCATTGTGACAGGGGAAAATCTCTTTACCCGCCATACATTCAGACCATTCATTGAAAAACAGGCTGTTGATGCCATCCAGATTGATACCCAAAAGGCGGGAGGATTGATGGAGACGAAGTGGATTGCTGACTGGGCTAATTTATACAATATTCCCATGTTTGTCCACAATTTATGTACTCCTGTCGGAACGATGGCGTCAGGTCATGCATGTGCTGCCATTCAATCTTGCATATCCCTGGAATCTGACAGTGTGGAGCTTCCACACTGGCAACATTTAGTAGTAAATGATGGCAGTTTCTATAAGGAGGGTTACCTTGAGATCCCCGACAAACCTGGTCTCGGTATTGAACTCAACGAGGATGTTGTGCGGGAAAACTTGATAGAGGGTTCAGGTTATTTTGAATAAGCCGGGATATTCCTTCTATATGAGTTATTGACCAACTATTTTATTAAGAAGTTCAGATAATTGCCTCACCACCTCTGGTTCTTCAAGGTACAGGTTGTTTTGTTCCAACGGGTCCTGTTTGAGATTATAAAGTTGTCCCAGTGGTCCACCCTCAACCGGTTCAAGCTGAGCAGGTGCAGTAAATCCTCCTGAGCCGAGGAAATCTGTAAATTTCCAGTCCCCTGCTTTTATAGCCAGCTTACCCCTGGAGGATATATAAACAATTTGATCCCTGGAAGCCTCTGTAGGTTTTCCATCCAGGATCTTATAAAAACTATAACTATCCTCTGCGTAGGTTTTAGAAATAGGCTGCCCGGTCAATTCAGATAGCGTAGCCATTACATCAATCAGGCCTATGGTTTGATCAGAGGTAGTATGTTCCTTAATCGCGGCTGGCCATTTCACAATAAATGGGACATGATGCCCCCCGTCCCAGATATCCCCCTTTTGTCCCCGGGCACCGATATTACTCTCATGGGCATAGGTGAGTTTATCTTCCTCTGACCAGTGACCGCCATTGTCACAGGTGAATAACAGTAGTGTATTTTCTTCAATATTCAGAGAATTCAAGGTCTCGGTGACCCGGCGAACCACATCATCAATGTGGGCTATAAAATCACCGTAGGTCCCTAATGCCGAGATTCCTTTGAATTCTTCGCCCGGCACCCAGGGTGTATGTGGACCCGTAAGTGGCATGTATAGCATGAATGGTTTATGAGGATTATCTTGTGCCTGCTGCTTTATAAATGAAATCCCTTCATCCACAATGTCGTCCAGGCAATTTTCAACACGGAAAGAGGCGGACATCTCTCCATTGCGCCACCAGATCCCTCGTCCCCAGTAAATATCTTCATCACCTACATGTTTCTGATCCCATACCATTTTTGCTCCAGGCTTTCTTTTCGGATAGATATCATTGACCAGTCGGATAACAGGATCTACCACTCGGTCATTTTTTACAAAAACATAAGGTGGCATGTCCAGGGAAGCCGGCATAATAAATGAATAATCAAATCCCAGGGTGGTAGGCGCACTGCCGATATGTCCTGAGAAATCGGTGTTGGTGGGACCTAGTGATCTTCCTCCGGGGAACTGTGGTTTAGCAGGATCCTTCAGCGGCCATTGGAGTCCCAGGTGCCACTTCCCAATACAGGCAGTAGTATAGCCTGCCTTCTGCATCATCGATCCTACGGTTTCCCTACCTTCTTCAATCAAGGGGGCTCCGTAACCCCAATTGCTCCTTTGCCGGGGCACCCGGAAGAAATACCTCCCGGTCAGCAGGCCGTACCTGGACGGGATACAGACGG
>CAZXOJ010000355.1:0-4610 GCA_964642325.1 uncultured Bacteroides sp. | reverse complement strand
GGGGGAGCAAACCGGATGATGTGATCATGGGTCGGTTTGGCCAGTAATCCATTTTCCTTCATGGCTACACATACATCCCAGGCAGTCTTTCCCTCTTTGGGCTTAATCACTATGGCATTGAGCAGTCCTTTTCCACGGACGGTCTCAATCATATCAGAATCGATCTTGCCCAGTTCATTCCTGAAATATTCACCCAATTCTTGAGCCTTCTCGGCCAGGTTTTCATCTTTGATAACTTCCAGTGCAGCAATGGCCACTTTGGCAGCCACCGGGTTCCCCCCAAAGGTGGAACCATGTTCGCCTGGTTTGATACAGAGCATAATATCATCATCACACAGTACGGCCGATACAGGATAAACACCACCCGAGAGTGCTTTCCCAAGGATGAGGATGTCCGGTCTTACCCCTTCATGATCGCAGGCAAGCAATTTGCCAGTACGCCCAATTCCTGTCTGGACCTCATCGGCGATGAAAAGGACGTTCTTTTCCCTGCACATCTCAAATGCTTTTGTCAGGTATCCATCAGCAGGAACATGTACGCCGGCTTCACCCTGAATGGGTTCAACCAGGAATCCTGCCACATTGGGGTCTTCCAGCTCCTTTTCAAGGGCGCTGAGATCATCATAGGGTATTTTGACAAAACCTGGTGTAAATGGTCCGAATCCATCATATGAATCAGGATCTGTCGACATGGAGATTACTGTAATCGTCCGGCCGTGAAAATTATTCTCGCACACGATGATCTTGGCCTCGTTTTCTTTAATCCCCTTCTTGGTATAGGCCCATTTGCGGCATAGCTTCAGGGCAGTTTCGTCGCCTTCAGCACCTGTATTCATGGGTAACACCTTATCATATCCGAAGTAATTTGCAATGAATTCTTCATATTCCCCCAGCACGCTGGTATAAAATGCCCTTGAAGTAAGGGTCAGTTTTTCTGCCTGGTCTTTCATGGCCGATACAATCTTCGGATGGCAATGTCCTTGATTCACAGCAGAATAAGCCGAGAGGAAATCAAAATACTTCCTTCCTTCCACATCCCATACAAAAACACCCTGTCCCTTATCCAATACGACTGGTAGTGGGTGATAATTATGCGCACCAAATTTGTCTTCCTTTGCAATGTAATCCTGTGTATTCATCTGTTGCTATTTTATTTCAGGTTTTAAAAATAATCAATCTTGACAATTCCTGGTTTCAATCATGCACATATTTTTCAGGAAACTAAAACCTGACCGTCAGCCTCACATTGAAGCGCCTTCCTGTAAGGTAGTTAGGGACAGCAAAGGCACCTGGGACATTATCCTGGTTGGAGACTGTTTTTATCCAGGTATAGGAAATGACATTTCTCGTTCCAAGCAAGTTGAAAATTTCAGCGCTGATCCAGATGCTTTTGAAATGTCGGAAGGGATTTCCATCTTTCAGTGTGGCATTTTCCCGTTTTAGGACTTTGGAAAAACCTATATCAACCCGTTTGTAAGATGGCATTCTGAATTGCACGTCATAGCGGGGGATATTCGGGGGACTAAAAGGGAGTCCGGATCCGTATATAAGGTTCAGAAGGACCTTATAATCAGGCAGGCTTGGGAGATAATCCCTGAAGTAAATACCCACCATTACCCGCTGGTCGCTGAGCCTTGGATAATAGCCAGGTTCCACCCGGTTTCCATCCTTATCATAGTAATAATCCCCTATGATATCTTCCTCGGTCTTCATCAGGCTCAGGCTTGCCCAGGAAGCGGCACCAGGGACAAACTCACCATGGATCTTCATGTCCAATCCCACAGCATATCCTCGGGCCAGGTTTTCACCAGCATAAATTATCCTTACATTATCCAGCTTATATGGTATAAGATTATTCAGGTGTTTATAGTAGACCTCAGTGGTAAACTTAAACGGGCGACCCCAGGCAGTAAAGACATAATCTCCTCCAAGTACGAAGTGAATGGATTGCTGTGCCTTAATATCCTTATTCAACGTTCCATCAGGGTAGCGTAATTCCCTGTAGAATGCAGGTTGAAAATAGTAACCTGTGGAAAGCCTGAAAACCAGGTCGCGTTTCCAGTCCGGTTTCACTGAAAATGTAACCCTGGGACTCAGCAGAAACTGGTTATTCATATCCCAGTAGGAGGCCCTGATTCCTGCATTTAGGAAGAACCTTGTCTGCCCGTTTTCAAAAGTCGTGGTATTTTGAATAAAAGAGGTAAGCCGGTTGCTATAGAGTTGATTATTGGATTTGATAACGTCAAACAGCGTTATGGTAGACCCATTGTATGGCACTGAATAACCAACTGAATCGATCATTTGCCAGGCACTGATACGGTCCTTGATCTGTTCACGCTGCCATTTTGCACCCCATTTCAAGGTACTGCGCTCTCCCACGAAAGTACCCATATGAGCAGCTGAGTAGACTAAAGCATTCAGGTTGTTGCGGGCATGGTTCAGTTGGCCGCCTACACCTATGTTCAGTATACTGTCCCCATAGGTTTCGGAATCCAGCCGATTATCGAGTTCATTGATCAGGTATTCACCAAGTATATCATAGCTCTCCCTTTCTACAGAGTAATATGATGCACCTATAAATTTCAGGGAGAGCTGGTCACTGGGGGCATACTGCAGGGTCAATGCCCCCGTATAAGAATCAAATCTGTCTTGTTCCTGGCCCTCATAATATATCCTTAGATTTAAGGGATTTTGAAATGTGCCAAAATCAGTATTCCGAGTTTCGGGTGCGAAGCTATAACGGTTTAAATTAATGTTTCCCAGAAAACTTATTTCCCATTTTGGTGTAAGCTTGTAGCTAAGGAGGGTTTGAAAATCATAAAAGTTCGGATTATACTCCCCCTGTGTTTCAAGTGAACTCAGCAGGTATTGTGTGGTCTTGTAACGAAAACCCGAAATATGGGTAAAACGTCTGTTTTTTGACGCCCCTTCCAGTTGCAGAGTTCCGCCAAGCAGGCTGATACTTGCAGCTCCTCCAAATTTTGTCGGCCTCCGGTATGTGATATCCAGCACGGAAGACATTTTATCCCCGTAAATGGCATCAAAACCACCGGCTGAGAACTTGATGGATGAAACCATATCCGGGTTGATGAAGCTGAGTCCCTCCTGTTGGCCTGATCGGACGAGTTGTGGCCTGTGGATCTCAATCTGGTTGACATATACGAGGTTCTCATCGAAATTACCTCCCCTTACAGAGTACTGGGAACTGAGTTCACTGCGAGAAGAAACACCCGGCATAGTGCCAAGAATACTCTCAAAATTACCCGAAACATTGGGAAGCATATCCAGGGTCTTAATATCTATCCGGTTAATGGTGGTTGCCCGTTCATGCTGTTCCCGAATGGTTACTTCATTCAGGTTCTGTGAAGTTTCCCTGAGGACCTGGCTGATTTCACGGGTTTCTCCGGGCTGAAGGCGAAGACTAAGTTTGATCTGTTCAAAACCAAGATATGATATGGCCAGGGTAATGTCCTCATTCGCAGGGACCTCCAGTAAAAAGACTCCCTCTTCATCTGTAACAGTGCCATAAGGTGTACCCGGGATGGCCACATTGGCAAGGAATACGGGTGCCTGGTTTTCGTCAGTGATCCTTCCACTGATCTGAGCAGTTTCCTGAGCATTGGCGAGGATCGGCATACAGCAGAACATTATGATCGGAATCCAGTATTTCATCCTTCGATACTCAATAATCATTAAACAGATAACTGGTATTTTAATTGTGCCTACAACCCTCACTTATTGGGATTCTTGAACTTACCCTCCTCCATGTATTTAAAGAATTCTGCCCATCGCATAGGATTAAATATGCTATAATATGGAGTCTGTCCAACCGTATACATTTCATTGTATTGTTCCCTGAGGTGATACTTGTAGTTCAGATCAGGATCAGGGGCAGCATCTGGATTGTGGATCTGATATTTTATCATGGCCAGGTTCCTGTATGCACGCTTCAGATCATCATCGGGCAGTTCAATGCTTATAAAGGCCTGTTTGAATTCTGCATATGTTTTCCATGGAAGGATTACTACTTCCCTGATCTCTAGGGTATCCCCCTCCATTATTACATCTACAGGATAGTTGAATGAGGTCAGGGTATCAGGAATGATTAATCCGGTCCGTTTGTAACCTACGGCAGAGAACATAATGGTATCCCGGGGATGCACGACAAATGAGAACATCCCCCGGGTATCGCTGATGGTGCCCCGGCGTTGGTTCATAATCAGGATATGAACGAACTGCAATGGTTGCAGGTATTCATTGCGAACCACACCGGATAGCTGGATCAGTTTTTCGTCGTCCTGGCTCTGTGCTGGCATAAATGTACCAGCGATCAGGATGGATATGATTATCAATTTTTTAAACACGCAGCCTCCCGGAAGTAAGGAAAGTTCAAAAATGGGTAAAATTCCTTACATAATAAAACGATCCACCTTATAGAATAAGTATACTGCGTTTCCAAGGAATATCTATTTTTGTAGGGCCTAAAACATAGTGATGATAAAGCAAACGGAAATCAACCTGCCCGCATTTAATAGGGGTTTTCACCTGATCACCAGGCATATTGAGCAAGCGCTACCCGACTTACCTGATATGGGACTGGTAAACATTTT
>CAZXOJ010000354.1:0-4612 GCA_964642325.1 uncultured Bacteroides sp. | reverse complement strand
CAGCCACAGCGGTATCCTCAAAACTCTCATGTTCCATTACATGGCACCAGTGACAGGCCGAATAACCAATGCTGATGATGACCAGTTTATTGTCTTTCCGGGCTAATTCCAGCGCCTTTTCTCCCCAGGGATGCCAGTTGACGGGGTTATGGGCGTGCTGTAGTAAATAGGGACTGCTCTCATGGATCAGTTCATTCGTATATTCTGGTTGTTGAAATTGTCCTGAAGAAGATCCAAGTGTCATCATAGCAAAAAGGATAATAAGGTTGATCATTCGCAGCATGGCATCTACCTTTCTAAATAAACATCCACACAAAGATACTGCTTTTTTAGAATGATTCTAAATAATTAAATGTTGGCATCAATAGAACATAAAAGGATTAATACCAGGCTGGAAGTAAAATCTTGGTTTCCTTATGGTCTGGCCTTCCCGGAATGTATAGGGTGACCCGTCCGGTCGTAACATAGGATAATGCATGTTTTCATATTTGCCTTTGTGGGGCAATAGGGGAAAATCGTGGATCAGCCTGTTCTGTAATGCATGCCTTACCTGCTCTGCATCAATGCCAGCTTCAAGTCGCAAAGTTTGTCTATACTTCCATAAGTAATTAATCCCCAAGGAAAGAATTCCGTGGGAATATTTTCCGTATTTCACATTGCTTAAATCGCGGTAACCGTATTTCCCGGGATAAAGGCTATCGTAAACCCTGGTGCCATCGAAGGCCTTGCCAGTCCAATGTGTTGTCTGAAGAACCAACTGAAGGCTGTCCACCTGGTAAGTAATGCCCATTGCCCCTGTTCGGAATTTATCCAGGAATCCACCCGTTCCTCCGAATAGGTCATTTTCGAAGATGATGCCAAATTGATGCAAATTAAAATTAAGTCCACCTGTAGCCTGTCTTGTTTCTACCTGGTCCAGGTAATACCTCCACATAATTCCCCCGGAAAATTTTTCCGCTGCCATCAGGGAGTATTCATTCAGCAGGTATTTTTTCTTTCCTGATTCCTCACCCCAGTAAAACTGGAGTCCCACTAAAGTTTGCATCTCAAATCCCTTTCTGTCTGGCCCTAACGATTTCCAGTTATAATGAAAACTGGTACCATGGTTTACCTGGACAAATCGATTGAAATAATACAGCTGGTACATCATTCCCAGGCGCTGGATATGTGTGCCAAACTGGAATGACAACCCGATTCTACCCCCGAACTCTCCCTTGCTGGCAAATGCAAAAAGGGAGATTATCATGAGAAAATACAGGACGACTAATTTCTTCAAGGATCAACTATGTGTGTCTTCTAAATATAATACAATCGGAGAAATGGACTATATTTAAATCGTGGAGAGGGCATTTCAAGATAAAGTTTTGGGAGCAACAGGCATCCGGCTTAAAAACTCTTTCATTAAAGCAGCCACCTATGAAGGCATGTATGAAGATGGCTTGCCAACCCATGCCCTGACAGAACACCATGTGGATCTGGCTAGGGGTGGAGTGGCCCTTACAACCATATCCTATGGAGCTGTTTCCCCCGAGGGCCGAACATTTCCTTACCAGATGTATATCCATGATAACAGCCTTGATAAACTAAAGAAGCTGGCTGAGGAAGTCCACCGTGCCGGAGGGAAAGTCTGCATGCAACTTACCCATTGCGGCTATTTTTCAAAGAATAAGGAGGTGAAAAATCCCATGGCACCCAGCCGTATTTTCAATGAATACGGGGTCTTATCGGGAATCATGTTCTCCAGGGAAATGACCAGGGAGGATATGCTGGCAGTTTCTGAAGATTTTGCAAATGCAGCACTGCAATTGAAAGATGCCGGATTCGATGCTGTGGAAGTCCACATGGGACATGGATACTTGCTCAGCCAGTTTTTGAGCCCACGGACAAACAAGCGAAAAGATGAATACGGAGGGAGCATAGAAAACAGGTCTCGGTTCCCGCTAGAATTACTAAAAAATGTAATTGACAAAACCGGGAAGGATTTTCCGGTCCTGGTAAAACTGAACCTGAGCGATGGATTCAGGAACGGCTTTTCACTGGATGATTGCAAATATGTGGCCCGGGCACTGGAAAAGAATGGATGTACGGCCATTGTAATGAGTGGCGGATTTACCAGTAAATCTCCTTTTTATTTGATGCCTGGGAAAGTTCCCCTTTGGGGGATGATTAAGAACGGGTCCTCCCTGGCTGAAAAGATCACCATGGCATTATTCGGCCCCTTTATAATCAAGCGTTACAGGTTCAGGGAAAACTTTTTCCTGGACCAGGCCAAAGAGATCAGGAAATCAGTAAAAATGCCACTGGTTTACCTGGGAGGAGTTGATTCAAAGAAGGGAATTGAGGAGATCCTGGATGAAGGATTTGAGTTCATAGCCATCGCCAGGGCCCTGATCCATGATCCTGAATTCTTATTGAAATTGGGGGATGGCCGCATTGACAGATCAGAATGTACAAGATGCAATCAATGTGTAGTTGAGATGGACAGGGAGGGTGTTAGGTGTGTTATTCCAACTCAAAAATTGACCTCAGTGCAAGATCCCTTGAACTGTGGTGAATTGTGACAATATAGATCTTTTCAAGTGATACCTTATAAATAATTCTATAGTTTCCACGAATCAATTCCCGCAAGTCTTCATGCCCAACTTCAGGAACCATTCTTCCTAATCTTGGCTGATCCGTTAAAATCTTTGTGTAATTGAAAATACCTTGAATTGTAACTTTTGCGTAATATGGAGAATCTCTTTCAATGAACACCGCAATTTCTTCGATATCTTGAAGAGCATTGTTTGTCCAAATTATTTTAGCCATTTGGAAAGCCTTTTCTCAGCTTCTTTAGAAGAATAGATCTTTCCCTGGTCTATATCTTCAACTCCCTTTTCAATCTTATCAAGAAGAACTAACTCCTCAATTACCTGTTCAATTGTAAATCCTTCAGGCAGTTTTTTGATGGCTTCAATTAACTTTTCCTTAGTTACCATATCAGATTTAAGTGGATGTATAAATGCAAAATTAGGTAATTAATCGTAATTATCACAAGTAATAAATAGATTCAAATAACCTGAATTGAAGATAAAATGATCACTAGTTCAGGGGTATATATTCCGGGTTGAGCTCAGTCGGGACAGGAGCATCTGTATTTTTCCTCCATTCTTCCAGGATCATTAAGAGTTCCTGTGTTTTATCGGGATTTACATCCACCAGGTTGACCTTCTCACCTATGTCTTCCCTAAGATTATAGAGCTCGAGTCCACCGTCCTCAAAATACTGATGCAGTTTCCAGTCCCCCATCCTGACCACTGATCCTGGCCGGGTTCTGAACAGCGCATCACGGGTCTCGTAATCCTCTGACACATAGGCCTCAAGATATATCGGGAAATGCCAGAACAGTGGACTTTCCTCTATATTCCTGTTCTTAGTCAGGTGGGGAATTAAGCTGATGCCATCCAGGGGCAAAGACTCCTTATCTTTGAGTAGTTTTTTCAGACCTGCGGCTTCAAGAATGGTCGGGTATAAATCCAAGTTTGTCACCGGAACCTCGGATTGCTGTCCCCCATCGATCTTCCCTTCCCACGCAATAGCATATGGTTCACGAATCCCACCTTCGTAGTAACTGCCCTTCCCTGCACGAAGCGGCCATTGTTTGGTGACCCTGAAATGCCCTCCGTTGTCAGAAGTGAAAATGATGAGTGTATTTTCAGACAGATCCTGATCTTCCAGGGTACGGATAAGGTTACCTATATTTCTATCCAGGTTGTCGATCATGCTTGCATAGCCTGCATGATCCTGTCCCATCCATGGTTGTTTATTAACATACCTGAAAAACAGGCTATCTACAGGGTGAATGGGTGTATGGACTGCATAAGGAGAGTAATATAGAAAGAAAGGCCCAGTAGCAACTTCATCAACAAACTCAATGGCCCTATCCATGACCAGGTCTGTCAGGTATTCCTCATTAGGAGCATCAAGTGGTACATTGCCATAGGGAGGATAATAACTACTGGGATGCCCGTTGTGGGCACCACCAATGCTAATATCAAACCCCTGGTCGCGGGGATCTTCCCCCAGGTGCCATTTACCTGCATGGCATGTACGATAACCGGCATCCTGGAGTACTTCCGCGATGGTTACCATCTTATCGGGCAATGTGATACTGTTTTCCGTGGGTATGAGTTTTCGGTCTCTGCTTTTGCCTCTTTCAGAAGTGCCGACTGTATAGATCCCGTGCCGGGGAGTCCATTGCCCGCTCATCAGGCAGGCCCTGCTGGGTGCGCAATTTGAAGCTGTTGCATAAGCATTTGTAAATACCATCCCGCTGTTTGCAAGCTTATCAATATTGGGAGTTTCATAAAACTCACTACCCATAAAACCTACATCACGCCAACCCATATCATCAATGTTAATCAGGATGATGTTGGGTTGTGACTTATCACATCCGCTTATCGCTAATATGATAATGGAAAATAGCAGAAGGCCAGTAAGAGATCGGATTTGATTAAGCATTTGAAATTGATTATATACTAAAGGCTGGATTCATATTCTTCGACAGCCTCCCTTATTGCCAGCAGGTTTTCCCATGGGACTTCAGGTTCTACTAAGTGTGTGGGTCCCAGAC
>CAZXOJ010000353.1:0-4617 GCA_964642325.1 uncultured Bacteroides sp. | reverse complement strand
GGATCCAGGCCGTAGGATTGGATGAACCTGACCGCTGGCCGCGATACAGGCAAACCCTCCGTATGGAGGTGGAAACCGGAGATGGTTGGAAAGAAATATTTTCAGCCTCAACCAGGGGGCACGGCCTTGTTAAGAGATTCCCTCCCATACAAACCAGACGGGTGAGATTGTATATTGAACGTGCTGAAGGTCCCCCGGGCATTGCAGAATGGCAGCTCTATTCGCCGGAGTAAATTATCCGGCTAACCGGTGCATTCTGAGAAATCAGATATAGTTCAGATTGTCTGGTCTACCACTATGAAAATTTTATTCAGCTAAGATCTGAATATCCCGGGGTGTGAGAACCTTATTATCATAGCCCTTTTTCGTTACATTGATCATTGCAAATCCGATCTGGGTAGTATCCACCACGGCATGAGGAGATATCCTTTTCATAAGCTTAATCAGCCATTTCAAATTATTGATCAATACCCGATACATTTTACTGCTGGGCTGAATGCCTCGCAATGGAATGATGGCTCCCGGCCTGAACATATATGCCTGCTTAAAACCTAAATTTAAAAGGTCATTCTCTGTTTTTCCTTTTACCCGGGCCCACATACTTCTTCCCTTTTCGCTTGAGTCTGTTCCTACTCCTGAGACATAGTTAAAGGTTGTTTCTGGATCTAATCCTTGAAGTACCTTTGCTAAAGAAAGTGTAAAATCATAGGTCAGCCTTCTGTACTGTTCTTCCTTCATGCCGGCAGAACTAACTCCCATACAGGCATAGCAGGCATCGTAGCCTTTTAATTTATCTGTAACAGAAGCAAATTCAGAAAAATCTTTATGAATCAACTCTTTCAGTTTTGGATGTTCTATTCCGGTTGTATTCCTTGATATAGATAATACTTCCGATATTTCGGCATGGTCCAGGCATTCCAAAAGAACGCCTTTACCTACCATTCCGGTTGCGCCTGTTATAATTACTTTCATATCGCTTCTGATTTAAAATTATTTACGACAAAAAATTCAGTCATAAATGCACTTCAAAACTAATACAAATTGCAGATAAAATTCTGCCACCGTGGAAGTGGGAAAAAACAGGGTTTGTTACATCTCAAAACCAGGAGTCACAGAAGGCTACCTTTTCAAGGATATAGCTCTGATTTTTAAAGTAGCCGGGTAAATGCATGCCTCGTCTGATTTTATGTAAATTTGAATTGGGATTTCAAAATAGCATAAAATGCAATGGGATTAAATCATTGTAATGAACATCGAAGATATTAGAGAGTATTGCATCTCAAAACCAAGCGTAACAGAAGGCTTCCCATTCAATGATACTGCTCTGGTCTTTAAGGTTGCGGGGAAAATGTTTGCCCTACTCGACCTATCTGAGGATAGCAGGGGCATCAGTCTGAAATGTGATCCGGAGTTGGCTATTGAACTGCGGGAGCTTCATCCTGAGGTTACACCTGCTTATCATTTTAATAAACAACACTGGAACGGAGTAAACCTTAAAGGAAGTATCAGCGATAGTCAGCTAAAAGATTGGATTGATCATTCATACACCATTGTGGTTGATAGCCTGCCCAAATCAAAAAGAGAGACACTTATATAATCATAAGCTGCAAATCCCAGGGACCACAATTGTAGATTACATCCTTAAGAGGCATTGGATTATCGCCTAACTATGATGGCAATACTATTTGTACTTTAGCTAATTAATTCTCTTAAATGTCTTACTTTACTACATGCTGAAATGAAGAGACTATTCATTGTATTTGTTCTTGTAATATCCAGTCTGAACCTGACTTCAGGTCAAGAGTCCAATGCCGAAGTTAATGCAGAAGGGAAAGAATTTACTTCCCTAAAGTATGCCTGGACCTCCCAGTGGATTACCCATCCCTGGGAATCTACACTGGATTACGGGGTTTTTCATTTCAGAAATAACTTTGAATTGGACAGTATACCTTCCAGATTTATCATTCATATTTCAGCTGATAATCGCTATCGTCTTTATGTAAACGGACAATATATTTGTTCAGGTCCCGCCATTGGGGATTTGAATAACTATCGCTATGAGACAATTGATATCGCCCGTTTTCTGAATAGGGGAAACAATATAATTGCGGCAGAGGTGGTGAATTTTGGTGAATATCGCAGAGCTGCTCAGATGACTTTTCAAACCGCATTTATTATGCAGGCGGATGAGTCCACTGGAATTAGTCCTGATATTAATACTGGTACAGGTAACTGGAAGGTTATCAGGAGTAGTGCCTACACACAGATCCCCTTCACCAGCGATTCATTAAATGCCTATTATTCGGCTGGCCCGGGTGAAGCCATCGATGCTGCAAGGTATCCATGGGGGTGGAATTCAAAAGAATTCGATGATTCAGAATGGCTGGTTCCAAAACCCGGGACAGTTGAATTTGCTGTCGGAAGAGGTTTCCTTTACGGGAGTACCTGGTTTCTTGTTCCCCGTCAGATCCCTATGCTGAAAGAGGATCATAAACGCTTTTCAGAGATTGTCAGGGTAGAGGGAATGGATCAGGTAAAGCCATTCATCAAGGAATCTGTCAACACCATTATCCCGGCACATACTAATGTCTCCATTTTACTGGATAACGGAGTCCATTCAACTGGTTTTCCGGAACTGATTACCAGCAAAGGGGAAGAGGCGAAAATAAAAATTACATATGCTGAGGCCTTGTTCCTCGAAGGTAGTAATAGTACCGGGTCTGCCAATGACCATTTTGGCCCGGGCGACAGAAAAGGGAACAGGAACATCATTGAAGGCAAAAGCATCCTGGGATACTATGACCATATTACAAGCGATGGCGGCGAACTCCGAAAGTTTAAGTCCCTGTCCCGCAGAACATTCAGATATGTGCAGCTTGATATTGAAACTATGGATGAAGACCTGGTAATTAACGATTACTATCATGTTAGAACCACCTATCCATTCGATGAAAAAGCCATTTTCAAAAGTGACAACCCCCAACTGGAAAAAATTTGGGATGCAGCCTGGAGAACCATAGAGAATTCATCAGGCGAAAATTTCTTTGATCCTTATTATGAGCAACTCAACTACATAGGTGATGCAAGGATTGAGTCAATGGTATCCCTCTATGTGTCCGGAGATGACAGGTTAATGAGAAAATCTATCCAGCAGTTCGACAACTCCAGATTGCCCAATGGCCTCACCCAAAGCCGGTACCCTTCATACATTGTCCAGGTAATTCCCACCTATTCTCTGCTTTGGATCGGGATGATCCACGACTATCTGATGTATTCAGATGATCCTGAGTTTACCAGGCAATTCATCCCGGGGATTAGAACTGTACTGGGCTGGTTTGCTGATAAGGTGGACTCCACCGGGATGATAACAGGCCTGGAATGGTGGAATTTCACAGACTGGGCAGCAGGATTTGCCAACGGGATCCCTCCCGGAGCAGATAATGGGTATTCTGCCAACGTGGCTCTACAGTATGTATATGCTCTTCAAAATGCTGCAGAGATATTTTCGTATTTGGGCTATACAGAAGAAGTCGAGAAATTTAACAGACAAAAAAAGGCCATCCAGCAAGCAACCATAGAGAAGTGTTATCAGAGTGAATCTGGATTAATCGCTGAAACCTCGGACAAAGAGATATTTTCACAACATACCAACGTATGGGCCATCATGACCAACACCCTTCCTGAAGATCAACAGGGACAATTAATGGAAAAAATCCTGGATAATGAAGATTTGATCCAATGTACTGTTTATTCCAAGTTCTATTTATTCAGGGCTCTGCAAAAAACCGGGATGGGAAATAAATACCTGGAATTACTTGGACCCTGGGAGAGTATGCTTGAAAAAGGGATGACCACCTTTGGCGAAACGGATATAAACCCACGCTCCGAATGTCATGGATGGAGTGCCAGTCCCTGTTTCGACCTTCTACACACGGTTGCTGGAATATACCCAGGAAAGCCAGGGTTTGAAACTGTGAATATACAACCTAATCTTGGCGAACTTCAGTCAATTGAGGTAGCCTTTCCGCATCCAAAAGGTTTAATCAAGATGAATTTGCAGAGGGAAGGAGATTCAGATATTAAAGGAGAAATACATATGCCCGCTGCTTTATCCGGATCTTTTCTATGGAAGGAAAATAACATACAACTGGTTGAGGGTCTGAACCAGATTTCTTCTTCCAATTAAGTCAATTGAGGATCCATCATCTATTCCAGCATCAGGTTGCATCCCCGGATATCGCTGTTATCAAACCTTCCGAGTACTTCAATTCCCCCATCCGGGGTGATCTTTCCGATATCCTGGGTGGCAATAAAGGAGCAGGAATAGAGGTTGGCCAAGTCGATGATGTTGATGCCGCCGGAGTTATCCCTGGACATCAGGCTGAATGGATCGTATGGGTCACGAATCAGCACCTTCATCCAGGGAGGTGAATGAAATACCCCATCATTCTTAGCGTATGCCTGGGAGAGCAGCTCGGTCATTCCGTATTCGGAATGGATGGATCTCAGTTTCAGACCAATGCAGAGCCTTTCATGCAGTTCTTTGCGTGTCACTTCCTCCTGGCGCCCCTTCATTCCACCAGTCTCCATGACAATGGTATTTTTCAACTCAAGTGG
>CAZXOJ010000352.1:0-4624 GCA_964642325.1 uncultured Bacteroides sp. | reverse complement strand
ACAAAAGTCACCACGGTCCGGTTTGTTGCCTGTCCCGGATCCACATCCAGCAGTTCTACTCCATCTACAGATTCAATTTCATTCGTGATCTGTTTGATCAGGTTCATATCCCGGCCTTCGCTGAAATTCGGCACACATTCAATAAGCTGCTTCATCATGGTATAATTATCATTTGAATTATTTGGCTAGGGTCCCGGATCCAGGATCTCTCCTCCCAGGATCACCGTATCAATCAGATCACTCCCATAAGCATAAGGAAGGTATGCAAGTCCAGGTACTTCCCTGGTAATGATCACATTTGCTTTTTTTCCCCTGCAGATGGTTCCGTGAGTTTCCTGCAATCCCATGGCATAGGCAGTATTAATGGTTACCGCATTCAGGACTTCTTCAGGCAACATCCTGAGTTTTATGCATCCGAGGGACATAATGAATTTCATATCGCCTGAAGGAGAACTGCCCGGATTAAAATCAGATGCCAAAGCAAGGGGTAATCCGGCTTCTATCATCTTCCTCGCCGGCGCATATTTGAGTCCCAGGAAAAAAGAAGCTCCCGGCAGCAATGTAGGCATGGTACCAGAACCAAGCAGGCACTCGATCTCCTTATCACCCGTAAACTCCAGGTGGTCCACTGACAGGGCCCGGTATTTAACACCGGTCTGTATTCCCCCGGAGAATTCAAGTTCATTGGCATGGATCTTAGGTATCAATCCCCTGGCTAAGCCGGCCTCCAGTATCCTTTCGGTTTGGGGAACCGTAAAAAATCCCCGGTCACAGAAAACATCTATGAAATCAGCCAGTCCCTCGTCAGCAACCGCAGGTATCATTTCCTCTACCACCAGGTCAACATACCTGTCGGGATCCTCTCTATAGGCAAGTGGAAAGGAATGGGCTCCCAGGAAGGTGGCTTTTATATCAATGGGAGTCGTCTCCCTTAGCCGGCGTATCACCCGGAGCATTTTCAGTTCGGCTTCCGTGCTCAGCCCGTAGCCGCTTTTTATTTCAACGGCCCCTGTTCCCAATTTCATTATCTCCCTGATCCTGGACAGGGACACTTCATACAGTTCTTCTTCAGTAGTCGCCTGTAACAGTGCAGCGGAATTCAGTATTCCCCCACCTCTCCTTGCAATCTCCTCGTAAGACAGTCCCCTTATCTTATCCATATATTCTAGCTCCCGACTGCCTCCATAAACCAGGTGGGTGTGCGAATCGCAGAAAGCAGGCATAACGAGTTTCCCTTCTGCTGAAATTTTATGAAGGCCTGGATTAGACTCTACGATTTTGGCCAGTTCAGGATCATCCATATGACCAAAACCGGCAATCTTACCATTAATCATATATAACCAGGCATTCTCTAGGGAACTAAGTGCTGCCATATTACCACCTGCAACATATGGACGCGGTTCAGTTTCCGTTAGCAGTAGAGATTTTATATTCCTTATCAGCAAATCCATATAATGATATTCACCAGCGAAATTAATTAAATCAAATATTAATTCCGGTATGTTATAGAATAGGATGGCCTTATCCTAAGAATTGAATCATTTTACCAATGAGTATCCCGATATAATTACCCAGGGCATAGCCGACAAGGCCAATGATCAGCCCTGGCAGTATGATCTCCCGGTTCTTCAGCGAGGTAGCTACAACCGGTACGAATGGAGGTGACATGGATAGGGCGACGGATATGATCAGAAAATTATCCACATCCACTTTAAAGATTTTGGAAAGGATCCCATGCAAAAGCAATGCACCTGGAACCACCAGCAATATATATAACAGTAATGGCATGGACTCCATACTGAACATACTGATGTCAGCCATGGAAGCAAATACGAGGCAGAAAACAAGGATCAGGTAGATCCCGCCCTGGAATGATTTTTCAATTTGTTTAACCCGCGGGATAAATGAAGCAGCAATTCCCAAAGTAGTAATACCCAGGATAAGCAGGGCTGTATTCAATTCCTTAAAAAATAACTGGCTTATTCCGGCAGAGATGCCCAGGATCAGGATGGAGAGTCCAACAGCAGCCAGCAATGGCATAAAGATCCGGCGGGAAAATATGCTGTCGTAGGACTCATATTTATCATGATAAGATTCCCTGGTATCCCCAACTTCTTCCTGGTCGGTCTGTTTGTAAGGCCGCATGAACAGCAGGAAGAAGCGTTGTGCAAGGGTCATCAGGAATAAAAGTGTGAAGGCACCAACAACCAGGTCGTAGGTCTGGGTAAGGATAAATACTTCCGGCTCCATATCCAGGGCGAGACTGATGGCTGCAGCATTGGGGGCACCACCTGAATAAAATCCCACCAGTACACCCGATACTTTCCAGATATCAGGGATCACATCCCTGAAAAGGAAATAGCCCAGGATTACCATAATAATTACAGAAGCAATGCCAAGCACAAGGGAAAGCATGGTTTTTCCAGCCATTGAGACCCACTTCCGAATATCCAGCGAAAACAACAGCAGCGGGATGGCCAGGATAACACAGATAGAATAAATGTTTTCCTGGAAAGCTGCGATGTTTTCCGGCAGGATACCTATATTGCCGATCAGGAGTCCCATTCCATAACAGATAACAACGGTACCTATCCGGTTTACCAGGGTATACTTTTTATCAAGATGTAAAATCAGGACGGGGAACAGAACGTAGAAAAGGACCAGCAGTAAGTGGTTCATGATCTGGTTCTTGATTAGTCACACTCATCGAAACTTTTGCTGTATTGATCTATGGCACGCATGCTCATGCCCATGCTCGAGAAACCACCATCGTGAAAGAGATTTTGCATTGTCACTTTCCTGGTAAGGTCAGAAAACATAGTAATGCAATAATCGGCGCAATCGTCCCCGGTAGCATTCCCAAGGGGTGACATGCGTTCTGTAAAATCGATCAGGGTGTCTATCCCCTTTACACCGCTGCCGGCGGTGGTGATGGTAGGGGACTGTGATATGGTATTGATGCGGATCTTCTTGTCCCGGCCATAAATGTATCCGAAACTGCGGGCGATTGATTCCAGCAAAGCCTTTGCATCACCCATATCATTATACCCATAAAGGGTGCGTTGGGCAGCCACATAGGAGAGTGCAATCACAGACCCCCAATCGGCAATCGCATCATTTTTCCGGGCCAGCAAAAGAAGCTTATGAAAAGACAGCGCAGAAATATCCAGGGTTTTTAGGAAAAAGTCATAGTTCAACGCATCATATGGCAAGCCTTTCCGGACATTGGGCGACATGCCGATAGAATGCAGGATAAAATCAACCTTGCCACCAAGGATCTCCATGGATCTCTGCAGAACAACCTCAACATCCTGGACATTTGTGGCGTCGGCCGCAAGCACTTCCGATCCGGTTTTTTTAGCCAGTTCATCCAATGTGCCCAGGCGCAGCGCCACCGGGGTGTTGGTTAAAGTAAACCGGGCACCTTCCTCATGGGCTTTTTCTGCCACTTTCCAGGCAATTGACATGTCATTAAGGGCTCCAAAAATAATCCCTTTCTTGCCTTTTAATAATCCGTAAGCCATGGTTTTAATATTTTAGGATTGGCTGTAAATATAATAAATTGATTTTACTCGTTTGCTCAGTTCAGCAGCTCGCGGGCATTCGAAATGGCGGCCTCCGTAAGCTCCTCACCACTGAGCATCCGGGCGATCTCGAGCACCCTGTCCTCATCGTCAAGTAACTTGATATCAGTGATGGTTGCTCCATCCTCGTCGTACTTGTGCACCAGGTATTGGTAATCTCCTTTCCCGGCAACCTGGGGAAGGTGAGTAATATTGATTACCTGCTTTCCCTGTGACATCTTTTTGATGATGGCCCCCACCTTCTCTGCAATTTCTCCGGAAACTCCTGAATCAATCTCGTCGAAAATAATCGTAGGCAATTCCCGGGAATCGGATAGGAGGGATTTAATGCTCAGCATCAGCCTGGAAAGTTCACCACCTGATGCTATCTTCGATATTTCCTGTGGTTGTACCTGTTTATTGGCCGAGAAGAGGAACTCAACTTCATCCTTTCCATTTTCGAAAAAGTCATCCAGTTCACTGTGCTCGACCCTGAACAGGGCATTGGGGATGCCAAGGACTTTCAGCATTCCGTTAACCTCAGTCTCTATCCGGGGCAGGATGTTTTTCCTTCTGCTACTAAGTTCAGCAGCCTGCTTTTCAAGCTGGTCCTTTTTTTCTGTCAACTCTTTTTCCAATTTTTCTATCTGTTCGTCATAAGAGGCAATATCCTGTATCCTGGCATCGAGTTCCTCCTGAAGCCGTATAAGTCCATCTACATCATTTACCCCGTGTTTCTGCATCAGGTCAAACAGCATATCCAGTCTTTCCCTGACAATTTGCTGGCGGCCGGGATCCATTTCGATATCAGTACCGACTGTCTCAGCCTCATCTGCTATGTCCTTCAGCTCTATCATAGCCGACCTGATCCTTTTGTTGAGTTCGGTAGCTGAGGGATAAAATGCAGCAATGCTGTCCAGGGCATGTATGGCTTCAAGCAGTTTGCTGACAACCGAGTCTTCCTGGTCTGAAAGCAGGTAATACACCTGGTGAAGGTTCCGTTTGATTTCCCCGGAATGATCAAGGGTCTGTAACTCCTGCTCAAGCCCTTGCTGTTCACC
>CAZXOJ010000351.1:0-4625 GCA_964642325.1 uncultured Bacteroides sp. | reverse complement strand
AAACGGGATCCAACTGTATCAAAATCAACGATTGAATATATCCCGCAGGGAATTCATTGAGCAATTTTTTTTCTACCAGGTAATACCCTACCTCCAGCCTGTATTGCTCTTACGAGGCAAGGTTCTTCCTTTCCTCCAGGATGAGGCAGTCTACCTGGCGGTAAAGCTGGTGAAAAAGTCCGGTTATGGTGAAGAACCTAAAAAGAAACGGAAAGCTCGTTACGCCATTGTCAATATTCCCACCGACCATCTTCCAAGGTTTATTGAATTGCCTGAATCCAGGGGACAGCATTGCATCATGTTCCTGGATGATATCGTCAGGATGAACCTGGATGCCCTGTTCCCTGGATATGATATAGAAGCATCCTACAGTATTAAGCTTACACGGGATGCTGATCTGGGAATTGATGATGAATTTACAGGTGACCTGCGGGAAAAGATCAGCAGTTCACTTGTGAAAAGAAAAACAGGGGCTACAGCCAGATTTCTATATGATGAAAAAATCCCGGCATCATTTCTGGACATTCTGGTCCAGAGCCTTAAAATACCCAGGAAAGACATGGTGCCCGGTGGAAAATACCATAATTTCTCCGATCTTTTTTCCTTTCCCAATCCCTTATCCCCTAAACTGGAAATAAAATCCCTTCCTCGCCTCCATAAAAAGGATCTTGAATCATATCCTTCTATGTTCGATGCTATTAAAGCGAGGGATTGGATGCTTCATTATCCCTACCATTCCTATGATCCTGTCATTCGCTTTCTAAATGAAGCGGCTATTGACCCGAAAGTAGAGGAGATTAAAACCACCCAGTACCGGGTCGCGTCTGATTCGGCGGTGGTGAATGCACTTTTAAATGCAAAGAATAATGGTAAACGGGTAACCGTATTCGTGGAATTGAAAGCTCGATTCGATGAATATGCCAATTTACAGTTTGCTAAAATTATGAGTAAAGCGGGTATAAAGATTATTTACAGTATACCCGGACTGAAGGCGCATGCAAAAGTTGCACTGGTATTGAAAAAACCGGTTAATAATAAACAGGTTGCATATGCCTTTCTCAGTACTGGCAATTTCAACGAAAAAACAGCCAGGATTTATGCTGACCACGGATTGTTTACGGCCAATGAGAATATTACCAGCGAGTTGAAAGATTTTTTCTGTTTCCTGGAGGTACAGGATGTAAAACCAAAGCTAAAGCATCTGCTGGTTGCACAACTAAATATCAAAAAAGAACTTACCAGAATGATTGACAGGGAGATCAGCCATGCGGCAGCCGGTCGTAAGGCCAGGATGATCTTGAAAATGAATGGACTGGATCATCCTAAAATGATAGGAAAGCTCTATGAGGCGGGCCGAAATGGAGTTGAAATCGATTTGCTTGTCCGTGGCATCTGCTGCCTGGTCCCTGGCAAGAAATTCAGTGAGAACATTAGGGTGACCAGGATTGTGGACCGTTTCCTGGAGCATGCCAGGGTTTTTGTATTTTACAATGGAGGAAATCCTGAAATATACATGTCTTCTGCGGATTGGATGAACAGGAATCTGGAAAGGAGGATTGAACTTGTTTTTCCGGTGTACGATGAGGATATTAAAAAGGAAGTTCTGGAAATACTGGACCTGCAACTGAAAGACAATACAAAAGCGAGAATACTCGACAGCGAACATAAGAATTTACCCAAACCAGCAGGGGAAGGTCGCCAATTCAGGGCGCAGATAGAAACGTACAATTATCTTAAAGATCAATCAGGTTCGAACCCACGGTAGTATTCACAAATGAAAAGTCGATCGAAGAATTACTGATTTAAGGGATCAAGGATTGCCGCTTTTTGCTGAACTGGCAGGGTAATAATGAATTCTGTCCCTTTGGAAGGTTCACTCGAAATGTCGATTTTTCCATTGTGCTGTTCAACTATTGAATAGCTGATGGACAATCCAAGTCCGGTTCCTTTTCCCATACCTTTGGTAGTATAGAAGGGCTCAAATACCCGCTTTTGTACTTCGTCGGTCATGCCTTTCCCTGAATCCCGGATTTGGATAATAACATTGGAACCCTCGGATTTTGTCTTGATGAATATTTCTCCATTTTCATCAATGGCCTGGATGGCATTGGAAAGGATATTCATGAATACCTGGTTCAGCCTGTCAGGCAGGCACTCTATCTCTGGTGTATCACCGTATTCCTTATGGATTGTGATCTTGTTCTTTATTTTGTTTCCCAGAAGGATCAGGGTAGAATCTATACCCTCATGAATATTATGCATCACAAATTTATCATCACCCTTGCGGGAGAAGCTACCAAGGCTTTTCACTATCTCTTTTGTTCTGTTTGACCCTTCTGAAATCCCTTCCATAAGCTTATGGATCTCACTGAGCAGGAAATCAAATTCGATTTCTGATTTAAAGCTATCAACCTCATAGAAAGCTTCCTGTAAGTGCAGATCCGCAATCACAGATTCATATTTCTCCAGGACTTCGAGTAGATCTGAAATATCTCTTTTAAGTGGTTCAATAGTTCCGGTAATGAAATTCAATGGATTTTTGATCTCATGTGCTACGCCGGCAGTAATTTCACCTAAAGAGGCCATTTTTTCAGACATAACCAGCTGGATATGCATCTCCTTGATCCTGGCCAGGTTTTTTTCAAGTTCCTCATTTTTAGCTCTGATTTCATTTTCAATCTTTTTCCTGCCCATGATATTCTCAAATGATACACCTACCTGGTTATTGGGCAAAGGGAAGGCTTTTACCGAAAATGCCGCTGAGATGACTCGATCGTCTCCATAATAAATATCTTCTATTTCCCATGGTTCCTGAGAACGTATTACTTCTGCATACTTTTGTGGAATACCTTTTTCTCGCAGACCAGGAAAATTTTCATCAAGGGTTTTACCGATCACCTCCGAGGGTTGTACACCAGTCAGTTTCTCAGAAGCAGGATTTGCTGAGATCATTCTGAGCGTTCCATCATCTTCCATATCTTCCAAATGGTATATATAAATGCCCACTTGCATGTTATCAACAATGTCCGCGGCTTGCTGAAGTGCCTGTTCGGCAAGAAATTGCTCAGAGGTATCCATAATAATCCCTTCCACACCAACCATTTTGTGGTTATCATCATAAATATAATAGGAGGTTGTTTTGCAGTGGAAGTCTGATCCGTCCTTTTTTTTCAGGACTAGTGGATAGTGAACGACTTTTTTTAGCTCGGCTAATTTGTCCAGAAATATATCCCTGTCAGTCGGATCGCTGTAAAAGGTCTCTGCGATATTTTCACCGATTAATTCTTCCACACTACCATACCCGAACATGTCTATAGCAGATGGAGAGATGAGGGTGATTTTTCCTTGATTATCCGCCCTGTACAGAACCTCCACCATGTTCTCAAAGAAGTGCCTGTAGATCCTTCTATCTTTTTTGATGGCTTCAAATGGTTTGATCTTTTTTTTCATGCCAGATCATATCTAAATCCACAAATAAGTTAGTCAAATTAGTTGGAATTACAATAATTATACACCCTCCAAGAAAATTGGTATAGCCATATAATGGTGTGGGTGAATGGAATTAAAATTTCAGGCTCATCGCCAGTCCTGTATACCGTCCTGTTATAGGTACGAAGGTCAGGTTCTTATTCTTCCTGTGCTTATGTAAATGAGGTACAAGGATACCGGTAGCCGCACCTATTGCCATTCCCGTCAGGACATCTGTGGGAAAATGTTTCATGCCTTTATACCTGTAATATCCTGTAAATGCAGGTGGTATCAGGGCAAGTCCATAGAAAATAAACTTTTTATTTCCCAGCTCCGGGTGGTAGTCACAATAAACCTTGGCAACGAAAAAGCTTGCAGCAGCTGAAGTAGATGTATGCCCACTGTAGAAAGAATTTTTGTTGCGGACAAATGTTTTGTCCTCATATGAAACATCAGGGTGGTATACCAGGGGCCGGATCCTGTTAAAATGTATAACACCACCCCAGGAATAAAGATTTCCTACAATGGCCTCGGTTTCCAGGAATAAAAGAAGCACCGGGGCCCAATCCTGCCTGATCTCTTTGTCAAACATCAGCAAGGCAGGCAGCATCAAGCTCCCGGCCATTCCCACATCTGAGATATTCCATGCCGTGTACATGTAATCAGCATCCTGCTGGGTGGCAGAGCGGTCAAAGCTATTAATGTTGTTTGCATCAAGACTGGCTATTTCCGCTGAGTCCAGAGGAGTTTTCCTGTCAAGGACCACCAATCCCCAGTAATTAGTAGCAATGGCTCCTACGGTTATGGCCCCGTCTATATAGGGATTAACATTGTAGACTTCACTCTCAAATAACTGTCCCCGGGTATTGGGTAAAAATACCAGAATGAAAAGGAAAAGTGCTATCAAATGCTTCATGAAAACGATAGTGGAATTGGGCATGCAATCTAAACAATAATTCTGAAAAATTATTGTATCTCATACGATACCAGAAGAGAAACTAGAATCTGAATGAAAATAATCCGGGTACCTATTTACTATGACGCAGAAAATCCCTGTGTGCTTTTACCAGGTTTACTGTATTTAGGAATAAATTTTTCGATTCCGACATGGTATTTAAATGCAGGACGGAGATTTTGGTACCGATCTCCTCACGTCT
>CAZXOJ010000350.1:0-4654 GCA_964642325.1 uncultured Bacteroides sp. | reverse complement strand
AGTCCGCTGTTCCTTTCCTTGTAATAAGCCCTGACCTTGGCCCGGCCAGTCTTATCGCCAGGATCAATCTTTTCATCCTTGATCTTCTCCTGTAATTTCCGGTCCCGTTTCAAATCCTCGAGAAATTCTTCGAATTTTCTTTTTTCAGCTCGGTTTTTCAATAAGCCGACACCTAGAAACAGGATAATGCTTATGATGGTCAAAGGGAGAATGATACTGAAGGAAGACTTTCCCAACAGGTAAGCCAGTGTGGACCAGAAGATCATAGCTACAGTGATCAAGCCTGTAAAAACTAACAAACTTCTCATCTTACTTGATGGATTCCCAATATTCGGCACATTTTTCATATTCTGCTTCCTTTAAAATAACAAATCCCAGTTCAATGGCCCTGTAGAAATCTACACATGCCTGTTCTTTCTGACCGAGTTCATATGAGGCCAAACCGCGAAGAAAATAAGCATTTTTATTATTCGGTTCCAGCGCCAATGCCTTGTTGCAATCTTCGACAACCCCCTCCATGTCACCGGGGAACCTGGTCCCGGCCCTGTTCACAAAAACGCGTGCATCAGACGGATCATGTTTGATATACTGGTCAAAATCCTGTTGGGCTTCCATAGATTTTCCAATGGCCATATGCATCCTGGCCCTGTTCAGAAAATCTTCAGCGTCAGCAGTTTTATCAATCTCATCTGATAGTTTTGAGAGCAGCTCATTGAAATCAGGCCTAACCCAGAATCCCATAGTTGACCTTAATCTCCCCGCACAATTATCCTCGATCAAATCAAATGCAATATAATATTCGTTTAAATGGATTTCATATTTGCCAGGCTCAGGGCAGGCTGCTCCTTCCTTATCTTCGAAAATAATATGATCCCCTTTAATACTATAGCCAGAAACTATTTCTATGCTTCCGTCATTACCAAAGTCACCTTCAACCATACCATCTGATTTGAAATTCAGTGCTATGGGTCCGGCAGGACCAATTCTGACCCATTGTCCCGTTATCTCCATTCGGTCTGTCATGGCTGGATTTTGAACGGCATATATTAATCCAGGTATAAATGCCAGGAAAAGATAAATTATACTTTGCATCGCTAGGTTTTAAAATGCATACTAGACCTTTTTTATACAACTCTCAGGTATCACTGAAGCTGATATATCTTTTTATTGGGTATCCTGAGCAAGACCGAATCAATGACCGGAGTATTATTGAAATATTCCACTGCTCCTGTCGAATCTGTTGATATTCCATAGTATAGATAACCCCTGTAAGCATAAGAAGGCATGGTTATCTCATAGAGATTATTACCCTTTTTCCTGATCGGGAGTGTAATGGGCTTGTCAGGGTAGTTTTCGTAATAAATGGAGATATAATACCTGTCACTGCTCTCTGCGGGTTCAGTTTTTACCTGCAGGATCAGCTCATAAAGTTTTGGTTTGCTTCCGGGTAATTTTGTACGGAAATGGGAGTGTATGAAAACAATCATCATGGATCCAAGGATGAGGCTTACGGCAAGTGTATTCTTCATTGACCGGGTCGCGAACAGGATAGCAAGCACCAGCATATCAAATCCAAGGATAAACAGGATCAGGAAGAAAAGGTAATTTTTCACCAGATGGTATAATGGGAAGGTGGCAATACTGATGGCAGCCAGGAATAGATTGGACCCGGAAAGCCATCTCAACCAGCGCATTTTCTTTATTTCCCCAGGGTCGATAGCTGATCTGAATTCACCTATGTAGTAGACCATGCAGAGTATGGAAAAGAAAAACCAGCCAAATACAGTCAGGTCAACACCATGTCCACGGGTACTGATCCCAAAATTCCTGAAGAGGAATATCAATAAAATGCCTGATAAAGTGCCAACAAAAGCCAGCAAAGCCAACACCGAAAGCCAGGTATTAACTTTCCTGATGCGTCTTTTGCTGAAAAAATCAATTGATATCCTCAGGTAAACGATGCTTAATATGATAAAGGAAAGCAGGCCCAGCCAGCTTCCAATCCCCGTCAGGTTGATGAACCAGCTGGCAGCAAAAAGCAGGAATGCAAATAGCAACAGCTTTTTTATGCTGACGTATCTGTGATTCAGGAATTGTTGCACATCTTCATGCGCAATGCTGATATCACTTTCAGGTTTGTCCCGGGAGATTTGTCCATAGGCTTCCTCGAAACCGACACCTTTATTCATCATGGCTTCCACATCGCAGCAGACATGGTCAACCCATTCATTAAACAGGAATGAGCGGGATACAGACCGTTTTTTCAGGTCATCCCGGATAAAGTCAATTTGATCATTACTTAAGCAAGCCATCCGATATATTTTAATAGAACAGGTTTTTCATTAAATCAATATACTCCCTGAAATCTGACATCCGGCTTTCAGATTCTTTTTTCCCCTTAGGTGTCAGGGAATAATATTTCCGGGTGCGGTTGTTTACATTTTCTGTTTCTGCCCGGACCAATCCTTCTGCCTCCAGTTTGTGCAAAACAGGATACAGGGCAGCAAAGGTCAGTTTTATCCTGCCTGAGGATTTTTCATCCAGGACCTGAGTGATCTCATAACCGTACATTTTGGGAAGGGTCTGGAGCAGGTTTAGCACCATGTACTTGAGGGTACCTTTAATAAGTTCTCGCGGTATCATGGATTAAATATATATAATATTCTTTAATATACAATAAAATTATATATATAACATAGAAAGGTATCATGTCGTAGATTAGCCGGGAGATCATTCAGACAGGGCAAACCTCAGCGCAGCCCCGGCCAGGATACGTGTAGAGTCGAGGACGGGCAAGGTGGATTCATCAGGAAGAACGATTAATGGGATTTCTGTACAACCTAATACCACAGAATCGCAACCCTTGTTCTTAAATGTCAGGATCTGTTCAAGGAAATATTTCTGAGAGTTTTGTTTTATCTCACCATATACCAATTCATCGAAGATGATGCTGTCTATCTTCTCACGGGTGGCTTGATCGGGAATTTCATATTCCAGGTTTAGTTTATCAAATGCATCCGGGTAAACCGGGCCAGTCATCAGGTATTTTGTACCCAGGATGGCAGATTTTCTGTACGCGTTGCTTTTTGCTTCCCTTGCCACTTCTTCTGCGATGTGGAGCCAGGGGAGGGGGGATTGCTTCTTTACATCTTCAAAAGCCTGGTGGATGGTATTGTCCGGGCATATCAGAAAATCAGCCCCGGTAGCTCTTAACTTTTCCGCTGAGGATAGCATGAGTCCGGTAACCCCTTCCCACTCTTCCCGGTATATGTATTCCATATATTCACTGAGAGGGTGTGTATGCATGCTCACTTCCGGATGGGTATGGGGGCCCATCAGCACTGATCCCTCTTTGCATATGGTCTGATAGCAGAGGGCAGCTCCCTCTGCACTGCATGCTACGATTCCGATATGTTTTGCCATGATTTTAAGCCTGGATGAAAGATAAAGATAAAAAAAACCCCTGTCTCAATCCGGAATTAACAGATCGCACAGGGGTTTGAGTTATGATGGAAAGATTTACTTCTTCTTTTCTGCTTTTACTTCGACTTCGACTTCAACTTCAACTTCCTTTTCCACGTCTTCTTCAGATTCATCCTCGATTTCGACAGTGACCTTTTTTACTACCTTCATGTCCTTATCTCCTTTCTTGATCACGTATACTTCCACATTCTCACCATCTTCCTCTGTCCATTCCATATGCTCATCCTCAGATATGATCATCATGTTTCCACTCCCCTTTTTCATTTTCTTGATTTGGACCTTTTCGCCATCCTCATCGGATTCTATGATCATTATCTCATGGTCTCCATGCCCTTCATGATTGAAGTGCATCTCATGTTCTTCGTCATCGCCGAGTTCTTTGACCGTTATGTTCCCGTCTTCATCCTTAAAGACCATGACTTTTTCGCCTCCATGGGCTTCTTTGATGGAGTCCAGGTTTATACCCATGTCCATGGATTTAACATTCCAGGCATCATCACTATCCGCATATACCCAGGCAAGTTCATTATGCTCGCAATCATCATCACCTTTCTGTATAATGATCACTTCTTTTTTCATCATCTTTTCATCTCCACCTACCATGTGCTGGACCATTTTCTTGACCATGTCAGGATCCTGTCCTTCTTTTAATTCAAAAGTAGTATCCGTAGTCACCTTACCATCTTCTTTGATGGTAATGTGCACACTTGTAGATTCGTCCTTCTGGGCAAAGGCCTGGTTGGTGGAAGCCATAACGATGAGGCAAACAGCAAGTGAACCGAGGAATAGTAATTTTTTCATAACGATCAGGTTAGGTTTTTCATTGATTTGATACAAATCTAAGATCAAATCGGCTTAAGGAGGCTTAATGAATGTTAAAGATTGTTAAAAGAAGATAGTTTAGAAGGGCTCTCGTTTATCTTTGCAGGGAGATGAGCAGGAAGCTTCTGTGGATTATAGCCGTATTTATGGGGTTAGCGATGATCGCCCTGATCATTGTACAGGCCTACTGGATAACCAATGCCTACCGGCTTAAGGAGAAGCAATTCAGCCAGCTGGTCAACCGGGCACTATATAACGTTGTCAGCGAGGTACAGGAGAGGGAGACCGTCTGGAATATCATGGAAGAGGCACAGGTATGGGATACAAGCTGGCAAGAAGAGATGGCTCA
>CAZXOJ010000349.1:0-4655 GCA_964642325.1 uncultured Bacteroides sp. | reverse complement strand
AGACCAAAGTCACGGTCATTAATTTCAAAGAAATGACAATCCTGGATTATTCTTCCTTTTAAAACCTTTCAGGTCCCTGGCTATTTTACCCGGCTACTGATGTATGAGTAATTATTTTAATTTTATAATGTTCAACAGCTCTGGTAAGCTGGGACGTAAAAGTAATCAACCCCAAACCTGGAAATATTATGAAAGCATATTTAGTAATATTAATTATTGTACTGTCTAGCTGCTGCAAAATCAATCGTCAGGAGGAGGTTCATGTCTGGCAAAAAGTAGAAATTGAGTTGGAAGCCAGTAATGAATATGATAATCCCTATACCGAGGTTGATGTTTGGGTGCAGTTGGAGGGCCCCGATTTTAACGAGCGATGCTACGGATTCTGGGATGGGGATAACACCTGGCGGATCCGTGTGATGTCGACCGGACCGGGGGCATGGACCTGGACAAGTGGATCAAACCAGGATGATGACGGATTGAATGGAAAGAAAGGAACATTCAAATCTATTGAATGGACAGAAGCCGAAATGCTGGAAAACCCCCTTCGGCGTGGTATGATTCAGCCCACATCAAATGGCCATGCATTCGAATATGCTGATGGGACACCATTATTCTGGCTTGCTGACACCTGGTGGCCCTGTATGACAAAAAGGTATTTCTGGTATGAGGATGATAACATTAGAAAGGTGGGTACGCCGGAGGCAGGTTTCAAGGACTATGTCCGGTATCGTAAAGACCAGGGATATAATGGCTGTATGGTCGTAGCTGCTTTTCCAAACTGGACGGAGGAGAAAAGTGACTGGGGTGGAGGAGATTGGGAAGATGAAGCAGGGAACCGGGCTTTTTTTGGTGAAGGCCGCACGCCTGACCTCGACCGGCTCAACCCTGACTACTTCAAGAGCATGGACATAAAAGTTGACTACCTCAACGAAAACGGATTTATTCCCTTTATCGAAACAACAAGAAGGGATATAGGTGACTACTGGAAAGAAAATTTCGGATGGCCGGAATCTTACGCACGATACATCCGTTACATCTGTTTCCGCTACCAAGGGAATATCATCATTAACAGCCCTATACATCTTGATGCCATGGCCCTTACAGGAGAAGAATGGAACGAGGCGGCTAATATTATCATTGATCGCTATGATTGGGCACCCTTTGGTCACCAGGCCAGTGCCAATCCTCCCGGATCAACCTTCCGGACCTTTGGGCATACAGACCAGGCCAGGTGGCTTACATTTCACAGTGTAGGAAATGAACGTGACCATACCCTGTTTCCTGCCCTCACGGAAATGTTTTACCTGAATAATCCCGTTCCCTGCCTGCATAACGAACCTTATTACGATGGCCTTAAATGGGGAAACACAGCGGACCAGGGGAGTGATCTGGCTGCATATTACAGCCGTGTTGCATTGTATGGCAGTGTTCTTTCCGGGGGACTGGCAGGTCATGTATATGGTGCTGACCACGTCTGGCGTGGTAACAGCGAAATGCCCGGTGCTTTTCTAATTCAGTCAGCCGCACAAATGCAATACATTTACAAATTCCTGTTCTCGGAAGGAACATCCTATCAGGATCTGATGCCGGCGAAGCAATTACTCGAGCCAAACCAGACTCCCAACGAGGACAAAAATATGGGATGGGCCTATTGTATGCATACTGAAACAAAGGATATGTTCATACTATATTTCGAGAAAGACTGCCCCAAAGCAACCCTCACGGGCACCATACCATCAACTAATTATGAAATACATTGGTTTGATGCATCTACCGGAAATTGGCTAGAAACTGAATCAGTGAAATCTGATCAGGAAGGGGTGATTTCAATGCCTGACTTTCCCGCGGGTTCAGGTATTTCAAAAAAGGATTGGGCAGTTAAACTAAAACAAATTACTCAATAGGGATCTCAATCTCCTCGTCCCATATATATTTACCGAACCATTGCCAGTTATGCCAGGTGGCTGCCAACCGCTCTTTGGGTTTGGAAATCCCATGGCCAAATCCTTTGTAGATTATCAGTTTTGTTTCCACACCCACATCCTGCAATCCCTGGTACAATTCAAAAGCATTGGGAATGGGGACCCTGCGGTCAAATTCACCATGCTGGATCAGTGTAGGTGTAGTAGCATTATTGATGTTGGTCATGGGGGATGTTTTGCGATAGATCTCTTCATTCTCCCATGGTGTGGCTTTCAGGTACTGCCTTGTAAAGGGATGGATATCCGTATTGACATAGTAAGTCATCCAATTGGAGATTCCTGCACCCACAGAGATGGCTTTGAAGCTGTTTGTGTTGGTGGTAAGGAATGCGGAGATATACCCTCCCTGGCTCCATCCCATTGCCCCCATCCTGTCAGTGTCGATAATGCCTTGCGCATCAAGGTATTCGATTCCCGACATAACATCCCATGCGTCGCCTACACCAAGGTTTTCAACGTTCAATTTCCGGAAAGCTTCACCGTAACCGGCTGAACCCCTGTAATTGGGCATCAGTACCAAGGCACCCTTATCTAGCCATTGGAGAATCGGATAAACATATGCAGGAACGGGTCCGGGCAGGGATATTCCTGTTGGACCCCCATGGATATTAATGAGCAGGGGGTATTTTTTGTCAGGATCAAAGTCCATCGGTTTGTGAAGTATTCCTTCGATGGTTGCCCCGTCCTTGCTTTTCCAGCTAATGACTTCCGATTTGGAATACTTCCAGTTCTCTATCTGATCACTGAAGCTGGTTATTTTTCGGGCTTGATCTCCTGCCAGATCCATCAGATAAATTTCAGAAAGGCTTATGTCATCAGTTCCACTGAAGGCTATTCTATCACCGGTTTTTGAGATTGTAAAACCATATATCCTTGCTGGATTGGTTATGACAGGTGTTACAGTTCCATTGTCTGGATCCATAAGGTAAAGGTGGCGTACAGTTTTCTGAAAAGCAGCACAATAGAGCCCTTTATCTGTCCAGGTAAATCCTGAGAAGTCTTCATCAAAACTGGCTCCAAGCTCCTTGTATTTTGAACCATCAATATCCATCCGGAAAATGCGTTCGTTCAAAAAGAAATTAGAGATGGTGTCGTCAACACTGCTGCTGTAAAGAATGGACCTACTGTCGGGAGACCAGGCAATAAAACCATCATAACTGGGATTATTTACCAGGGGAAGGATCTCTTTCGTGTCGACTTTTAAAATGGAAATATCCGACTTAAAAAAGGTATTGATTAAGGGGTCTGGCTGGTGGTTGAAAGCGATCATTTTTCCGTCTGGTGACCACTCAAACCCGGTTACAGTATACTCCACACTATCGATCAGGGGTGACGGCTCCGGCCATTGCTGGCAGAGATCAGCTTTTCTCGCTGAATCCTTCTCATTGCAGGGCAGAGGAAAGAACTCCAGGCTATCCGGATCAAAATCGATAGCCCATATACGGGTTAAATGGTATTCTGCATCCTCTACTGCATATTTTCCATATCGTTCTTCCCTGGCTTTCTCGGTTTTCTCCTCCTGCTCTTGAATTGTGAAGGCAATTCTCTCTCCGTCAGGTGACCATTCAAATCCCCCGACTCCCTGATCAACACGGGTAACAGGGAAGGCTTCTCCTCCTTCGGCACGGATGACATATATCTGGTTCTTGTTACCACGGACTGAAGCAAAAGCGATCCAATTCCCATCGGGTGACCATTTAGGATTGCTGCTGTTGGCTTCTGGATTATTGGTCAACTGGAATGGCTTACTACCATTTTTCGAGATCCAGATCTCAGCATCGTTGCGATTATTCTCCCAGTCGGTCTGACGAACCGTGAAAACAATGTGTTTTCCATCTGGCGATATGATAGGGGTTCCTCCTCCTTTTAGGGATAAAACTTCTTCGAAGGATGGCACTTTTGTGTTTACCTGGGCAAATAATATAATTCCCGGGAAAATGACCATCAGAATGAAAGCAATATTCTTCTTCATGTTGGATTGATTCGTTAATGTGAAATGAAAGTTAAAGATACCAAAAAGGAGATGTAGCATGTTATTTTAAAGCTTACCTTTGAACCCTTTTTAAACAGGGTAAAATATTAGTGAATGATAAGATTTGAAGACCTGGAAATTATTACCCCTATATTAAAGGCTCTGCGGGAAGAAGAATATACTGAGCCTACAACGATACAGGAAAAAGCAATTCCACTCATACAAAATAGAAGGGATGTACTTGGAAGTGCTCAAACCGGGACAGGTAAAACTGCGGCTTTTGCAATTCCCATCCTGCAGAACCTCTTTTATGACCGTCAGCAGAATAATAGATCACGTGTAATTAAGGCGCTTATAATTACTCCAACACGAGAATTAGCAATTCAAATTGGGGAGAGTTTCACAACTTATGGGAAATATACAGGCATAAAAAATACCGTCATTTTCGGCGGTGTGAACCAGGGTGCACAGACTGATGCCCTTCGCAGAGGCATTGATGTTCTCGTGGCTACACCCGGACGGCTTCTGGACCTGATTGATCAGGGTTACATAGAATTGAAGCATATTGAATATTTCGTGCTGGATGAAGCAGACCGTATGCTGGACATGGGTTTCATACATGACATTCGGAGGATTATCGCCATGTTACCAACGAAACGGCAATCATTGTTTTTTTCTGCCACAATGCCGAAAAATATTGT
>CAZXOJ010000348.1:0-4668 GCA_964642325.1 uncultured Bacteroides sp. | reverse complement strand
GATGCCTTTTCCACCGCCGGGGGAAAAGTTGTATTTATCGGAAAAAAACCCTTTAAGTCTGCATCCTATAATGAGATGGAAACAAATGATGGGGAGATCGAAGCTGCCATTCAGAAACTGTTTGACAATCACATGGATAACATTATCTATTATCCCACACCAGGTGAAGATATCATCCAATGGTATGCTTCCCTACAGCAGTTAATAGGACATGCACCTATGGTTTCCATCGATATGCCAAACAGGTATTTATGCCAGGTAGCATACAAAGCTGGTGAAGCAGATATCTTCTTTTTTACCAATCTGAGCCTTTCAGAACACATCTCAAGCACCCTAAAGTTTAAAGTGCCAAAAGACAGGCATCCATGGATATGGGATCCTGAAAGCGGGGAGAAATACAGGTATCCAACGGCCAAGGGGAAAAAGGAGCTTCAGATCCAGCTGGCACCATCATCCTCTCTGCTTTTTGTATTTGATAGTGCAGAGGATGGTGAGACCTATCAACTATTGAAGCCTGGGAGCGAAGGATTGGTAATTGAGGGGCCATGGAAGCTTAAACTCCATCATGTAAATGGAAGCAGTAGACAAACCACAATGCGCAGACTAGCTGACTTTCAGAGATATAGCCGTTTGAAGACATTTGCTGGAGTAGCAGTTTATGAGATTGAGTTCAATGTGGATGATAGCAGGGGACTGACATATTTAGACCTTGGGGATGTCCAGGGGGTGTCGGAGTTGACTCTCAATGGCAAAAATATGGGGGTGAGGTGGTATGGCAACCATACCTACGACATCAGCGGCTCCCTGGTGAAAGGGAATAACAGCCTCAGCATTAAATTAACCACCATTGCCGGTAATTATTTGAAAAGCCTGAAAAATAACCAGACAGCCCAGCGCTGGACAAACGGACAACCGTATTATACAGTGGGAGTGATGGGACCTGTGAAATTGTTTTAATCCTTGATATCCGCGTGATATTCCTGCAATGATTTCACCTTATACTGTCCATTTCTGCGGTCCTTGATGCCTTTGGTGGCAGCCAGGGCTGCTGAGGTGGTGGTAATATATGGTACCTTGTATTTAATGGAAGTCTTCCTGATATAGGAATCATCATACTCGGATTGTTTCCCAGACGGGGTATTAACTACCAGGTTAATTTTTCCATTGGTTATGGCATCAACAATATTAGGTCTGCCTTCATGGACCTTCTTAATGACTTCTGCTTCTATGCCCTGTTCTTTAAGGAATTTTTGTGTACCTCCCGTGGCGAGGATCTTAAATTGCATGTCCTGGAAGTTCCTGGCAAACTCAAGGATCTTATCCTTGTCCCTTTCCGCAATGGTGATCAGGACAGTACCTTCGACGGGCAGGCTGGTCCCGGTTGCCTCCTGCGATTTATAGAATGACATACCATAATTGTCGGACAGTCCCAGGACCTCACCAGTCGACCGCATTTCCGGTCCCAACAAAGGATCAACCCCGGGAAACATATTGAAGGGGAAGACAGATTCCTTCACCCCAAAATGCTTAAACTTCTTGTCTTTCAGTTGAAAGTCAGCTAGTTTTTCACCCAGCAGGATCTGTGTGGCAATTTTCGCCATGGAAATATTACAAACTTTCGATACCAGGGGGACGGTGCGGGATGCCCTGGGATTTGCCTCAAGAATGTAAACGACATCATCATAGATGGCATATTGGATATTCATCAGGCCGACTACATTCAATTCATTGGCAATTTTCCTGGTGTATTCCTTTATGGTCTCCTCATGTTTTTTGGGAATAATAACCGGTGGTATCACACAGGCAGAATCTCCTGAATGGATACCGGCATATTCAATATGCTGCATAACTGCAGGAACAAAAACATCATTTCCATCAGCTATGGCATCAGCTTCCGCCTCAATGGCATCTTCGAGGAACATGTCAATCAGCAGGGGCCTGTCAGGTGAGACATCAACTGCCTCTGCAACATATTGTTCCAGCATTTCTTCATCCAGGATGATCTTCATGGCACGGCCTCCCAGCACATATGAGGGCCTCACCATCAGGGGATATCCTATCCTTCCGGCGATCTCGAGTGCTTGTACAAGGGTACTGGCCATGCCCGATTCCGGCTGCGGGATCTCCAGCTTTGTCATGATCTTCCTGAACCGGTCACGGTCCTCTGCCAGGTCTATTGTTTCGGGGGTGGTACCCAGGATCTTAACCCCGGCTTCAGCAAGCTCATTGGCAATATTCAATGGTGTTTGTCCCCCGAACTGCACGATCACCCCTTCCGGCTTTTCCTTGTGATAGATACTAAGCACATCCTCCACAGTCAGGGGTTCAAAATACAATTTATCGGATGTGTCATAATCTGTAGATACTGTTTCCGGGTTGCAGTTTACCATAATAGATTCATATCCGGCTGCACGAATGGCCATGGCTGCATGGACACAACAATAATCAAATTCAATTCCCTGTCCTATCCGGTTGGGGCCTCCACCGAGGACCATGATTTTCTTATTTTCACTTACTTCCACCGTATCAGGTGCATTATAGGTGGAATAGTAATAGGCTGCATTTTCAACCCCGCTGACCGGGACGGCCTCCCATGCTTCCTCCATACCCAGTGCAATCCTTTTTTCCCTGATCTCCTTTTCCGGAACATCCAGCAGCTGCGATAAATACCTGTCTGCAAACCCGTCTTTTTTCGCCTGTATAAACAAATCATCAGGCAGGCTTTTTCCTTTGTATTTGAGGATTTCTTCCTCAAGGTCTACCAGTTCCTTCATCTGTGTTATGAACCATGTTTTGATATGTGTTCTTTTGAACAGATCATTAACATCTGCACCTTTCCGCAATGCTTCGTACATAATGAATTGCCTCTCACTGGAAGCATGCTTGAGCATTGCCATAAGATCATCCAGTGACTTCTTATTAAAATCCTTCGCAAAACCCAGTCCGTAGCGTCCGTTTTCCAATGAACGGATGGCCTTTTGAAAGGCTTCTTTATAGTTTTTTCCTATGCTCATTACCTCACCCACGGCCTGCATTTGTGTACCGAGTTTGTCTTCCAGTCCATCGAATTTCTCAAATGCCCAGCGGGCAAATTTCACCACCACGTAATCTCCTGAAGGTGTGTATTTTTCAAGTGTTCCATCACGCCAATAGGGTATCTCATCCATGGTTAATCCCCCGGCCAGGAGTGATGATACAAGGGCAATCGGAAAACCGGTTGCCTTTGAAGCAAGGGCAGATGATCGTGATGTCCGAGGATTGATCTCTATAACTACAATCTTGTCGGTCTTTGGATCATGGGCAAATTGGACGTTTGTGCCTCCGATGACCTCAATGGCCTCAACAATATCGTAGGAATATTTTTGCAGGCGTGCCTGCAACTCCGGGCTAATGGTCAACATTGGAGCAGTGCAAAATGAATCCCCGGTATGTACTCCCATGGCATCGACATTCTCAATAAAACATACCGTTATCAGCTGGTTTTTGGCATCCCTGACCACCTCCAGCTCAAGTTCTTCCCAACCCAGCACGGATTCCTCGACCAGGACCTGGTTGACGATGCTTGCCGATAAACCCCTGCTGCAGATTGTCCTCAGTTCTTCTACATTGTAAACAATTCCACCACCGGTACCACCCATGGTATAGGCAGGCCGCAAGACCACAGGATATCCCAGATCGGCAGCAACCTTTTCAGCGTCTTCCACGGTATTCACGGCCGTACTTTTTGGCATTTCAATACCCAGGCGGTTCATGGTTTCCTTGAAAGCTGTGCGGTCCTCTCCTCTTTCAATGGCATCAATATTGACACCGATCACCTTCACACCATACTTTTCCAGGATACCTTTTTTTGCCAGCAGGGAAGAAAGGTTCAGTCCTGTTTGACCACCCAGGTTCGGAAGCAAGGCATCAGGCCTTTCTTTCTTGATAATTTCTGTAAGGGCAAACTCATTCAGGGGTTCAACATATGTGACGTCTGCCATTCCTGGATCCGTCATAATGGTCGCGGGATTGGAATTGACCAGCACAATTTTGTATCCAAGTGAACGCAAGGCCTTGCATGCCTGGGTTCCAGAGTAATCAAATTCACATGCCTGTCCGATAATAATAGGGCCTGATCCGATGATCAGGACTTTGTTTATGTCTTTAATTTTTGCCATGATATTTTTATTGGGTGGAATTTTTTAAAGATGTAAAATAATTCCAGATTTCACCCTCGAAATAGAGATAGAGTTATTAGAAAAAGATTCACAAAAAAGATTTATTAACAGGCATCATTTTCATCTTTCGCCTATTATGATTAATTTTTCATACTGAACCCCGAAATAAACCCTGTCATGAATATCCGGAAAACCATCTCGGCCATGTTTTTCATTATTCTTTTTACTTTGACTGCGTTTGGCAATGAAAATGCAAAGGACGTGCCCAATGTCATAATCGTTATGACCGATGACCAGGGTTATGGCGAGCTTTCCTATCACGGTAATCCAGTTTTGAAAACACCAAATATTGATGAGTTAGCCGGACGTAGCCTGCGGTTTACTGATTATCATGCGGCCCCGATGTGCACACCTACCAGGGGCCAGTTGATGACCGGGCTTGACGCTGCACGCAACGGGGCCATAAATGTCAGCAGCGGGCGTTCCTTATTGCGGCCTGAGATCTCAACCA
>CAZXOJ010000347.1:0-4691 GCA_964642325.1 uncultured Bacteroides sp. | reverse complement strand
CCGACTAAATAATTGTTCTACAGGTAAATATTATTTGTACAACATACGTTAAAAAGATGTTATTTATATTGACTCAAGTTAGAAAAGGGTCTATTTTCGCAGAAGTTTTATTTGAGGAGTTATAATGAGACAACTAAAAATCACAAAATCCATTACCAACAGGGAAAGCGCCTCCCTAGACAAGTATTTGCAGGAAATAGGGAAAGAGGAGCTGATTACTGTTGAAGAAGAGGTTGAATTAGCGCAGCGGATAAAGAAGGGGGATAGGTCAGCATTGGAGAAGCTTACCCGTGCGAACCTGAGATTCGTGGTGTCAGTTGCCAAGCAATACCAGAACCAGGGACTCAGCCTGCCGGATTTGATTAATGAGGGTAACCTGGGACTGATAAAGGCAGCTGAGAAATTTGATGAGACCAGGGGATTCAAATTCATATCATACGCTGTATGGTGGATAAGGCAATCCATTCTTCAGGCACTGGCGGAGCAATCGAGGATAGTACGATTACCCCTTAACCAGGTTGGTTCACTGAACAAAATAAACAAGGCTTTCTCCAAATTTGAGCAGGAATTTGAAAGGACACCTTCACCTGAGGAGCTTGCCGAGGTGCTGGAATTACCCAGGGAGAAGGTCTCTGATACCCTCAGGGTTTCCGGAAGGCATGTTTCTGTCGATGCTCCTTTTGTGGATGGGGAAGACAACAGCCTGCTGGATGTACTGCCCAATAATGATTCACCAAATGCAGATAAGGCATTACTGAATGAATCATTAACCAGGGAAATTGACAGGGCACTGGCTACGCTTACTGAGCGGGAACGAGATATCATCAAACTGTTTTTCGGAATAGGAATACAGGAAATGACCCTTGAAGAAATAGGGGAGCAATTTGGACTTACCCGTGAACGCGTCAGGCAGATCAAGGAAAAAGCCATTCGCAGACTCCGCCATACATCCCGAAGTAAACTCTTGAAAACATACCTCGGATAGGAATATCAACGAAATTATTTAGAAACCGTCTTAGTTCATACTAAGGCGGTTTTTTTTATCTTGTTTAGTATTAAAAACAAGATATGAAAACAGAAAAATCTGTAAAAAAACTGGGTAAGGGCCTTCGATGGTTATCTTCTATCCTCCTGATCTTATCCCTGACATGGGCCTGCCAGGATAACTCAGAAACAAGCAATCCTCCTGGCCAATGGCCGGTACTTAAGCATTATGACAGGGATCATGTTGACAGGATTGCCCTTCCGCTTGGTGGCATCGGCACTGGGACTGTATCACTGGGGGGGCGTGGTAACCTGATGGACTGGGAAATTATGAATCGACCGGCAAAAGGTTATAATCCAGGACCTAGATTTGAAATTGCTCCTTCTTTCGTTCTTTTTACTGAAGGTGAAAATCAAAAAGACACCCGGCTGCTGGAAGGTCCTGTTCCCAGCTATGATTATGAAGGTGAGCGTGGCGTTTACAGCGCTACCAATCATGGGATGCCAAGGTTTGAAGAAAGTACTTTTGATGCAGCCTATCCCTTTGGACAGGTGAACCTGCATCATTCCGAATTGCCAGTCAGTGTAAAAATTAAGGGATACAACCCGCTAATTCCCGCAGATGCGCAAAGAAGTGGAATTCCCATTGCATTTCTAACGTTTGAACTGAAAAATAATACTGCTTTTGACTTAGATGCGGCCATCTGTTTTTCCATACAAAATTTTATTGGAGATGATGGTAAATTCGGTATATCCGCAGAAAACAAGAATGTATATCGTGAAGATCAGAACATGAAGGGAATGTTCCTGATGTCAGAAGGCGTTGATAATGAGGCTGAACAATGGGGGACCATAGCCATAAGCACAACGGCTACTGAAAATGTCACCTACCGTACCCATTGGAAAAAGCAACACTGGGGATCATCAGTCCTTGATTTCTGGGATGATTTCAGTGAAGACGGGATGCTTGATGAGCGTCCGCCGACGGGAGAAGACAAACCAATGGCATCACTGGCATCAAAAATCAAACTTTCTCCAGGAGAAAAAAAGGACATTGAGTTTATGATTGCCTGGCATTTCCCTAACCGGGTGGCCTGGTCCGAATCAAAACTAAAGAATTATTATGCAACACAGTATAATGATGCCTGGGATGTTATCAGCAAAACCCTACCGGGAAGAAAAGATCTTGAGGATCAAACCCTTGCCTTTGTAAATGCATTCATTGATACCGATCTGCCGGAAGTTGTGAAAGAAGCTGCCTTGTTTAATATCAGTACCCTGAGAACCCAGACATGTTTCCGGACGGAAGATGGTTACTTCTATACCTGGGAAGGTTGTAACGATAATACCGGCTGTTGTTTTGGTTCATGTACACATGTTTGGAATTATGAACATGCGACCGGATATTTATTTGGAGAACTGGCTCAGAAGAAAAGAGATATTGAATTTGGACTGGCGACCCAGCCGGATGGTCTGATGAATTTCAGGGTGCGCCTCCCATTGGATAATGCACAAGCCTTTGGACGGGCGGCTGCGGACGGACAAATGGGAGCCATTATGAAAATGTATCGTGACTGGCAGTTATCAGGAGATGATGTAATGCTTCATAATCTCTATCCCAATGTTAAGAAAGCAATTCAGTTTTGCTGGATCCCCGGAGGATGGGATGCCAACATGGATGGTGTGATGGAGGGAGTACAGCACAATACCATGGATGTGGAGTATTTTGGTCCGAATCCGCAAATGGGAATATGGTACCTGGGAGCCCTGAGGGCTGTTGAAGAAATGGCCAGATACGAGGGAGAGGAAGATTTTGCAGCGCAATGTCATGAATTATTTGAGAATGGCAGTAAATGGCTGGATGAAAACCTGTTTAACGGGGAGTATTATATTCATCAGATACAGTTACCTGAAAATATGGATGATATTCATCCGAACCTGGTTGTCGGGATGGGAGGTGATAACCAGCTTGATCCTGACTACCAGCTTGGGGAAGGTTGCCTTGTTGACCAGCTTGTGGGACAATATGTGGCTCATATATGTGGACTTGGATACCTTGTTGATCCGGCAAACCTGAAAGCCACACTCAACAGTATCATGAAATATAATTACAAGGACAACCTGAGTGACCATTTCAATAGTTTCAGGAGCTATGCACTGGGTAATGAAGCTGCATTGTTAATGGCAAGTTATCCCTATACCCGGCCGGTAAACCCCTTTCCCTATTTTACCGAGGTCATGACGGGATTTGAGTATACGGCGGCGGTTGGTATGTTGTATGAAGGATTGGATGAAGATGGACTTAAATGCATCCGGAACATTCGTGACAGGTATGATGGAAAAAAAAGAAGTCCTTTCGATGAAGCAGAATGCGGCCATCATTATGGAAGAGCCATGGCAAGCTGGTCTGCCATTCTTGCCATGACCGGGTTCCACTATTCTGCAGTTGACCGGAGCATGTCGTTTAAGCCCATTGGAGGAAAGTATTTCTGGTCGAACGGTTATCAATATGGTACGGTCGAGATAAAGGATCAGGGGAAGCATAAAACAGTAATCCTGAACATATTGGGCGGAGAATTGACATTAAACAGCTTTGTATTGAATGGATTCGGGCAGGCTGATTTTGCAGATGGAAAGACTATTAAGACAGGCCAACCTGTCGAATTTGAGGTGGAATCTAATTTATCCAATAACTGATACATGTTATGAAAAAATCAATTTGGAAAAATTCACCGCTGTTTTTATTCATCATCCTGGGCATGGGCTTTTTCGTGGCCTGCACCCAGGAATCCCAGGATCCGCCACCCAATATCATCGTTTTACTCTGCGATGACCTGGGATATGGTGACCTTGGATGTTTCGGACATCCTTATATTCAAACGCCCAACCTGGATGGACTTGCCGCCGGAGGTATCAGGTTGACATCCTGCTATTCTGCCGCTCCGGTGTGCTCCCCTTCAAGGGTTGGATTGTTGACCGGGCGAAGTCCGAACCGGGCAGGGGTCTTTGACTGGATCCCCGAGGCCAGGAATGAAAGAGAGGATGGCCGTGACATGGTTCATATGCGCGCTTCCGAAACCACCATTCCGGCATTATTGAAAACGGCAGGATACCAGACCTGCCTGGTGGGCAAATGGCATTGCAATGCTAAATTCAACAATCCGGAGCAAGCCCAACCCTCAGATTTCGGATTTGACTGGTGGTTTGCCACACAGAACAATGCCCTCCCCAATCATGAAAATCCTGTAAACTTTGTCCGTAACGGCGAAGATGTTGGTCCCATGCAGGGCTTCAGCTGCCAACTGATCGTTCAAGAAGCCATTAACTGGCTGGATCAGGCTGATATGGATATACCATTCTACCTGCAGGTATGTTTTCATGAACCACATGAAAATGTAGCATCTCCATTGGAGTTGGTAGAACAGTATGAGGCTGTTGCTGAAAACCAGTATGAGGCACAGTACTTCGCCAATGTTGCCAATGTTGACAGTGCTGTGGGTATATTGTTGGATAGGATAGTTGCCTTAGGGGAGGAGGGAAACACCCTTGTTATCTTTACTTCTGATAATGGCCCGGAAACTTTGAACAGGTATACAGAAGCATACAGGTCGTACGGTTCGCCCGGGAAGCTGAAAGGGATGAAGTTATGGACCCATGAGGCTGGCTTCAGGGTTCCGGGGATTGTGTCATGGCCGGTGAGCTTACAA
>CAZXOJ010000346.1:0-4703 GCA_964642325.1 uncultured Bacteroides sp. | reverse complement strand
GCGATATGTATATAAACGGCATCCATCCCCATGATCTGGCTTTTGGCAAAATGGTTGAACAGGGTGATCAGCATATAGCGGAAAAGTTGCGGATCCGTCCGGGATCCTTCGATCAGCATATCTACATCCGCCTTGAGAGAATCGGGGGACTGAAAAGCGACTTTTTCGATGTAGGTCATGATCTTCTGCTCATAAAAAGGGGTGCGCAGGAGGCGTACATCAGTGAAATCGAAATTATCAAAATAATGTGCCTTGTAATATTTGTACCGGAATCCCGGATCAATGGGTTTGCCATTGGCATCGAGTGGCGGATCTGATACCTTAACCTCCTGCAAGGCCTTGAGGAATACGCCGAAAAAATTATCCTGGTTGGCTGATATCAATTCCTCAATATGAAGCCTGACGGAAGTATTCAACTGATCAAGGGCCTCCCTGGAGGATGCTGAATCAGCAGCATCGTTAACAGTCGATAATTTTGCCTGAAGGGCCTGTGCTTTCTCCCTGCTTTCTTTCAGGTATAACTGGTAGGTATAGAATGCCTCATTTTCAACCGAGCCCTGGATCTTCATATTGGCATTGTAATCACTGGTATCAGTTTCGAATTCGAAAACCTGATCTTTGCCGATCAGCAGGTCGAAAAAAGTTTGATCAGGCAGGAATACAAGGTACATACCTTCAGGAAGGGATTTTTCACCGGAAAAAGTACCTCTGCCCTGGCCGTTGGCAATTACTGTATCCTGTGGTACAAAGCTGGCATTGAAACGGTGTCCGAGAACCAGTGTGTCACCCTGGAACGAAGGCATAGAGAAATTAATTTCATAGCCTTCAGCCAATCCGGATAAGCCGGGTGCAAGGAGAAAAAATAGAAGAAATGAAAAACGAAATCTCATATAAGCATATGTTTTAATTCACCTCCCGCAAAGATGAAGCCAGATATTGGGCGTAAAAATAGGAAAAAAAGCGGGATTGGATTCAGCCCGTGAGGGTGAATGAATTAACAGTATTGGGGGTGTGTCGATTTTATGTTAATTTTAGGAAATATGCCCGGGGTATGCTAAGATTTGAAGAAGCACAGCAGATTGTTAACAATGAATTGGAAAAATATACCATTGACCGTTTCCCGGAAGAACTCTATGAACCTGTCAGATATATACTGTCTATTGGGGGAAAGCGTTTGCGGCCTGCCCTGGTGTTAATGGCATGCAGCGTTTTTACTGAGGCAGTCCACAATGCCATTAAACCTGCTCTGGCCATTGAGTTCTTCCATAATTTCACACTCCTGCATGATGATATTATGGATAATTCAAATATCCGCCGGGGACATGCAACGGTTCATAAAAGGTGGGATCACAATACAGCCATCCTCTCGGGTGATGTCATGTCCATCCTTTCCTATAAAATCATCTCCGAGTCTGATGATCAATATCTCAAAGACCTTTTACAGCTTTTTAATTTAACGGCACTGCAGGTTTGCGAGGGACAGCAATACGATATGAACTTTGAATCCCGGATGGATGTCACGGTAGGAGAATACCTGAAGATGATAGAATTGAAAACGGCAGTACTGATTGCTGCCAGCCTTAAAGCAGGGGCTATTTCAGGCGGAGCTGACATGCTGGATGCGGAGCTTTTGTATGAATTCGGGATAAACCTGGGTATGGCATTTCAGATCAGGGATGATCACCTGGATGTTTACGGGGATCCGGAAAAATTCGGGAAAAAGATAGGGAATGATATAATTACCAACAAAAAGACATTCCTGCTGATCAAGGCCCTGGAGCTGTCAGATCTTGAGACAAAGTCCGGGTTGAAAAACCTGCTTGAAAATGAAAACCTCAATCCTGAAACAAAAGTCCGGGAAGTAACCAATATTTACGAGCAGCTTGGCATAAATTCCATATCTGCTGATCTTGCCCAGGCTTATTTTGACAAGTCCATTCAATACCTGGACAGGGTAAATGCTGATGCAGACCGTAAGAAAGCCCTTGCCACATTTGCAGAAACACTCATGAACAGGGATGCTTAACCTCTTTCCTGAAGGTATCGCTGGTAATAATTATTGAACTGCTCATTGATCTCATCTGCTGTCTCCTCTTCACCAAACTGCCTTGCCATATTCTGATATTCCTGCAAGAGCTGGAGTGAAACGCGGATCTCATAATCAAGGGTCTGCCTGTATTCGAGCTTAAGGTCATAATAGTATGCCAGGTCTGCTTTCAGCAAATCGACATGTTCGCTCAGGACCTCAAAGCCTTTTTCGGACTGGTTACAATTATAATAGCCCCTTGCCAGTGGTGGCACGAAAGCATCATATGGAACCTTGGGATGGGGCATGAGCTCCATGCAGCGGTCAAGTGCCACAACTGCAGAGTCAAGCTTGTTCTCAGCGATGAGTCCTTGTGCCAGGCGGCTAAACTTATTCCTGAGTTTAATGACTGAAAGGGTACGGATATTATAGTAATCCAGGTGCACATCCGGCTGTTCCATACGGCCATATTTGAATGTATTCATCATCCGGTTCCACAATGTATCGGTTTCAATGCGTCCGTAGGACAGGAAATTCCTTCCAGGAGTGGAAATAGGCACCAGGCGGTAAGCCAGCCCATCCATCTGGAAATAGGGTTCCAGGTTCATGGCGCCTTCACTACCAGCAGCAACAAAATATATTGGGCGATCCCAGTCCGATGTTGCCATGATATCCAGCTGCATCATTTCATTTTTTAAAATTGAGTTTTTAGTGAATGCCCATGTGATCTCGGGCAGGATTAGTGCTGAATCCTTCTCATGGACTACACCGTTACGCAGGATTTTTTCCTTGTCTACAGGGATTTTAAATTTTTTGCTGGGTATATAATCCAGCGACATGCCCGGCTGTGGATTGAATTTGGTCCTGGGATCCTCATTGGCGACGAAATCAATGGCCTCTTTCACGTCCACATGTCCTACCACGCGTTCAAACAAGTAAATGATGTTATTGGTACCGTCCTGCCATTTTTCCCGAGGCAATGACATGGGTATGGGATCAGAATCATAAGCTTGCCTTGTCATCTGGTCGATATACCATTCAGTATTGAACAACATGAGGTTGATGATCCTCACATCGGTCCGTATTCCTTCCACTTCCTGGGCATACCACAGAGGGAAAGTATCATTGTCCCCATTCGTATATAAAATAGCATTGGGTGCACAACTGTTCAGGTAGTTATGCGCCAGATCCCTGGCAGTATACCTGCCGGAACGGTCATGGTCCTCCCAGTTTTCCCTGGCCATTATACCAGGTACCAGGATGGTACATAAAACCGCAGCAATCCCCGCACTGGCGAGGGCTGGCACCCTTTTTCTAAACATCTCGTAGAGAGACATTACCCCCAGTCCGATATAAATCGCGAAAGCATAGAATGATCCCACATAAGAATAATCCCGTTCCCTGGGTTCCATTGGTTTCTGGTTCAGGTAGACAACAATGGCTATCCCGGTCAGGATAAACAGGGTTAACACTACAAAGAAATCTTTCCTGTGTTTATTGTAATGATAGAACATTCCTATGATCCCCAGCAGGAGCGGGAGCATGAAATACCTGTTCCTGGCAGGATGGTTGGCCATCCTGTCAGGTAATTTATCCATTTTGCCCAGGCGGGCTTCATCAATGAACTTGATGCCGGATATCCAGTTCCCGTTCAGGATACCACCATATCCCTGTATATCGTTCTGGCGGCCTGAGAAATTCCACATAAAGTAACGCAGGTACATATGCCCTACCTGGTATTTGAAGAAAAAAGCCAGGTTGTTGCCAAAAGAAGGCTTGACAATGGTTATTGTTTCACCGCTGCGGTCCTGTACCTGTATCCTGGTTCCCTTAATATCGACCCAGCTCTCATAGGCCGTAACATGATTAGGATCATTGCTGTACATCCTTGGGAAGACGGTGGTCAGTCTCTCATCATAAACATATTCTATCTTATGGTCCTTGATCACATACTTACCATCTGCTTTCTGATAATTGGCACGTGTTTCTTTGGTCCCTATGATAGGTGAATTGTAATAATGGCCTTTTAGGAGGGGCCGCTGCCCGTATTGTTCGCGGGCCAGGTAGGGAATCAGGTCAAAGATTGTTTCCGGGTTGTTCATATCCATGGGAGGATTGGGTTTTGACCGGATAGGGATCATGAAATAAGATGAAAATCCGATCAATACAAGCGCCACGGCCAGGATGACCGTATTGAACATTACTTTCTTCTTTTTATGAGTATAGTACACACCGTAAATGATCCCGGCTATGACCAGCAGCAGGTAAAATAAAACGCCGGTATTATAGGGCAGTCCGAATCCATTGACAAAAGCCAGCTCGAAGTATCCTGCCAGCCTGATAAACCAGAGGATAATGCCATACTGAAGAAATCCGAGGATAAGCACAGAAAGAATAAGAGAATAGAAAACACCGCGTGTTGTAACTTTATAATTCTTAAAATAGTAAACCAGCACAATGGCAGGTGCCGCAAGGAGGTTTAGCAGGTGGATCCCTATGGAGAGACCCATTAAATAGGCTATCAGCAGGATCCAACGGGTGGCATGTTTTTCATTGGCCACATTTTCCCATTTCAGGATGGCCCAGAAAACTATGGCCGTAAAGAATGATGAAGAAGCATAGACTTCCCCTTCCACCGCAGAGAACCAGAAGGAGTCGGAAAAAGTATAGGCCATGC
>CAZXOJ010000345.1:0-4708 GCA_964642325.1 uncultured Bacteroides sp. | reverse complement strand
CAGTTGAAGGCAGATCCTGGATTCACGCAGACAGGAAGAGAGGAGATCTGGTTGTAAACTTCTGCGGCAGCAAAGAAATCTCCAACCGGAACTTCCACGGAAGGTTCTTCTTCACCATCCCAATAAAAGCGGAGGATGGAATATCTCCATTTTCCCGCAGGTGTCATCCAGATCTGCTGAATGGCTCCCGGTCCATCGATCTCTGCCATTGTAAATGTTTCTCCTGCTGGAATTCTCACATACGGATTCACCTTCCATCCCTGTCCCAGGTCCCGTGCTGCCCTGGCAGCACTGCCTTCCTCCAGGGTGGCCATACCACCCTTTCCTTTTTCACCGGTAAAATTCTCGGGACTGATAGAGCGGGTTTTCGCATCCGAGAGACGATACAAATTATTGAGATTTACATCCAGACCGTTAAATGCATCTTTTTGTGCCGTTAGTGGTAAGCAAATTAGAAATCCCATAATGAATGGAAGTACGCGGTAAATTTTCATGACATATAATTTTGGTTTATACCTGGATAATATAATTGTTGAACAGCTAAATCACGGGACAATCTCTGGTGTTATCTTATGGTAATAACAGAACCTCCACCGGGATAGTCAATTCCATGCTTTTCCCCGGCCCCACCAATGCATTATGAACCAGTAAATCAAGTGAGAACCCAGATAATTGTTCCAGTGTCTTTACTACGATGGTTGTTTTGGTATGGGCTTTTAAGGTGAAAAAATCGATCCCGTTATAGAATTTAAATGGGCCGTTATTTTCACATATGAAGTCAAAGTCGGAATTGTTGGCAATGGTCATAGTGGCCAATGAAGTTCCTTCTCTGTATTTTGTTTCAATATCCAGTGATTCAAAGAATAAAGGTTTCAGAAGATCCTCCGATCCGATGAGATGATCCCCCTGGTATATGGCGGTCTTGTGATTCAACAATGCTTCTTGTACTCCTTCCACAGATTTTTCACGGGCAAATACCAGTGTGATTGTCCTGTGATTTTCCGGTTGGAATTGATAAGTGCTTACCCCATGAATGTCCGAATTTCCGAGAAGGGTGAGGTTAAATTCCTGCACCAGTTCATGTGCTCCTTCCCAGTAACCACCTCCGTTACAAATCTCAATTCCTTTTATTTGTCCGGCTTTAATGAGCTTTATGAAATCCTCATCCCTGGGACTGTTTCCATCTTTATATTTATTTGTCCACCCCGGATGGTTCCAGAATATAAAAGCTTCCTGTTCATAAGCGGCGGCAATCCTCGTTGCTGGCAATTTATCCCTGAGGGTTGGTTCATTTGGGTCTTTCAGAAAAAGTGCATTGAAATGATCCCGGCTGGCGGATATTTCTCCTCCAAGGATTAAAATAAGGTCCTTACCTTCAGCATGTTTTTTCGCTATTTCATAGGCAAGCATATTGTTATCTTCGACTTCTTTTTTGTGGTATTCCACATGATCGGTTATGGATATAACATCCAAACCTTCTGCGATGGCTTCATCCACACGGATATGTGGCCAAACCACACCATCTGAAAAAACGGTGTGCATATGAAAATCACACTTCAGGGTATGATAGCCAGGTATATCAGGAATCTGGAAATGCGCTGAATCCGTACCCAGGTCACGGACTGCTTGTCCATAGGTTACTTCGCTGATGATAAGCGTCAGAGCCAAAAAGAACAATAATTTTTTCATAATGATATTAATATTTGGTTCAGTGGAAATAAGAATATTCTCTGATAATCAGTGATGAATAAAAATAGGCAATTTTTGATTGAAAATGGAGAAAATGTCATACATGGGATTATTATTTTTTTGACAATCTACTGGCAGGTCAGGATGGCCTCCAAAGCTAATCATGTTGTCATTCTTCGTTTTGAACAGACTACTTCTTATATTTGTTACAGACAAATACAAAAAAAACCAAACATGCTTTTCCAGACCATTGCGGATAAAGTTGTGAATCACAAACAACTTAAATCCATAAGAGAGACCAATAAAAACAAGAAAATTGTTTTTTGTACAGGTTGCTATGACATCTTGCAGAGCGGACATGCGGTGTTTTTTAACCAGTGCAAAGAATTTGGTGATCTACTGGTAGTTGGGGTCGGACAGGATCATGCCGTTAAAGAATTAAAAGGCGCGGGCCGGCCTGTGAACCCTGAAAACAACCGGGTCCACCTGGTTGCGGCATTTCAGGATGTGGATTTTGCCGCTTTGAATGACGATACAATAGCTCCAGGCAAGATTGATTTCAAAGATGTCCTGGAAAAACTTCGCCCGGATGTATTTGTACTGAATGAGGGTGATTCAGGTATGGTGGAGAAAAACCAACTCTGTGAAAGGCTTGGGATCAGGATGGAGTTCGTTCAGCGTATTGTCCCAAAAGCACTTGAGGCAACTTCCACCACCAGGATTATTGACAAGATCAAATTTGCTTACAGGGCACCTCTCCGTATCGACTTTGCAGGTGGCTGGACAGATGTCCCTTACATTATGGGAGATAAAAAGGGCTTTGTTTCAAACATTACCATCAGTCCCCTGATAGAACTAAAAAGCGGACGATTTAACTTTTCAGGTTACCCAAGGGGAAGTGGGCTAAGTACCTCTACTGCGGCACAGGTTCTCGAGCTGATCAGTGCCAAAAACTATAATTCTGAATCCAAGACCCTTGAAAGTATAAGTGAAGATTTGTTTAACCTGGAAAATAAGGAACTTAACTGGGCCATCGGAAGGCAGGACCAGTATTCCATTGTACATGGAGGTTTTGGCTGCTGGGAGTTTGGCAGGGATTATGCCAAGCGGACCCAGATTGAGATTGCCAGGGAGACGCTGGAGGAATTTAAAAAAGGTTTACTGCTGCTACATACCGGTGCTTCGCGAAATGCCCAAACTGCGGTAGAAGAAGTGTATTCAAATCATAATTCTCCTGCCGGACAGGAAGCCTTGGATAAACTATCAGGGTATGCCCTCGAATTTGCTGTTGCACTGAAAAATAAGGAATATATCCTCTGTGCCGAGATCATGGAAAAGAACTTTGAAGCACAAAAACAACTTGCCTCAGCAACATCCAACGGATACCTTGAAGAAATGTATGCATTTGCCAGAGAAAATGGTGCATATGGAGGAAAGATTGCCGGTGCAGGCGGGGGTGGAGCCTACCTGTTTTATTGTGAAGATCCGGAACACTTGACCAGGGAGCTCAAGAAAACTTTTGTCGACTGTTTCGAGATTAACTTCGAGTTTCACTATGAGGACATCAAATCCCTGAACAGGATCTGATTCAGGCACTCAGTGGTTCCCGGGTATCCAATTGTTCTTTTACCCATTCTTTGTTTTCCCAGAGCGTACAACCTCCGGCCGATTCTTTGAGCATATGGTGATTGTTCCTGATCCTGTTTAACAGAAGTGAATCTAGAGCCTCAGTATATGAGGAGTGGTTAATGTTGGTATCTGAATACGGGGCAAAGGGACAGGGTTCCACATCCCCGGTTGCACTGATATGGACAAAACCCCTGCCTGCTGCCAGGCATCCCCCATACTGTTCTTCCTCTCCCGGGAGGGTTATGTAGAGCGCAGGGATCGTCTCGCGTAGTAGTCTGTTGATTTCGGGAAGCTTTTTCCTTTGATCAGCAGTTACACAGTTCGGGATATCCTTTTCTGTCACCGGGACATATTCTACAAAGAAGAAAAGTCTGCATCCCTGGTCATAATATCTTTGCAAATATACTGGATCCATTACCTGGTCAAAATTATCACTGGTCAGGGTTATGGATAATCCATAAAACATCTTATTTCTGCGGAGCACTTCAGCTGCCGATTCAACCTTTCCATAGAGTCCGTCTCCACGTCTGTCATCGGTTTTTTGTTGATCACCTTCAATGCTGAGTACCGGTACAAGGTTCCGGTGTTTTTTTAAAAACCGGGTGATATCACTATCCAGGAGTACCCCGTTTGTGAACACCGGGAAAAGCGTTCCTTTTTCTGCTGCTGCAGCTTCAAGCATATCCCTGCGCAGGAGTGGTTCTCCACCCGCAAGCATAATGATCCTTGTTCCAACTTCGGAGGCTTCAGTAATCAACCTGCCAAATCTTTCAGAAGTAAGTTCAAGGCCTGGATGTCTTTCCTGTGACTGATGGTAACATCCCTTGCACTGCAGGTTGCACCGGTTGGTTATGCTGCAAATCATGACAGGGGGTGCAGGCAGACCCCTGTCGGTTCTTTTTTTCCGTCTCTCAGCTGCATGATTCTGATGATTCATTGTCTTTATCCAGAAACTACATTGTTTCAGGTTTGTCAGGTTTATATCTACTGCTTCATTGAAAAAAAATGTGAGATTATCCTGGAACTGGTTCAAAAAGTCTTTTTCTGTTGGCATGGTTATAAAAGTTTATATAAAATTATGACCCACAAAAGTTTTCCACAGGGGAAAATCGGTAAAACATGCTGCTTTATCGGTAAATCCTGCTTTATTAATTGATGAGTTGCCGCTTTTTGTTTATGGACGAAACAATTTGATGCATATTTTATCGTTGAATTCTTGTATCTTTGAACTCTATTTAAACATAAACATGGATATCAAAATAAACGGTAAGGGATTGGACCAGTTAACTAGGGAAGAGCTAATTGAAGCTGATAAGGCAATAAAGATTGCTTTTCTGCAATCCAGTCAGAAGAATGGCCTGCAAAAATTCCGTGTAGGGGAAAATGTCAA
>CAZXOJ010000344.1:0-4710 GCA_964642325.1 uncultured Bacteroides sp. | reverse complement strand
TAACTGTGGAATGGTGGATGTGACCGACCGGCCTTATCCCATCCTGGTGGAAGCTGTGTCTGAAACAGCCAAAAGAATATTTGAGGTCCACTCCGGTACCCTTCCCCCGGTTGATATGGCCCCTACGAGGGCACGGGGGCACCATGCCATTCCTGACCTGTGGAACGAATAAGCATGCCAACTATACCCCGGTCACAACCGGAGGACATTCATAATGATCATCTACTTTTCCTTGATTTTGAACGCAATATCTGGATGGGCTGATTTCATTTTCGGCACCTAAAGGACCAATTCCCCATTTTGAGATTTTTCCATGGTTGATTTCAACAACTTTCCGCTCCACGTATCATACCAGGTAATGGTATAAGCATTATTTTTGATTTTTCTGCCATGTTTTTCTGTAAAATGAATACTCATTAAGGATTGATCATTCCCACTACATCGAAGTCATAATCCATATAACTTTTCATTGATCCTCTCAACCAGAGTACAACCTTATATTTTTCATCTCCTTTTGGCATAATGGGACGAATATTGTCCTGCATGGAATTTTGTGTTAATGCCTCCCATGACCAGGTTTTCCCCAGATCGGAAGTGGTACCCTTAAAGATCTCATAATGCCGGACATTATCAGTATTGCTTATCAATGGGACTTCCGTAACAGGATCAGCATCTGTCGAAATATAAACAACATCGGGATTATCAGGGTCCAATGCGGCAAGACCGCAATAATCAAACTGGATTTCGTACAGCGCTCTTCCTGCAAAAGCGAGAAAATGATCGTTCCATGAGTTGCCATCCCATCTGGCGTACCTGTATTGGAAGTGGTCAATATTATTTCTTACTGAATAAACGGTGTACGGGAAGTAATCTTTATCGAGGTGAACGTCTACAGTCCATGCAGCATTCAGGCTATCACCCTGGAAAATTTTTGTAGCTTCTGTTGGATGGATAGGGCCATCCTTTAAATCACGAATCAATTTACCATCTGACTGGTAAACTTTTCCATTTTCAAAATATCCATGATAAATACTACAATCCCAAAATCTCGGATGGCTCTCGGTGGTAGTAAAATGTATTTTACTTTTCCCATCAGAGGCGTATTTAAGATAAGGCCATTCCATTTCAAAGTTTATCATTCTGTATCCCGCCTGCCAGTTATTACCGAAGTCATCAGAAAAAATATAATAAGGAGACCTTTCTTTGCCCCGGTAAAAATCATATATCCTTCCTTTTCCATTATTGTCTGACTGAATGAAATGAAGATTTGAATAAGAAACCTTGTCCGACCCCTTGAGGCTTTGTTCAGGCCCCCATTCCAGTGCATTGTTCTTCTTTGATATCCGATACCTGATCAGGCTGTCTTCATTATGCTGGGTATATACAGATAGCAAGCGACCATCCGGCAGGACCTGGAATGCCGGTGCATTATGATCATCAGCAACCGATCTTTCCATCAATACATAAGTACCCAGGAGGGTATTTGTTTCCAGGTCATAGGAGGTTACATCAATATTGCCATCAAGCGCTTCACCATTTTTGCCATACCTGTCGGCAACGGATCCGAAAATTAGCTGGTTATTGTGTATGATCGTTCTCTCATCCTGAAACCAGCACCAGGAACCATTTTCTTTAAATGTAATTACTTCTTTACCCTTGTTCTGACAAGCAGATCCCAGGAACGGTAAAATAAATAGCAGAATGATTTTGTTCTTTGAATACTGTAATTTTTTCATGGCCTTCTCTCGAAAAATTAGTGCATTCTAAAATAGAAAAAACTGATCAATTTTCGTAATATTAATAGTAAGGAAATTGCCAGGAAAAAGTCAAATTATGTCGAACTTACGATATTTATAATTGAATAATAACTAAACCATCCTTATGAAAACAACTCGTAGAAATTTCGTAAAGATTACTTCAGTCGCCGGTGCTGGTTTAGTCACTGTTGGCCCGATTCCACTTAACTCTCATGATAACAATATCAGGTTTTTAAGTCCCATAGATGGAGATATGTTATGTGAATATGACGGTAAGCTGGAAAATGGAAACCTGTCTACAACCGTCAGGATTTCAGCCCCTTACGGATCAAGCATTATGATTAACGGGACCAATGCAAAATTTGCTGACAAATTGTTCCTTTCCGAGGTGCTTCTTAGAGATTATGAGAATGTTATCGAGGTTGAAGATCGAAAAAGCGGGGAAAAGCAAAGCATTACGGTATTTTGGTTGAAAAACTGGACAAATAAATACAGGTTGTCATTAGATGATAATATCTGGTTTCTGAAAGATATATCAGATAATGCAAATCGGTATAGGTCGATATTTGAAAATCCGTATCTCGCTTTATTAAAGGAGGTTCATGAAACATATGGTACCAAAATCCACATAAATATTTATTACCAGACAGAAGGTTTCAATCTTTCAGAAATGACCACTAAATTCAGGAACGAATGGAGGGAGAATGCTGGGTGGCTCAGGTTAAGCTTTCACGCCTTGCAGAATGATCCTGACGTACCTTATATTAACGCAGGTTATGATCAGGTTAAAACGGATTGCGACATGGTGAAGGAACAGATCCTTCGATTTGCCGGGGAAGAACTAATGGGTCCCGTCACGACACTTCATTGGGGTGAAGGTACAGTTGAGGGTTGCAGGGCTTTAAGAGATTCAGGTTATGCGGCACTGGCAGGGTATTTCATACATGAACCAGAGGATGAACAGTATCCCGTATCATATTACCTTGATAAGGAGAAGCGGCAACATGTAAACAAACGGTCCATCTGGAGAGATAACCGGGAAGGTATTGTTTTTTCCAAAATTGCCATGGTCATCAATAGTTATGATCTGGATCAGATAAGTCCTTACCTGGATGATTATAAGGAGAGTACCAACTCCCATGGATTTATGGACCTGATGATCCATGAGCAATATTTTTATCCTTTTTATAAGAATTATCAGCCAGATTACAGGCAAAAAGTACTGACTGCAGTTAAATGGGCATCCGATAGCGGGTATATGCCTGCCTTCTTAAGTGAATGTATTTTTGAATAATGAACTTATGACAGCTCCACAGTTTACTAGGTGGATACCTTTGATGCCCTTCGTTTTTCCCGCATCGCCTGATGAGCTTCATCCGATCCGTCATGAAAACTACCGAACCATTTATCGAAAGGCACAGATTCATGGCCAAAGTTGACGTTGAAGTATCTATGATGGAGGTAGTGAAAGTAATTGTCATTCATAAGCCCCTTTTCACCTTTGGTAACCAGCTTGTGAAATCCTGCGTGGCCCAGGGCCGGGCTTGCTCCTGCATGCATCAGGTGGAAAATCATGTGAATTGGGTGTGAAGGTATTATCCAGTGAAACACCGCGCCGGAGAAATAGAGCAGATGTTCAAGCGGGTGCATCGAGAGCCCTGACCAGGGTCCTATATTGGTATTTTTGTGGTGGATGTAATGACATGCCCTGTATAAGGGCTTCCAATGGATAAGCCGGTGAACCCAGTAGAAATGTATCATCCTGATAAAAATCACGGCAATCATCAGCAAAATAAAATACACGGGGTTTGAACGGAAGTTGATATACGGGATTTTATCGTTGGCATACATCCAAAGTGAAACAGCCTCCCACGCCGTCCAGATCAAGGCTCCACTCGTAAGATTCCAGAAAATATTATCTGCGGTCTGATTCCTGAAAAGGAATTTTTTATTCTTCGCTGCAGGCCATTTATTTAAGTATTTAAACTTTGTGCCCTGGCCCTTTTTTACATATAGCCGCAGGTGAAAACCGCCTGCTATGAGTACCAGAAGTGCCGCATTCCTGAGGTATATCTCGGCAATCCATCCAATGGCAAATGTTGCTGTGCGGTCAGGGCCAGGGGTAAAGAAATACCATGCACCAATGGCAAGAAGCGCATAAAAAAGGTTAAATGGCCACAGGAAACTTTCCGTTGCAAATAGGTATTTTACGATTTTTCTCAGCCTCAAAGGCCACTGAAATAAAGGTCCTGGCTCGGGCAGTGGGTCAGGCGTCCATTGACCGCGTATATCTCTTTTCCCCCACTCTAATTCAGACATGGCTTGCGACTTATTCATCAATTTAGAAATTGATAATGAATGCAATCTCCAAATTATTAAGAAAATGTGAAAAAACGAAGGCTACTTACTCATTTCAGCCATCTTTTTGCCCATATGTTCCATCACCTCATTTATCTCTTTCTCCGGGCTAAAGTCAAGGAATTTCATATCCTCTTCAACTATCGCTGTATGTCCAGGTTGTAAGTAAAAAACATCACCTGTAGTGACAACTTCTTCTGTCCCGTCATCGTAATTCATCCGAAGTGTCCCTTCTATCATGTATCCCCAATGAGGGCAGTGGCAACTATCATTTTCAAGTCCTTGCAATAAAGGTTTAAAGTCAGTACCTGCAGGTAATTCATTATAACCAACAGTCAAACCACCATAACCTGGAATGGCACGCATAATGCTATTCTCAGTTTGCATTGTAATCGGAATGTCTTCTTTTTTGATTTTCATTATATTAAGGTATTAGTTATACAGGTAAATTATCAAAACGGAAAATCAAAAACAATTATAGCTTTATATATTAATATCTAAATTACTTAATGCTTATGGTAATGTTACACCTATCGGTATACCAGCATTATCGATAGCTGGGTTTATCGCAATTCCATTTTTATTATAAGGGAAA
>CAZXOJ010000343.1:0-4714 GCA_964642325.1 uncultured Bacteroides sp. | reverse complement strand
GGTGGTGATAAACCTAAAACAGTGGTTGATTTTCGTGATCTGCTGGATGATCCCGAAATAGATGCTATTTCCGTTGCAACCCCCGATCATTGGCACGCACTCCAATCCATCTGGGCATGCCAGGCCGGGAAGGATGTTTATATTGAAAAACCGATCTCTTACACCATTGAGGAAGGAAGGAAAATGGTCCAGGCAGCCAGGAAGTATAACCGGGTTGTCCAGGTGGGTATGCAAAGCCGAAGTTCCAAGCTTGTCCACCGGGCCATTCAGTTGATCCACGATGGTGTAATCGGGGATGTGTATATGGGACGGGGAGTTGTGTATGGCCACAGGGCCAATATCGGGAGGCTGCCGGATGGCCCTGTACCTGAGGGAGTGAATTGGGACATGTTTCTGGGACCGGCACCCTACAGGCCGTTTAACAAAAACAGGTTTCATTATAACTGGCACTGGTACTGGGATACGGCCACTTCAGAATTTGGAAATAATGGTGTTCATTATATGGATAAGATACGCTGGGGAATGCAAAAGCGGGTACACCCGGAAAAGATACACAGCTGTGGAGGATTTTATGTATGGGATTCCGACCAGGAAATTCCAAACCTCCAGACCGGAACATTTGAGTTTGCAGACGGGACAATTATGGAACTGGAAATCAGGAGTCTCTTTTCGAACCACGAAGAAGGGGAGGTTGGCGGTTCTTTCTTCTATGGATCAAAGGGTTGGATGCACCTTGGAGGTAGCAGTTATAAAGTGTACCTGGGAACTGAGCGTGAAGAAGGGCCCACGCTGCAAAAAAGCGACATAGAGTTGGATGAAAATGATAAAGCAAAGATTGAACCGCATTTTGTTAATTTCCTTGATTGTATGAGGAGTCGGAAATGGCAGGATTTGAATGCAGATATCCAGGAGGGACATATGTCGACTGCCATGATGCATTTGGGGAATGTTTCATACAGGACAGGAAGGAAGCTGGTTTTTAACGGGAACGCGGAGAAATTCATAGATGATGATGATGCCAATACTTATCTTACAAGGCAATATCGTCAACCCTATGTATTGCCAAAGAAAATTTAAAATAATAGAGATCATATGCTGAGGAGGAATTTTATTAAAACATCTGCCATGGCAGGAGTTGCTGGAATGTCTGGAGCTTTTTCCCAGGCCATGCCCACAGGTCAGATAAACCCCAGGAAAATTACCATTCAATCGATTGATTCCAACTTTGAACGTGAACCACTTGTCCGTCCTTTCGGATTCAAGGGGATTTATCAGAAAGAATTCTGGGTTTCTGCGGGTCTCTTAGAAAGTGACGCGGGAAATAAACATGTTGGATTGATGACCCAGTGCGTGGCATGGAGTGATTTGAATGTTTTTCTGGCACATTCCGAAGCGGCTGGAAATATGCTCTTGCATAATACACTTGAATATGCATTAAAGCAAATCAAAGGTGCTTCGTTTACAACACCCATAGAGCTTCAGGATGCCATCCTGGAAAGCACCCATGCGTATGGCATGAAGATCACTGAGAACAAAAAACTCAGGATGACCTTTACGCTGAGTTCAATGGTGGCACTTGACAATGCTGCCTGGATGCTTTATGCCCAGGAAAATGGTTTCAGAACTTTTGATGAAATGATCCCCGCAGCATATCGCCCTGCTTTATCTCACAGGCATAACAAGGTCGCTCATGTCCCCCTGTTTTCCTATAATATCCCATTAAGTGAGATAGAGGATGCTGTCAAACAGGGATACTTTTTTATGAAAATAAAAATTGGGAGACCCGGCAGCCAGGAAGAAATGCTGAAAGGGGATATGGCTCGAATAGAAGCCATTCATAAACTGATTGGATACAGGGAGACAGCGCATACTAAAAATGGCAAAATACCCTATTATTTCGATGCCAACGGTCGCTACGAAAAGAAAGAAACCTTGCAGCGATTGCTGGATCATGCCAGAAAAGTTGGCATGTTTGACCAGATTGCGGTCATTGAGGAACCCTTTCCTGAAGATGCTGATATAAATGTCGGCGATCTGGGGGTAAGGATAGCTGCAGATGAAAGTGCCCATACGGCACATGATGTCGAGAAAAGGATACAAATGGGATATGGTGCAATCGCGTTAAAGTCCGCCGCTAAAACCCTCAGCATGACCCTGCGCATGGCAAAGGTCGCCCATGAGCATAATGTTCCCTGTTTCCTGGCTGATTTGACCTGCACGCCGATATTGGTGGACTGGAACAAGAATATTGCGGCACGGCTTGCACCCTTCCCTGATCTGGGGGAAATGGGATTATTGGAATCAAATGGTCATCAGAATTATGTAAACTGGAAAGACCTGGTAAGCTACCATCCTTATCCGGATGGATCATGGATCAATTCAAAAGATGGTATTTATAATTTAAATAATGAATTTTATGAAAAGAGTGGTGGCGTTCTTGCTGAATCGGAACATTACCTGGGACTCTTTCAGGATAATCACTGACAGGTTCCAGGTTCTGTGGATTCTATTTCTATTGATAATTTTGGGTGGATCATGTAATGAATCACCTGTGATAACACCTGTCCGGGTAGTGGCAGAATTGGATGTGGGTGAATCCCAGGATGTGGTACTAAGTAATGGCGAGACAATAAAGCTTACATTATTGCACATCGATATTTTTCGGGACAGCCTTCGAAACGCAATCCGTTCTGCCCGGCTAAAGGTCTCTGTTGATGGCAAGGAAATCATCCTCAATTCAGGCAATTATAATTTACCTGTGAATGTCGGTAAAATACAGATTGACTGTCCGGTAGTTAAGAACTATGCAACAAATACCCGTCGGAATATATGGGCATTGGAGAAGGATGCACGTTTCAGGCTCTGGCCTGAGGGCTCACCATATGTTGCTCCCGGTACATTTGTTTACCCCGTTAAGCAGGAATGGCTGGCCAGTATGTCACAAACAGGGAATGAACCTACCTATGTGGACTGGGGTGAAAACCTGGCAAACAAGAACATATATTACCATGAAGGCCATGATATTGGAGGAGCTGAGGGAATGGATGAAATAGTGTCTGCAACAGATGGACTGGTAGTCTCATCCTTTGGCGAAACAATGGAAGGCTTTGATGATTTTCCCGGGGATATCAGGACAGATGTAGTCTATATTCTCAATGATCTTGGTTGGTATATACGGTACAGCCATCTCGACAGTACTGATCCGGCAATAAAAACTGGAACAAGGGTGAAAATGGGACAAAAGATTGGTATGATGGGGAAACAGGGCGGCAGTGGGGGATGGGTCCACCTGCATTTTGGCATGTCCCATAAAGAAACATCCACGGGTGACTGGGGAATAGAAGATGCTTACCCCTATGTATGGGAAGCATTTGTCAACCAGTATCATCCGGACATGATGGCTGTTGCCCGTCCGCATCACCTGTTATGGACCGGACAGGAGGCTACGCTTGATGGCAGCAAGTCGAGAAGTTTTAGCGGAAATATTGTTTCGTATGAATGGACATTTTGCGATGGAACGACAGCAAAAGGAGCTATTCAGACAAAGACCTATGATAAGCCAGGTGAGTACAGTGAAATCCTGAAGGTTACTGATTCTAAGGGGAAGATTGATTATGATTTTACAGTTATTCAAGTTTATGCCAGGGGTGAAGAAGAACAAACAATTCCTGCTATACAGCCAGCCTATCACCCATCTCTCGATATTAAACCGGGTGATCCGGTCACTTTTCTGGTCCGTACATTCAATACAGATGTTGGCAATGAGGTCTGGGATTTCGGGGATGGTTCCCCACTGGTGACGGTCAAATCTGAAACGGTGGACCGCCAGGATTTTATCAAAGGGAAATTCGCTGAAACCATACACTCATTTTCTGAATCGGGACAATATGTTGTAAGTGTGAAACGCTCAGATGCATCCGGACGAGAAGCCATTGGCCATCTTCATGTTGTTGTTAATTAAAAAATCTCCATTAACATAAGGAATATTATGAAAATCAAGCTATTCACCCTGTTCACTCTAATATTTATTGCAGGTTTATCAATCAATGTATTTGCACAAAAACAAAAAGTCATATTCGATTCTGATCTTGGAGGAGATATAGATGATGCCTTCGCATTGGCTCTTCTTCTGGCAAGCCCGGAACTGGAAATTCTGGGTATTGTCACGGACTATGGTAATACACCTAAAAGAGCACAGGTTGCATGCCGGATGCTTTACGAAACAGGCCGGGAAGATATACCGGTGGTCATTGGCCGTCAAACCAGTGATGGTTATGCAAGGCAGTATCACTGGGGCGAGGGATTCGATATGGTACAGCCGATTAAGAAGGGCGGGGCAGATTTTATTATTGAACAGTTAAGAAAGTATCCCAATGAAGTCATACTTTTTACTGTGGGACCCGTTCCAAACATGGCAGATATAATTGAAAAAGACCCGGACGCCCTGAAATTGGCAAAACATGTTTATTCGATGTTCGGTTCGTTTTACATGGGCTATGGCAGTAGTCCTATACCAAGCGCTGAATGGAACGTTCGGGCAGATGTATCCGCTTCTCAAAAATTTGCCTCCTCCGGAGCAAAAATTACATATGCCGGACTTGATGTAACCACCTATGTTAAATTTAATGAAGACATGATTGAACGTTTAAGCCACAGAAAATCCCCGCTTACAGATGCTTTGGAAAGCCTTTATATATTGTGGGGCCTGGAACGG
>CAZXOJ010000342.1:0-4724 GCA_964642325.1 uncultured Bacteroides sp. | reverse complement strand
CAGCCACCCCTTGGTGCCATAGAATAAGTTCCCAATTTTGATGCCTGCCGGGGCTTCTGCATTGGTATAACGGCCCCTGGTTTCGAACTCGAGGATCTTCCCGTCATCATATTCAAATACCGAAGTCTGTGTATTTGGGGTCTCCTGGGAACATTCGTGTGGAGAAATCCCAAAAATTCCACCCATGGATTGGACCTTGACAGGGTGTACCTTCTTATTCAGTCCCCAGCGGGCCAGGTCAAATTGGTGGGGTCCCTGGTTGCCCGTGTCACCATTTCCGGTGTTCCAGTGCCAGTGCCAGTTATAATGCCCCCTCTTCTCATTATAGGGACGGTAGCTCGCGGGACCGAGCCAGAGGTCATAATCCAGTGTGGAAGGGGGTTCGCTATCCTTGGAAATGCCAAATGAGTCCCTCGGCTTGAAGCAAGTGCCGCGTGACATGTAAACATCGCCGATGCCACCCTCGTGTAAAAAGGCCATGGCCTGCATTACATTGCTGCTGGACCGGTTTTGAAATCCAACCTGGACCACCGTATTATATTTCCTGGCAGCTTCCACCATTTTCCGGCCTTCAAATACATTATGCGTGCTGGGCTTTTCGACGTATACATGTTTTCCGGCCTGACATGCCCAGATGGTTCCCAGTGCGTGCCAGTGGTTGGGAGTGGCCATGGCCACCGCATCAATCTCCTCGTCTTCGAATACCCTGCGCATATCCTGCTCGGTACCCGGTTTATTCCCCTTTTGATTTTCAGCAGCCAAAGCTACAGCTTTATCAAGAACGGATGTATCAGCATCACAGATCGTTTTGACCACTACACCATTATCATACATTTCGGAGAAAGCACTCACGTGGCTTTTTCCCCTGCCGCGTACCCCTATGACTGCCACCGTAACCCGGTCATTTGCTCCCAGGATGCGGGCATATGATTTTGCCGACATAGCTGTTAATCCAACAGTTACCCCTGCCGTACCCAGGGCTGTTTTTTTAATGAAGGTTCTTCTGTTTTCCATTGCTAGTATTTATTTAGTTTTCTGGTATTGATATATTTTCTGTGTTTGAAGCATTTAAGGTATGAAAATTTTGCCACCAATCAACGGTTTTTTGGCTTAACCCACGGGCTATGTCCGGCTTGTCGGCAGCCACATTCCTGGACTCACCAGGATCATTTTCCAGGTTATAGAGCTGGGGACTCCCTCCGTCATAGTCACACAACAATTTCCATTGGCCATCCCGGACCGCCAGGTCCGGCAGGTTTTCAAATCCATAAAAATTTTTGCGATCCGGAGGCCGGCTGAAAAAAATGGGCGCTCTTCTGGATGATTCCTCCCTGCCCAGGAGGGTGCTTAACATATCCTCGCCATCATAGATCACAGCCTCCGGTCTCTTGGCTCCGGCAAAACTTAGGAGGGAAGGGACCAGGTCAATGGCTGCCAGGACAGAGGTATTATTCCGGGTGCCTGCTGTTCCCTCGTGCATGAGGCCAGGTCCCCATACAATCAAAGGCGAACGGATACCTCCCTCAAATAAATGGGTCTTGAACCCTTTCAGGTGGCCTGCACGGCCGGCACCGAGCTCCGGTCCGTTATCAGAGCAGATCAGTACCAGGGTGTTGTGTCGTAATTTTTCATCAGTCCGAAGGTAATTGAAGAGGGGGGCAAACTGCCGGTCCATTTCTTCCAGTACCGCCAGGTACAGGTCACGCTTTGTCTCAGCCCATTCTTCGACAGGTGGAAAAAAGGGACTGTGGACATCATCCGGCCAGACATTTACATAAAAAGGCTTCTTATCATCTACCGCCTCTTGCATAAAATCCAGGGCCTCCGCTACAAAGCCACCTGTTATGGTGGATCGCTGCATCCATGTTACAGGTCCGCCGAGAATTTCCGCTTCGGCCCAAATCTTTCCCGGCTTTTCCCAGCCTGGTTCCATGGTCAGGGGGAGTAATTTGGGACCCATACCCTCGAAGTTGGTTAGTGATGTATCAAAACCATAATCTGTAATGGGTGGTGCCTCGGTCACATCCCTTTGTCCCCCCATATGCCACTTCCCAAAATGCCCTGTCCTGTACCCGGACTCCTTCAGGCTTCGGGCAAGCATGGGTGCTGCCGGATCCAGCCAGTTCTCCAATCCCCTTTCCCTGTTATTTTTACGAAAAGCCAGGTAGGAAGTAATCCCCCAGCGCTGTGGGTATTGTCCCGTTGAAATAGCCACCCTGGACGGTGAGCATATCGGGGAGTTCACATAAAACTGTTCGAAAGCGATGCCTTCGGCAGCCATCTGATCGATATGGGGAGTACTGGCATCCGTATTTCCAAAACATGACCAGTCTGACCAGCCCATGTCATCGATAAAAATCAATACAATGTTGGGGGGAGGATTATTGGTGAAGCGGGCACATGAATACAAGAGGGACATCGTGCCCAGGAGTAGAATTAAATGGCCCTTTTTCATTCCTTATTCTGTAATATTAAATGGGAACCTTATCAATCCGCCGCTGATGTCTGCCCCCGTCAAAAGAGGTATCAAGAAATACCTTCAGGATCTCAATAGCTATGTCTTTTTCGAGGAAACGCCCGGGCAGACAAATGATATTGGCATCATTATGAGACCTGGCCAATGCTGCGATCTCAGGCATCCAGCAAAGCGTTGCGCGGATTCCCTGGTGCTTGTTGGCTGTTATGGACGCACCCTGTCCGCTACCACAGACTAATACTCCTAAGTCAAATTCCCCTTTTTCAACTGAGGCTGCCAATGGATGCATGAAATCAGGGTAATCTGCCGCTTCTGATGAATCCGTCCCATAATCTTTCACATCATATCCCTGTTCCTTAAGCCAATCTGATAATACCAATTTTAATTCATAACCTGCATGGTCATTTCCAATAGCAATTTTCATTCCTTATTGATGTTTTAATTTGTCTCTTTTTTATTCCACCACTCTTCAATTTCCCGGGCCAGGCTGGCAACCATTTCCGGATTTTCAGCTGCCAGGTTCACCCGTTCATAAGGGTCTTCCTGCAAGTTGTACAATTGAGGCTGATCGTCCGGTTCTATAGGATAGAATTGCGGATTGTAAGGCCTGTTCTTTGCATCAGGAAGGATCAGTTTCCAGGGAAGTTTCACTATGATCCGGAAATTCAGGCTTTCATCTACGGTTGTAAAATCATGCGCATGGGCTTCAGCAAAAATGGCATCCCTGCCGGAGAGCGCCATTTTATCCAGTACATTGATTCCCTGCATCTCCGGTTCGGGCTCTATTCCGCAAATGTCCATAATGGTGGTGGCAATATCTATGCTGCTGACCAGGTTTTCCTTGTCCATCTCCGGACTTATCACGCCTTTCCATCGGAACATCATTGGTGTGCGGATACCCATCTCATAGGGGGTGGTCTTGGACATGGCGTCAAACCTGTTGGGTTTGTCCGGATCCTGTATCCAGCCGTTATCGGTTACATATACAAAGAGGGTGTTTTCACTGAGTCCCTTCTCTTCAATATAATCCATTAACTGGCCACAGGTAATATCAAACAGGTCACACATGGCCCAGTAATTGGCCACCGCCTCACTGGGGGCTACCGGCAGGTATTTGTCCCGTAAGCTGTCAGGCGGAGTATGGGGTGCATGGGGCAGAAAGGGAGCGTACCAGACAAAGAAAGGTTTTTCCTGTTCCCGGGCACCTTCAATGAAATGATAGACCTCATCCATTCCTTCCCGCCCGATCCGGAGTCCCTCATCACCATGCCTCCCGCCACGTGACGGGTCTCCATGGGTCATGCCCCGTGTAAAACCACTACGGGAGGGATTACCTTCCCACCATTTTCCGGTCTGCAGGGAAAGATACCCGGCCTCTCCAAGGATATCAGCCAGGGTGGGCAATTGCTCAAATGCTGCAAGCACAGGGTCATTTGCCCCTGCGCGTAACTTCATCCATTCATCCCTGTACTTGGGCAGGTCACCGAAATCAAAGACAGGGTCATTCCCCACCACCTTATGCTGGTGTGGGTAAAGGCCGGTGGCCATGGATGCCAGTGCGGGACGGCAAAGCGGTGCCGCCGTATACCCCCATGTAAATGTAAGACCCTCGGCCGCCAGCTGGTCTATCCTGGGTGTCTCTATGTATTCATGTCCCAGGAAACTGTAATCCGGCCAGCTCTGGTCATCCGAAATGATCAATATGATGTTGGGTCTGTCAGGCTCAGTCGTTTTTACACATGCCGGGAGTCCAACTACAAGGATCAATACACTTAAGAATAGATTTTTTGTTTTCATAGCATATGGCTTATCCTGATTATTAGACTGGCATTTATCTGAGGCTTTCAAGCTGTCCATTAAATGCGTAGGTCTTTCCTTTTTCCGTGTCAAAATCCAAACGCTGGTTTTTATACCTGAGTTGACATTTATTGCCGGCTTTGGATAGCACCTCTACGGTTTGCAATTCACTATTTTTCCATTCAAAGGCAAGTTCAAAACCACCCCTTGCACATACGCCGTCTATCCTTCCTTCCGGAATAGCATCCGGCAGGGCAGGCAGCAGATCGATTGTTCCAAGATGGCTTTGCAGCATCATTTCAACCATACCGGCAGCCCCTCCGAAATTGCCATCGATCTGGAACAGGTTGCCTCCTCCTCCAGGATGGGTGTCGAAAAGGTTGGGAAAAGAACCCCCACCCATACTTTTACCTGCCGATGGCACTGGCCTGAAAAGCATACTGACAAGCTC
>CAZXOJ010000341.1:0-4739 GCA_964642325.1 uncultured Bacteroides sp. | reverse complement strand
GTATTGCTTATGAATAAACCAAATCCTTGAAAACTCGCCCAGCCGGCCGGGTGTGATGGTGCTGAGAAGTCCGGAAAACAGGAAGAATACCAGCAGGGTCCCATATGTTGCTTTCATTCCAAATGAACGGGTAATGGTCAGCCAGCGGTAGGTTTTGATCAGGTAGACAAGCAGGAGGATGCCTAATCCGGTTGCGATCTTCCAGGCTTTGAACAGGCTGAAATTTTCTTTGATCAGGTGGAAATCCAGGTTACGTATCACAAAATACAGGAGGACGAATCCCAGGCTGTGTAACAGGACAAGCCCTGTTCTCCGTATGATTTTTTTACCCATCAGAGGTTTTTTCTTTTGATCGAATGGGTGGATTTTTTCCAGGCCTTACGGGATTTTTCAAAAAATTTCCCTACAAATTCAGGCCTGAATAGTTCTACTATTCTTCTTGCAGGCCAGCTTCCAAGCAGGAGAAAGAGGCTGCTGATCAGAAACTCCATGAAGTAACGGGAGGCTGGAAAGCCTGACAGTCTGTATCCATAATCCGGGACAGGCCTGAAAAGTAACTTTCTGAATCCAATGCGTATAAAACTGCCCCTCTTCTTGAGGTCATATCCATGTGAATGCATTGTAATGGATTCTTCTTCGCTGCATGGGAGGATCTCCAATAAGTTCTCCTTCACCATGTTTTCTATAATTTTCTTACCGGTTTTGCTACGCGGGATGACAATGGAATATCCCTGTCCCCTTTCCTCATATTTGGGTGACCAGGCGTCCCCTCCTGAAATATCAGTAAATTCATTGGCCAGGTCGGTGCAGAAAAGGCTGTTTTTAAGAATATGAAAAGGGATCAGGTAATTGGCGTGGAACTTTTTCAATTCATATGTTTTACCGCTTTTCATTTCCACACGCATATTCCCTGGCCATTCACCATACCTGAACCAGAGCTTGCGGATCTGCCTGAAATCTTTCTCACCATGGCTTCTGATGAAACTTGTGACCGATGAAAAATACAGGGTGTTCCCGTAAAACGGTCCGAATATATACTGGATATTGGCAACGGCAGGGTCTCCGGCTCTCTGGAGTTTGCGGATACTGTGAACCTGGCCTGGGAGTCCCACAAAAGCCAGGCTGCCACTGAAATGCTGGCTTTCCTCAAGGACCTCATTAACAGAAGTAATGATGTACTTGCTCTGTGCTGCTTCAAGGATTTCTTCCCTGGTTTTTGCAATGAAAGGTTCAGTGAGCCATGGCTTATCTTCTGACATCCTGGTGACGATGGCCCCACTTATCATTTTTTTATCCAGCAGGTAGATCAGAATGGCAGAAAGAAAACCTCCACTGGCGGCATTAAGGCGGACTTCCGGATCAGTTGAATGGCCGATGTAAATATTTTCATAGGGTCCGATATAGGAATGAAAACAGGCAGGTTCCGGGTAAAAATGTTCCCTGTATTCCGGGAAGGAAAATGTCTTACCGGCACAGGCATTCAGGATACGGTCTGCCTCAGGTCCGGACAATTCTGCCAGCATCACAGGCCGGTATTTCTTTTCTTTTCCCCTGAAAGCAATTTTTCCTTCCGATAATGCAACACAGGTTCCGCATCGGTTACACAATGCGGAACCCATGATCCGCTTCAGCTCTCTCTTACTTTTCGCAGACATAGAATTGCCTTATCCCGAGTTCACTAATAAAAGTTTTCTGCATTTTCCGGATGATCCATTCGCCGGTGTCCTGGATCCAGACCGGACCAACGGGCAGCAGGACCGTCCCCCGGTGAAGGATAAGTTTCCAGCCTGCCTGTGCCAGCTTATTTTTTACCTCCCTTGACGGGGGAAAACGGTGGGGACCTTCTCCGTGTCCCCCGAAAAGCCATGTAAAGACCCTGTAGGGGATCTCGCTGGTAGCCGGCGGACAACTGAGAACCATTTTGGTCCCGCGTTTCGCCACTCGGTACAATTCCGACAGGAAAACACCGGGTTCTGCCGCATGTTCCAGGGTTTCCAGGCTGATGATCCGGTCAAATTCCCGGTCCCCGAATGGTAAACTGGAATAAGTATCCAGTTTTACCTGCCTGGCAGCTGGACGGCGTTCTGCGGCCACCCGCATAAGTCCACTGCTGATCTCTGCATGGATAATCTCCACCCCCGGGCAGGTCTTAGCGATGTAATCTTCCGCTTCGCAATCCCTGCTGGAAACATTCAGTAGCTTTTGGCCTGCTGACAGTTCCAGGTGCCTTACCGTCTCCAGGAACCGCTGGACATGTGCATGCCTGACCTTTTCATTCTCCTCAATGTAAATATCGGCCACGCTGTCCCAATGCGCCTCCACTTCCCTGTCGCTCCAGCTGTTCTCCTTCATTACCTGCCTAGTTTTTCATGCGGTTCAGGATGGCGATCTGGTCGGCAAGCAGACCAATGAAAAACAAGAACATTCCTAGTACCGTCAGTACCATGGCTCCATTTGAAAACCTGTCAAAAGTAAGGTAACCGTAAAGGCCGAAGCCGAAACCGGCAAGGAAGATGGTAATACTGGCAGGAAGGAATATTTTCAATGGATTGAAAAGCATGATGATCCGGAAGATCAGCATGAAAGTTTTGGTCCCGTCTTTCACCGGGCGTACATTGCTTTTACGGCCTATCCTTTTGTTTACTTCAATGGGAAGGGTTGCAATGTTGAAACCTTCCTTGAGATAGGCCAGGGTGGATGTGGTAGAGAAAGAGAAGCCATTGGGCATGATATGAAGCATGGTGCGGATCTGTTCTGTATGAAAACCCCTGTAGCCCGAATTATAATCCGGCAGTTTTTGTTCCACCAGGAGTTCACCAACCTTGCGTATGATTTTCTTCCCTGCTTTCCGCCTTTTTACCTGGTGAGAACCCGCAGTACGCTCACCGATCACCATGTCGTAATCTTCAAGCAGGCTGTCAATCTCCCCGATGTATTTCGGATCATGCTGTCCGTCTCCATCCATTATAATCAGTTTTGCTCCTGATGCATGGCGAATCCCGCTTTTCAGGGCTGCCCCGTAACCCTTGTTGGCCGTATGGCGGATGGTCTTTACAGGGTATTCCCGGATGACATCATAAGTGCTGTCTTCGGATCCATCATCGATGTAAAGGAATTCGTATTTCTCATGCAGTTTCAGGTCACGGATCCTGTCGAGGGAGATCCTGACTGCATCTTCTTCATTGTACACCGGGACAATCACAGAGGTCTGGGGATCATTCATTGGTCTGGCAAACTGATGGCTGATTTACGAATAGTTTTGATGTAAAAATAGCATAATTCTACCTACCTCCAGCGTATTTTTTATAACATGGATTTTAGGATTATCTTTAATCCGTTTATGAAAATTGATTTCAACAAGCATCTGCCCTATTACCTGCTCCTGGCCTTCCTGGTGAGCTTTGTAATACTGGTTTTTCAATCTGAAGGCACTGCTGGCGGGGCAGACGATATTAACCATTTTCGTTACGCCAGGTATTCATTTGTAAATCCGGACTTCTTTCTCGATACCAAGGCCAAGACCGTATTTACCCTGGTCTGTGCCCCAGTGGCTCAGCTTGGTTATAATGCTGAGGGTATTCAATGTACTTTTGGGACTGGCTGCGGCACTTCTTACCTTCTATATGGCCAGAAAACTGAAGTACAGCCAACCCGTTCTGGCCCTCTTCCTGCTTTTATTTGCGCCAATGTATACACTGATGATGCTGTCAGGGATGAATGAGATCATGTTCATTTTTTCCTGAATCTCGCCATATAGCTTTTTTTTCGTAACCATAGCATGTGGTCGGTTGTTGTGATCTCTATGATTCCATTCATACGGACCGAAGGATTCATCATATTCCCCCTGTTCCTGCTTGCCTTTATGCTGAACAAGCAATGGAAGGCTTTGCCCTTACTTTTCTCAGGTTTCCTGATAGTCAGCCTTGCGGGCTGGTTTTATCTCGGAGATTTTTTCTGGGTAATCACAAAAAATCCATACTCCGGAAATGCGAGCGAAATATATGGAAGTGGCGAGCTCCTGTATTACGTGGATCGTTTTAATCCAATTTTTGGTCTACCGTTATTTGTATTGATTGTATTGGGAGTTCTCTACATCCCAATTCATTTTTTCAGAAATGGCAAGCAGGAACGCCCTGCATTCATCTCCGAAATCCTTGTCGGGTTTCTACCCTTCCTTGTTTATTTCTGCGCACATTCTTATGTTTGGTGGAAGGGCATGGGTAATTCCGTCGGTGAGATACGCGTGATGGCTGCCGTATTTCCCTCCGCTGTTTTATTGGCACTGTTTGCCTGGAAACACCTTACTGGTCTACTGAAGTCCGGGAAATACACACGTACTGGCCTGGGAACCCTGCTGGCAGCCTCCCTGGTATTCGTCCCCTTCCAGGTTCATACCATCCCGGTCCCACTCGCTCCGCCTCAAAAGCTGATCAAAGAAGCTGCATCTTGGCTGGAGGATATGGAGTATACCGAACGGAAGATTTATTTCTGGGATCCCTTCTGGTGGTTTTTCATGGGCAAAGACCCGATCGGCAATCCGAAAGTGCAAGAAGGAGTATATGACAGAAAAAACCCAGGCAAGAATATCCGGCCCGGAGAAATCATACTCTGGGAGGCACATTATGGTCCCAATGAAGGCAGACTTCCGCTGGAAAGACTCAGGGAGAACCCTGATTTCTCTGAGATTCCAGCATGGAGATCAAACTCGGATATTGTTAAAGTATATCTTTGGAACAACG
>CAZXOJ010000340.1:0-4763 GCA_964642325.1 uncultured Bacteroides sp. | reverse complement strand
GGAAAGGGAGAGAACATCCGTGACTGGCTTTATGTAGGGGATCATGCAGCGGCCATCGACCTGATATATCATAGAGGCAAGATTGGAGAAACATATAACATTGGTGGTTTAAATGAGTGGATGAATATTGACCTGATCAAGATGCTCTGTGAGATCATGGATGACAGACTTGACAGGGGATCTGGCACCAGCGCCGGACTGATTGAATTTGTAAAGGACAGGGCTGGCCATGATATGCGGTATGCCATCGATGCTTCGAAGATTGAAAAGAACCTTGGCTGGAAGCCTACAGTTACTTTCGGGGAAGGGCTTGAGAAGACGGTGGACTGGTACCTGGCGAACCAGGCCTGGCTGGACAATGTACTGTCTGGTGACTATTCCAAATACTACGACCAGCAATACAAGGAACGTTAGGCAGGATAGTAAAAATGAAACGAATTCGATTTTTTTTACTCTTTACCCTTCCGCTCATTCTGATGCCAGGCATCAGGTGTGCTGATCCCAACAATAATATTTCCTCGGAAGAAAAGCCAAATATCATCATCATAATGATTGATAATGTGGGTTATCCCGAGATTGGCATAAACGGGAATGAATTGGTTAAAACTCCCAACCTGGATAACTTTGCAAGCGAAGGAACCCGGTTTGAACGCTTCTATAGTAATCCCTTGTGTGCTCCTACCCGTGCCAGTTTAATGACAGGACGCTACCATTACCGAACTGGAGTATTACATACTTCCCGTGGTGCAGCGAAAATGTACGGGAGTGAAGTAACAATCGCCGAATTACTAAAGAATGATGGATACACAACAGGTATTTTCGGGAAGTGGCATTTGGGGGATAATTACCCTATGCGCCCGCAGGATCAAGGATTCGATCAGACCTTGATTCATAAATCGGGAAGGCTTGGCCAGGTACCTGACAAACCCAATTCCTATATAAATCCAAAATTATGGGAAAACGGGCAATATATCCAGAAGGATGGATATTGCACAGACATCTTTTTCGACGCTGCCATGGATTTTATGCAAAAACATCAGCATACTCCCTTCTTTATTTATTTGCCTACCAATATAGCTCACGCAACATCAGAAGCCGGACAGGAGGTTCCTGGAAAATACATTACACCGTATCTAGAAAATGGGCTAGAAGAGAACATTGCTGCCGTGTGTGGTATGATCAACAATTTTGATGAAAATTTTGGGCGCTTGACCGCAAAACTATCCTCTCTTGGACTAAGGGAAAATACACTGGTAATATTCCTTAGTGATGATGGAAATGTCAGGGTTAATAAAGTCGATTTCCGGGGACATGGCTATGCAACTCCCTATGAGGGCAGTATCAGGGTACCATGTTTTATCCAATGGCCTGGTCATCTCCCTGGAAAATTAAAGGTCGATCAGATTGCCAACCACATTGATATTCTACCCACCTTATTGGATGCTGCGGGGGCAGATACCCCTGACAATTTAACCATTGACGGGGTAAGCCTTATTCCATTGCTGGAAGGAAAAGGCAAAGACTGGGCTGACAGGATGATATTCCTGCAATGTGAGCGCGGAATGAAGGTTCACAGGTATAAGAATTGTGCTGTGATTTCAGAAAGGTTCAAGCTAATTGGTTACCCAAACACCTTTGAAGAGAGAGAACTTGTGACATCACGCCAAAATCCTGTTTTAGAACTTTATGATATTTCTTCTGATCCAGGTGAGACAACCAACCTTGCAGACCGCCATCCGGATATGCTGAAAAAATTAAGGGCAGCCTATGACAACTGGTTTGATGATGTTAAAAATACCCGGCAGTTTTCCCCGGGTTTAATCCACGTGGGGTCTGATGCTGAAAACCCCGTTTACCTGTGCCGCTACCAGGATGCTACCTATATTGATAGAAAACCTGCAGGATGGCCACTTTTCATCGAACGGCCAGGTAAATACGAGGTTACGGTAAACAGAGGAGAATCATTGGAAGAAGGGAAATTGATTGTTCAATTTGATTCAACATATGCTGTTCAGCCTTTAAGCCAGGGAAAGGACAAGGCTGTTTTTTCTTTCCCGGAAGGTAAGGTGATCTTTAATGCGTGGGTAAAAGAAGGGGGAAAGGAATACAATCCTCGACCAAATGAAGATAAAATCGGCGATGTAATAGTCAGGCATATTAATGAAAATGATTAGCATCAAAATTGACTTGACTGCTATCGCTTAAGGTTGTAATTTTATGGTAACCACCCCCTACCACTTTGAGCCATGCGAAAAATTGCCAGTCTTGCCCTGATCATTTCATTGATCTTCCTTACCTGCGAAAAAAAAGAAGAACCCAAAGAGGAAAATAAACCACCTGACACTCCGGTCACCGAAACAACAATAGGCCAATCCGGTGGTAAACTCAAGACCCCAACCTTTGAGATTATTGTACCTGCAGGGGCATTCCTCTCAAATAACACCATCAAGATTACTGAAGTTGAAGAAGAAAGTAGCTTCGGAGAAAGTAGCATCTCCGGGCAATACCTGATCGAAGGTTTGCCAGACGAACTTAGTAAACCCTTGAAGATCAAGATTAAATATACAGGAACCCTGTCAGACCAAAGTTTCATTGCGGCCGGGGAGGAGGCAATGGATGCTGCTACCGGAGAAGCGGATGATTTTTATGAATTCCTCGAAGGGAAGGATTCTTCCGGTTTCCTGATTGCCACTTATCCTCCGGATAGCTTATTCACAGTGAATTCGATGGCTGCCGCATACAAATCAGTCCCGGGTAAAAAATGGATAAAACTGGAGGTGGTGAGTAATTTTATATCCGGACAATATAGTTGGGGTGGTAAACATACCTACGACATCTATCTCCGCAAGGATATTAACAGTCTGCGCCCTGAGATCATCAACTATTTTGATCAATCATATAATACCTTCCTCTCTACTTTAAAATTCAAATATGAATTTTACTTCAACACTCTCATTTTCGAACCATACAAAATCAATCGCATCCTGGTAACCAATGTTAAAGAAGACATCTACTGTAAATATTTGTGGAAAATAAACAATAAATCGCTGCCGGGCGGGATATTTGTGATCAATGCCAAAAAACTTAATGATGCCGCTGGTATGCAACGCATGATTGCGAGGGAAGTATTCAGGTCCATACTGTTTCAATATGACAAGGCGTATCCGCTAATGGTTCCTCCAAGTGATGTTGATCACTACTGGTTAAACCAGGCACTCATTTCCTGGAGCGAGGAATTCTTTGTCCCAGATAATGAAAGGACAAGCTATGTACCTTCAGATTTCATGGGAAACGAGCTGGCTCCTCTCAGTGGATTGGATTATGGCAGCTATGCTGGGGACGGCAATGCTAGTTCAAAGGTTATTGAATATGGCAGGGGCCTATCTTCTATGGTAAAATACCTGTCCTTTCAAACCCCCACGCCGGAGTGTGATACCATGTGGTCCTATTATTACGATAATTTAATACGTATTGGAGCACATCCGGTTTCAGTTATGGTTGCCAGGATGAATGAGGTATATAATTTATTCAATTCCTATGACTATATATTTATTGATAATACCAAACAAATTTGGTTAGATTTCCTCCACATATATCTGACTGGACTTGAATATAATGTAGAATCAAGCACCTTCATGAATTCCATTACAGCAGAAAATACATTTGTCAGCAGCAGTAAAGATGATACGCTGAAATCATTTACCCGCTCATACCCTGAATTGTCAGCTGGATTGTTTAAGCTTGAAATTCAAAATGAGGATGTTCAGAAAAACAGTACCCTGGAGATTTCTCTGAAAGGGACAAATAATGAAAATGCTTATCCATTCGTATATGGGTACAAGAATGGAAAATTAACCCTTGTAGCAGAAAATAAACCCGTGGTGATAACTGATCTTACTTCTTATGATACTTATCTGATATTGGTGGGCTATGATTACTTCAGTTCTGTACACGATACATATACCAATCTTGAACTTCAGATAAGATTCACGGAAAACAAGGCACCTAAATTTAAATATTGCGCAATACAAACCGAGCTCAGGAGGATCCGGGAGAGTGACAATTTCATAACTCCTCTGCCCGAACCCTATGTTGATACCACAGGTTGGGTTGTTCGATGGTACCTCAAAGGCAGCTTCACAGACAATGTATTTGAAGCCCAGATAGATACTTCGAAATGGGGGCAGAGTTCTGTGACAGGAGGTGGTGAGATAGTGCTAGACGATAATAACAATCTAGTTTCACTCCATGTGGTGGCTAATTTTGAGGGAGCCGAAGGATATAAATCTACCTGGGGAATAGATTGTAAAAATATGAGCCCCAAAGATATATCCGGTCCTTATCTTATTTATGAAGCCACAAAAAATAATACCTGCCAATATATCGACCAGATCACCGGTTATTATGAAGATAAGATTGGCTACGACAAGACCCTCGGATTTTTTTGTAATGATAGAAGTTTTGTATCCATCAAGTTTGAAAATGATGAATGATCTGAAACCTCTATTATTCTACCGTAACTGACTTAGCGAGGTTGCGCGGCTGGTCAACGTTGCACCCACGCATAACGGCTATGTGATAGGACAATAATTGCAGAGGCACTACAGCAAGTAGGGAAACCAGCTTCTCATCACATGTAGGGATCTCAAGTACATGATCGGCCATGTTCTTTATGATCGTATCTCCTTCGGTAACAATAGCAATGACAATTCCGTTCCTGGCCTTTACTTCCTGGATATTACTTACAATTTTTTCATAGGATT
>CAZXOJ010000339.1:0-4790 GCA_964642325.1 uncultured Bacteroides sp. | reverse complement strand
TCAGCTGGAACTGTATTCCAGTCGCAGTCCAGGACAGATGTCGCCGCCTATGGAACAAAAGCTTCCGGCATGCAGGGAGTTTATGAAGCCGGCGATCTCGAAGCGGAGTTTATTCTGGACGGAAAACAATGGATCCCGGAACCTGGGAAAAATGATCCGGCATGCAGCGAATTTGAGGTTCAATATGCACTGGGGGAAAAAGGGAAAAAGAAACTTGTTTTCGCGGAAGATAAAATTATCATACAAGTTGCCCACCCGGGGAAATTCACCGAACTTATACCTTTACTTACTGGTCCTGATGATGAACTGACCATTTCTGACAGGCAGGTTATTCTTGCTAATATGATTATAAATATCTCAGGAGCTTCTGAGATCAATACTACATCATTTGACACCGATCTGAATGGAAAGAATTGTAAAGTAATTGAAATCAATGCCTCCGGCAATTTGAAATATGAAATTTATTTTAATTGAAACACCTAAAACCTTAAATCATGAACAAACTATTTCTTCTTATCCTATTATCTTGTTTCACCCTCAGCAGTTTTGCTCAGGAAAAAAGAGATGTGCTGGTAAATGAAGCCAAAGAGATTGGTATCGGATCTGCACTGATCAAAGACTTCTCGGACCTTGATGTCCCTACCTATAGTAGCAGGGATTTCTGGAACGGTTTACCTGCGAATATTAAAAAACAGTATATCGAGGAAGCTGAAGCGTCGTTGGATTATGACTGGCCTATTGTAAAAGCAACAGACTACATCGAAATTATCCGCTCCGGTGACCGCCGTCAAAGTGTTTATGCGGCTCCGAGGGCTGCTCTTATGGATTTAGTCATGGGAGAACTGGTTGAAGGCAAAGGCCGTTTTATTGACCAGATCATAAACGGGGTGTGGTATTACAGTGAACAAACATGGTGGGGCTGGTCGGCTCACCTTACAGCACAGAAAGCTCCACATGGATTACCTGATGCTGATGAACCTACCATTGATCTTGGCGTTGGTGAAATTACAAACATTTTATCATGGACATGGTTTTTGTTCAAGGATGAGTTTGATAAAGTCCATCCTCTGATCTCAACCCGACTGAAAAATGAAATAATGAAAAAAGCCGTGATCCCTTATTACGAACGAGATGATTTCTGGTGGCAGGGACTGGACGGAAGACGCAGGGTCAATAACTGGAATCCGTGGACAAACCATAACATGCTTACTGCCATTCTGATCCTCGAAGAAGACCAGGAAAAGAAGCAGGAAGGGGTTGAAAAAGTGATCAGGTCCCTGGATGTTTTTATCAATGGATATCCTGCCGATGGTGGCTGTGATGAAGGTCCATCCTACTGGGGGAGGGCAGGGGCTTCTTTGTTCCAGAACCTTGATTTGTTGAAGATGGCCACAGACGGGAAATTTGATGTGTACGATAATCCCCTGGTTCAAAATATGGGAACCTTTATTTACAAAGCATATATCAGTCATCCCTATTTCATCAATTTTGCCGATGCTGATGCTACAACCGGCAGCCGCCCGGCCATTATCTACTGGTATGGAAAAGAGATCAAAGATCCTGTATTGCAGAATTTCGGGGTTTATCTGGCAGAAAAGCAGGATTGGGGCCAGAAGACACCAGGCGGAAAAGTTGATGAACAAATAATGCAATTGATGTACCTTGATGAAATCAGTAATGCAAGTGCAGAGAATGCCTTGATCAGCGATTTCTGGTTACCTCAAACAGAGGTAGCCGGGGCCCGCGATATGGAGGGTTCCACAGATGGTTTCTTTTTTGCGGCCAAAGGAGGTCATAATGCCGAAAGTCATAACCATAACGATTTGGGGACCTGTGTTTTGTATTTTGACGGAAAACCTTGCCTGATTGATATTGGACGGGAAACCTATACCAGGAAGACCTTTAGCAGCCAGCGATATGAGATCTGGACCATGCAATCGGGTTATCATCAACTGCCAAAAATTAACGGTGTGGACCAGATGCAAGGAAGAGAATACAAAGCAAAAAACACCTCCTTCACTGCTGATGCAAAAAAGGCTGTTTTTACTACGGACATTGCCGGAGCATACACCGATGAGGCAGCGGTTAATAAATGGCTTAGGACTTACCGCCTCGACCGTGGTAAAAAGTTTACCATTTCCGATGCCTGGGAGCTGGCTGAAATCAAAGAGCAAGCTACCAGCCTGAATCTGATAACATATTGCAAGGTGACTGAATTGGAACCGGGTGTATTAAAGCTGGAGGGGGATGGTTTTGATCTTAATATGAAATATAATTCAAAAGTGGTTTCAGCCAAGATTGAATTTATTGAAGTAACAGACAATGGGCTAAAACGTTACTGGCCGGATGGAATCACCAGGATTGTTTTAGAGATTCAAAACCCAAAATTGAAAGGAAAAAATACAGTAACAATTTTTCAATAGATATTCATAAGTACTAAGGATAATTGCCTTAAGCGTATGAATTGCTGATGGACCGATCGGAGGACATTCTTAAAAAGCTGCCAGCATCTCAATTCAGGGAGATTTTTCCCCGGCTCGAGAAACTGAGTAAGGCATCAGATCGTTGCATCATTGTGCTGGATGATGATCCCACGGGTTGTCAGACCCTTCACGGAATACCGGTGCTATTCCGGTGGGATCCCGATATCCTGGAGAAGGAGATGATCAATGGAACTCCCCTGTTTTTCCTGATGACCAATTCCAGGAGCATGGCTGAAAAAGATGCGGTGGTATTGTATCGGGAAATAGGCCATTTGATCAAAGAAGCTTCGGAGAAAACGGGCAGGACTTTCAGCATCATATCCAGAAGCGATTCCACGCTCCGGGGCCATTACCCGGCAGAACCGAAAGCCCTCCAGTTTCTGTACGATCAAGCTCCGGTTCATTGCATCATTCCTGCTTTTTTCCAGGGTGGCAGATACACCATAGGGGATGAGCATTATGTAAAAACCGGGGATCTCCTGGTCCCCGCTTCGCAGACACCATTTGCTGAAGACAAGGTTTTCGGTTTCACCCATTCCAACCTTAAAGAATGGGTGGGGGAAAAGACTTTCGGGAGGGTTCCCGCTGAACAGGTGGATTCATTCAGCATTGAAGATCTAAGGACAAAAGGTCCGGAATTCGTAGCACAGAAATTGCAGGAACAGGAGCCTGGAGCCGTGGTTGCGGTTAATGCTGCAGCGCAAAACGACCTTGATATTTTTGCCCTTGGAGCATTGAAAGCTGAGAGCCAGGGAGCCATCCTGCTTTATCGCACAGCTGCATCCTTCCTGAACTCTTTCGGTGCCATACAGCCCAGAAATCCCTTAGAAGGAAATGAAATTGATTCCGGCTCTTCTGCCGGAGGACTCTTTATCGTGGGATCCTATGTTCCTAAATCAACAGCACAGGTGGAGCACCTGATGGGCCAGGATGGCATACATCCTCTTGAATTGGAGGTTTCACGCTTGCTGAAGGATGCATCAGGGGATTATATTGGTGAGTTTGTCAAACAGGTAGATCAATTTATTGAAGATGGCCATCATGTTTTGCTTTATACATCCAGGGAACTGGTTTATACTGATGTTCCGGATGAAAACCTGGCCATTGGGAAAAAGGTCTCTGATTCCCTGGTAAGAATCAGCAGGGAAATCAGGAATACGCCGGCATTTATTATTGCCAAAGGAGGAATTACCTCCCATGACATTGCCTCAAAGGGATTGAGAATACAACGTGCCATTGTTGTGGGACAGGCATTGCCAGGGGTTCCGGTCCTGGTCCCCGATGACAGGCCTGATTTAAAGTATATTGTTTTTCCCGGCAATGTTGGTGAAGATGATGCCCTTTCTTTGTTGTTCAAAAAATTGAAAAAATAAGGGCCACCTCCAATCAGGAGACAGCCCTTATTATATCTTAGTTCTTTGTCGAAGAGGTCCTAGCGCCTTTCAAAAGAATGGTAATAATCTTTATTACCAACTTTCAACTTGGCATAATATTTACCGGCAGGCATCTCGCTGACGTCCAGCATCTTACCGTAAGCAATATCATTACTCCTTTTACCCTCGTGAAATATGTCACCAGAGCCCTCAATAGAAAATTCAATATCCTCTTGGCCTTTGTTAAAATAATTCACCTTTAAATAGTTGTCTTTTACAACCATAACAGGTTTATAAGTAGCTTCCTTACTGAGTTCTGTAGCGGATGTACCTTCCACCTTGATCGTCTTGGTAGTAGTAATATAATCTCCCGCGGAGGTGAAGGTATAGATGCCGTCATCCAGATCAGAGAGATCATATGTTTTGCCATAGGTAGTCCTTGCCTTAATATCCTCCTGGTAAACAATAGTGCCCTCAGCATCGGCCACATAGACCGAAATATCCTGGAGTCTGGGCTGAAGGACCTGGACCTTTACTTTTGCTTCTGTACTGCTCGGGGAAACGGAAACACCGTCTGTTGCAAAAGCATTTCCTCCCAGAAAAAGTGTGCTTACACCAATGGTAGCTGTGACTAAAACTGATTTCATTGTTCTCATGATATTGTGGTTTAAATGAATAAAAATTTATTGAAAACGCGGGATTGGTAGACCATTTTTATCCGCGCTAATTGAAACCACTTTAGTTCAATTGACGTGCCACATGATACAAGAAATTGGTATTCATCTAGATATGTAGATACCGTTCTCTGATAGACTGTCCGGAATCGAGAATAAACACAAAGATCATGTACGAAAACGGGCATAATTAAGACTAAAACATCTTTTTACCTTATTTGTGAAAAAAAATGGAGCTATCGAAGAATAAACGGGGCAGT
>CAZXOJ010000338.1:0-4834 GCA_964642325.1 uncultured Bacteroides sp. | reverse complement strand
AAATTACACAATGGTGACCTTCGGATAGAAAGCGAAAAAGGCAAAGGAACAACCGTTAAAATTAACCTGCCGACCTGATTTTTAATTTCAGGGTAAGGGTATTTCGCTTTTCAGGTGTATTATAGGTACAGTTCACCTATATATCATCACCTGCAAAGGTTTAATCGGGAGGCCGTCTCAGTCATAAAGGGACGGCTTCCTCTATTTTGGTTACAATATTACCTGGATGCCCACAGACAGCTTATCTGACCTTACTTTGCCTTATCTTCTGATGTAACAAAATCCTGGATTATACGTAGATACATCTCATGAATGGCCTAAGATCCAAAATGTTATGATTCCCTGGGCTTTTTTTGTATTTGGGGAAGACAAACCCTTAGATTAATCAAACGCTTAACTGCTATGTTGAAATCACTCAGATATGTAGCGTGTATATACCTGTTCGCAATTCTCAGCATGCCAGGGGTGTGGTCTCAATCTGCCCCTGCTGAGGATGAGAACATCCCCTATCTGGTAACCTTTGGCGGTAATTCAGAAACCTCCTGGGGCGATGATGATTTTTGCCAGATCTTTTTCTTTATGGTACCTGCATCGCATACCGAACCATTTTATATTCGAGTATATGATCCGGACACTGGAGGCGAATTGGATGAGGGAAAAGGAGATTTCAATACAACCGTCAAGTTCTCGGTTTATGGGGGAAATGGTGCATGGAACAATGAAGACGCCAAACAGGTCAATCCGGTAGGGACCTATGAGAGTGGCAATTTATTGGGCTCAAGAAGTTTTACCCAGAGCAGCCGCTTCGACAAGGAATGGTATACTTTTGGGCCATTTAATCAAAAAGAGGGAGATTATGTGGAAAAGTTTGGCGGTTATGTTTTCAAAGTAATCGCCAAAGGCATCAGCGGAGATGACGGGAATCTGTACAAATACTTTATGAGCACCGACAGGAAGGAAAACCACGCCCTGGAAGGGGGTAATGTGTTCACCTACGAGTACACTTTCCGACTATCCAACAACCAGAATAATGTATCGCAGATCTACCCCTATTTGGATGATAAGGTGACCAGTGTAAAGATCCTTAATTATGACTGGGATAATGATGGTTTCATAAGGGTAGTATCCGTGGCCAAAAGAGGCGAGCTCTTATCAATATCGAATCAGGATGAATGGAAAGAGAATACCTTGCCGGTGATAGAAAATGAACGGAATACCTCAATGGAGATTCAGTTCATTAAGAATAACACCCAGCTTATCAAGAACAATAATGTGGTTGTCATTGTGCAAAATCAGTACGGGGAATCCCTGCCGTTTTATGTGATACCCATAGGAGGCAGGCCTGTTTACAATCCTGCCCTGCGGATGAGGGCAGTAGGAAAATAAGCATTGCGCATGAAACTTGCCACTGCCTTCATATCGCTGTTTCTTGCCACCTGCACCACAACATCAGGACAGGAGTATTTTTTCAGGCACTATGCCAGCGAGGAAGGATTGCATCACTCCTTTATTTATGACATCGACCAGGATCCTGATGGGTACATGTGGATCGGAACTGGCGAAGGGCTCTACAGGTTCGATGGATTGGATTTCGAGTATTTCACTACAAGCGATGGCCTGGGTGATAACTTTGTCACCAAGATTTTCAGGGACAACAGGGGGAGATTATGGATTGGGCATCAGAATGGTGTCATCACCACCATATCAGGGAAAAAATTCAACAAACTGAATGAGAACGAAGGGGCTCAGGGAGCAGTAATGGATATTGCCCAGGATGGCCACGGGAATATTTGGGCCGCTGTGCAGAACCTTGGTCTGATAAGTATCGGTGCGGATATGGAACTTAAGCCAGTAGGTTTTCCTGTAGAACATGATCCCATATCACATATCGAATGTCTGGCAAAAAACCACTTCCTGATCGGGTCACAGGAAAACCTCTACCTGTCGGAATTCAGGAAGGATGCAGATTCTATGGCCATATTGGACAGGATAGAAGCATATCCTGGCTCAAAAGTGGTGGATATTCTTCCGGAATCTGCGGGCAAATATGTGGTTGTCAGCATGGAAAATGGGATCTTCAGGTTTGACATTGACAGCCTTACAGCCAGGTATTCATTTTCGGTCATTGATGATAACCGGGACGGGATACTGGATAATCTCCAGGGTGGGACCATCGATGGCAGGGGAACACTATGGGTGAACTCGCTGGGCAATGGACTGATCGAATACAGGAAAAACAAGAATAAAAACTTTGCCAGGGCTGGAAAGGTAACCATGATGAACGGGCTGGTATCAGATGATGTCAGAGCTGTATTCGAAGATGCAGAAGGCAACCTCTGGCTGGGAATGTATGGTGACGGACTCCTGCGATATGTAAAGAACAACCTTGCTTTCTACAGCTATCCTCTGCAAACGGAATCAAACAAGACCTATACGGTTACTGGTAATGAAGAGGGCCTGTTTGCTGTAGTGGGCAATCGTTTATTGAAGATAGACCATACAGGGGAAACCGTGCTGGAATCATATCAACTTCCTGAAAAACAATCCGGAGACAGGGTAAAAAATGTGTATTTGGCCGAGGATGGCAGGTTATGGTTGGGTTTTGAGCAATCGGGCTTGTATGTTGCCGAACCATCAGGTTTCAGGTTCAAACCTGTTTTCATTTCTCATGATGAACTTGCCAATTCTGTAAATCATATTACAGGCCAGGAGGGTGTGATTTGGGTCAGCACAAAAAAAGGGATATGCAGGATCAGTGCTGGAACGCATCAGACCAGATGGTTCACTACGGATCAAGGATTACCCCATAACAATATCCAGCAGTTATACATAGATCCCCAAAATAGGATTTTTATAGCCACCCTGTGCAGTGAAATCCATTACATCGATGGACAGGGAGAAATTGTCAGGTTGGAAAATAGCAGGATAGGGTCCTTTAGCTCGGTTATGTCTATTTCTACTGATGGGTCTGGGGCCATATGGGCTGGAACAGAGGGCAATGGAGTATGGAAAATTGTTGGGGAAGAAAATATAAATTATACCCGGACCACCGGCTTACTATCAGATTTCTGCTACAGTCTTACACACACGGATGACGGCATGCTTTTGGTGGGACACCGGGGAGGAATCTCACGGATAGATTCGCAAACTGGCAGGATCAGAACATTCAGCCAACTCGACGGGATAAAAAGTGCCACAGAATTATTCCCAAATGCGATTTTCAGTGACCCATTCGGACATGTATGGTTCGGTTCATCTGAGGGATTGGTGAAATATTCATCAAATCTTTCAGCAGGAGGTAGGGTGGCTCCCATGCTGCAAATCGGGTCATTGTACGTGGATGGAGAACAGGTGGATCATACGACTAGCCAGGTTTTGCTAAAGCCAGGATACTATGAATTGGCGATTGAATATATTGGAATACATCTCACCAATCCGGAGATGGTAAATTACCAAACCAAACTGGAAGGGTATAATAAAAACTGGTCGGCACTTACCTCAGAACGCAGGGTTGTCTATGACCGGGTCGGGCATGGATACTATACCTTCAAGATCAAGTCATTCAATGAGAATAATATAGAATCTGAGATATCCTCCGGATTCGAGTTGATAATAAAGAAACCCCTTTACCTGACAATATGGTTCAATGCTGCAGTTATTCTCATGCTGGTTTTTCTGGTATATGTAATCATAAGACGTCGGGAAAAGAATCTGAGAACAGAACAGGAGAGATTGCTGAAAAAAATTGATGAAAAGACAAAAGATCTCATTGTTAAGGAGGAGATAATAAAAGAGAGAAAGAAAGTTGAAAAGGTATTGATAGAAGCCAAAACAAAAGCGGAACTATCGGAAAAACTGAAGACCTCTTTCCTGCAAAATATGTCTCATGAGATAAGGACCCCGATGAATGCAGTGGTAGGTTTCTCCGAATTGCTTATGCATAATACAAAAGTCGATGCCAAGCAAATCGAGTACATCGATGTAATCCACACCAATGCAGAGAACCTGCTTACCATCATCGATGATATCCTGGATGTTTCACAGCTTGAATCAAATCAGCTGAAAATGCGAGAGGGAAACTGCAAGGTTGATGTTTTGATAGAGAGCCTGAAGGTAAAATACTTTGAAGTGCTTAAGCAAACAGGGAAAACCGACATTGAACTGGTCGCAAAGTTGCCTGAGAAAAATGGTCTGGAGATGCGGACCGATCCGGCCCGCTTGCAACAAGTACTGAGTAAACTGCTTGACAATGCTGTAAAATTCACACAGTCTGGCCATATTAGTTTCGGGTATGAACGGGAGAGTGAGAGTATTACATTCTTCGTGGAAGATACGGGCATTGGCCTGTCAGAAGACAAAGCGGGCATCATATTTGACCTTTTCAGGAAAGTGGAAGACGATAAGGTAAAGCTTTATGGTGGGACTGGACTGGGGCTAACCCTGTCAAGGTACCTGGTTCATCTGATGGGGGGAAAGATTGATGTGAATTCTACAGAGAATGAGGGTTCCAGGTTTAATTTTATTTTACCCTATATCCCCTGCGATCATCAATCAGACATTCCGAATTCCATTGCCCCGAAGAACGATTTTCGAGAATCATGGCAAGGGAAGAAAGTACTGGTGGTTGAGGATACGGATTCAAATTACAAATTGATCGACCAGGTATTAAAACCCACAGGTATTTCCATTGAGAGGGCCACTAACGGTGAGACTGCCATGGAAAAGTTCTTCGGGGATGGATCCTTTGACTTAATTATCATGGATATCAAACTTCCCGGTATGGATGGATACCAGACCACAAAGAAAATAAGGGAAAAAGATACGAATGTACCCA
>CAZXOJ010000337.1:0-4835 GCA_964642325.1 uncultured Bacteroides sp. | reverse complement strand
GGCAAGTCAAAGTGGACCCGCCATGAGATTGTAAAGAATGTGCCTGAGGAACTGAAGCGCTTTGTCCCCCTGTTCGACTATGTGCTGTTTGACACGAAAGATATTGAGGACCATACCATTATTCAGCATTTCAAACGTCCAAATGTAAAAATCGGGGTGTGGTTTTTGAAACGGAGCGATAATCTGATTGGTTTCATTCAGGAAAACCCCTTTCTGGCACGGGAGATATTGCAGGAGATTAGTAACATTGAGAAAACCCTTATTCATAGATTCGTTTTATATTTGTATAATATTTCAGGCATGGCACCTGAGAAAATTTATAAGATCATGGAAACAATATCGCCGGAAACAACAGATGCATTTGATGAATACCGCCTCAGGTTAATCGAACAGGGAATCGAACAGGGAATTGAGCAGGGGATAGAACAGGGAATTGAACAAGGTCTTAAAAAGATCGCCGTGAACATGATTACCAGAGGGTACTCTGATGAGCAGATCGCAGAAATCACTAACCTGAGCATCAACCACATTCATGTCTTGCGCAAAGAATGTTCTTTTTAAGTGTGTTAATCAGTCTGTCTCCGGACTTGGGACACCCCAAAACCGCAGAATAAAGATCCTATATTCCTGATTATCTGTCACTTTGAAATCAACTTCGAAAGGAGTGACGAAAACAGGAAAGGATTAAAACCATCTGCTGGTGTAATTTATTTGAGATGGGATGATTTTAAGCCAAATGAACCTGGAGAGTACTTGATTGAATTATTCAAATCGGAGGATATTCAATTCTAAAAAATGCTCACAGTTATCAGTGAGAACAACATCAGACAGAGAAAAATTTTGTAACATAATCACCGCAACCAGCCGCTAACTTATAACCCAAAATAACATGAAAAACAAGTTCAATCTTATCTGTGGTTTATTACTGGTATTGATATCTGTAGCAGGTGGGTTGGCCAGTGCCCAGGTAAAAGGGGAAGGATTCAAAATCCTGAAGGCTGAAAGAATATGGGACCAGTCACCCCACAATGCCTTCACCGATCTGATCCGGCATAAGTCCCAATGGTATTGCGCCTTCCGTGAAGGGGAAACGCATGTTTCGAAAGATGGGAAACTCCGTATTATTAGGTCAGCCGACGGTGAAACCTGGCAATCTGTGGTTTTGATGGAATGGGAGGGAGGAGATATCCGTGATGCCAAATTATCCATTACTTCCACCGGCATGCTCATGCTCAACGGGGCCGTCAGGTTTCTGCAGCCAGTGAACGGTAATAATCATCAATCTTTGACCTGGCTTTCAGCAGATGGTGAAAAATGGGAGGGGCCTTTTGCCTGTCCTACGGGACTTGGAACCTGGAGATGGAGCGCCACCTGGCATAAAGGGATGGGTTATAGCTTCGGTTACAGTGGAAAGGATAAGGAGGGATGTTTGTATGGGACCCGCGACGGGGAAAACTGGGAGGTAATACGGGACAATGTCTTCCCGTATGTTGATACTTACCCTAATGAATCCTCACTGGTATTTGATAAAAATGACCAGGCCTATTGCCTGCTAAGGCGGGATAAGGGATCAGGCAGCGCTTTACTGGGAATTTCCAATCCTACATATAAGGAATGGAAATGGAAAGATCTTGGGGTAAGGGTCGGGGGACCGAAAATCATGCAGGTATCTGATGGACGATTTTTTGCTGCGGTGCGGCTATATGATGGTGAGGCCCGTACTTCTCTCTGCCTGGTAGACCCTGTTGAGGGAAGCCTGACGGAATGCCTGGAACTGCCATCCGGAGGAGATACAAGTTATGCCGGAATGGTAGAGTATGAAGGGAACCTCTGGATCAGCTATTATTCTTCCCATGAAGAAAAAACAGCCATATACCTGGCCAGGGTCAGCATAAAGATCTAGATCAATGCTATCAGTTTTTCTATCTTTGATATGGATATTTGTTTAATAGCTGCCTGCATCCATGAAGTTAATAGCTACCCTTGTATTGGTCTTACTGTCAGTCAATGTGCTCCCTCAGCTATATGATAAGGACGTGCAGGACCGCCTTGAAGCGGCCACAGATACCGCAAAGATTGAAATACTAAAGGAATTATGCTGGGAATACAGGTTCAGCCGCCCCGCTGATGCCTGGAGATATGGTCTGCAGGCCCTCACCCTTGCGAAAGAGCTGGAAATACCTGATGAAGAAATCATCATCCTGAACTATATGGGTGTAATCCAGCGGAATGTAGGGGACCATGCCACTGCCCTGGAGTATTTCTTCAATGCCCGAAGATTAGCAGAAGAACAAAAGAATAACACGCAACTGGCATATTCCTTTAATAATATCGGGGATATATATAACCAGGAGTACAATTCTCAACTGGCAGTCGAATATGAATTAAAGGCATTGAAGATATTTGAGGAGTTGGGGGATAGCGGGGGTGTTTCCTATGCCTGCCATCAGATTGCCAGGGCCTATGTAAACCTGGATGATTTTGAAATGGCCATTGTATATGATACCAGGGCTATGGATATCAGAGAATTCCAGGGGAACAGGATAGGAGTAGCCTATTCTAATATAAGTATTGGCGAGACTTATCTGGAAATGGGAGACTATGATGAGGCACTCTACAGATTGTTGAAAAGCAGTGAAATATTTAAAGGACAGGGAGAACACTTCGGACTGGCCGCGTCCTATTTCAGTTTAGGAATGTATTACAGAAGGACCGGGGGTACAAAAAATGCCCTGGAATACCTGACTGAATCACTGGAACTTGGAAGGGAGACTAAATCCCCTATCCGGATCAGGAATGCTGCCCAGGTCCTGAGTGAGATAAACGCAGAACAGGAAAATTTCAAAGCAGCATACCAGATGTATATCCTGTATAAGGAAACCTATGACAGCCTTTACCATGAGGAGAACCAGGTCAAGATAACGCAGCTGGTGATGCAGAATGAATATGAACAGAAGGAATTGTTACAGCTGGCTGAAATAGCCAGGCAGAAACAGTTCAGGAATTATGTGATCATATTGTTTGGCCTGGTCGTTATCCTGGTTTTTGTAATACTGAACCGGTATTACATCAAAAGAAAATCCAATATTAACCTACAGGTAAAGAACACGGAGATCGAATCACAGAAGAATGAACTTAATAACACGCTGAATGATTTAACACAGGCCCAAACTCACCTGGTTCAATCTGAGAAAATGGCATCCCTCGGACAACTTACCGCCGGGGTTGCACATGAACTGAATAACCCCATCAATTTCATCAGTGCCAGTATCAAACCCCTTCAGAGAAATGTGGAAGATTTGCTCGGCTTGCTTGATAAGTATGAAGCGGTCATCGAACAGCGTAATCTCTCCGGTGAATTTAGTGAGGTTGAAGAACTAAAGGAATCGGTGGACCTGGCCTACGCGATTAAGGAAACACAGAATCTTTTCAAAGGCATAGTAGAAGGATCATCCCGTTCCATGCAGATCGTAAAAGATCTCAGGACATTTTCAAGAATGGATGAGAATGAATTCAAGCAGGTCGATATCCATGAGGGTATTGATTCAACATTGTTGCTTTTGCACCACAAAATGGAGAACAAGATATCTGTTGTTAAAAAATATGGAAAGATTTCCCACGTTGAGTGTTTACCCGGAAAACTCAACCAGGTGTTTATGAATATCCTGACCAACAGCATACTGGCCATAGAAGACAAAGGTGAGATTTCCATTGAGACCAGCAGTATGGAAAATAAGGTGAAAATCTCTTTTAAGGATAATGGCAAGGGCATGCCTCCCGAAGTGCGGGACCATATCTTTGAACCTTTCTTTACTACCCGGACCGTTGGGGAGGGAACCGGCCTTGGCTTATCCATCAGCTATTCAATTATCGAAGAGCATCAGGGGGTGATCGAAGTTTATTCAAAGCCGGGCAAGGGTACAGAATTTTTAATAATACTGCCTCTTAATCATCAATAACCCCCTGCAGAACAGAGGGTTATTGAATCTATGTATAGCTAAACTTTACCTGGGGGCAATATTCTGATTGACCCTGAAAAAGTTGTCAGGATCATATTTTCCCTTGATTTTTGCCAGCCTGGAATAATTACCACGGTAGCTGTCTTCAACCCGCTTTTGCCCCACATCATCCATCATGAAATTGATGTATGCCCCTGGCAGGGAATGATCTTTCATGTCCTCCCAGTATTGTTTACTCCATTCGGTGATATTGTCCTTGTTGGCAGGATCCGGATCAACCCCTACGATGACCTGTGCCCAGTTGGCCTCACGGTAGCTGAAGGCAGTGTCATCTGACTTTACTTTGTGGGCAGCTCCATTCACAGGGTACATATGCATGGTAGAATAAGGAGTGGGTAATTTCTCTGCATTGCGAAGGTGCAGATCCACAGCTGTATCACTGATCTCTTTCACATAATGGGCTTTCCAGTACCATTGCATACCTTTTGGATACAAGGCATCAAACATGGTTTGCAGGGCAGGGAATGGAACATAACCGGTAAAATCAATGGTTGGTGTTTCCAGGTCCCTGAATGGTTGAACGGCTTTATTTCCAGCTTCCTCATCCATGGAATTGCACCATTGAATGGCGCACATTTTTTTCATCTGATGTTCTTCCGGGAAGGGAGCAACGGGAGGAACGGTCAGGAATGCAAAATACCCGTAAATATTGTTGTCTGCATTGACCATAAACTCCCTGTAATATTTGAGTATTTTCTCCGTATGTTCCAATTCCCACATCATGGGGCCTGCGAATACCATACTGGCATCTTTCATATCAAACAGGAAGGAGGTAACAATCCCGAAATTCCCTCCTCCTCCGCGAACCGCCCAGAA
>CAZXOJ010000336.1:0-4837 GCA_964642325.1 uncultured Bacteroides sp. | reverse complement strand
TCCGTCGTCAATTTCGGCTGCCATGTCACTAACCTGACCGGTAGTAACTGGTTATATTCCGCTGATTATCCTGGTTATATGATAGAGTCCGTGCGAAAGATTAAAGGAGAGGATTATATCCCGATGTTCTTTAACGGATTATGTGGGAATGTGACCCAAATAAATCATGAGTATGGGTTCATAGATACTTACCAGGAGGCAGAGCGTATAGGATACATGCTTGGAGTAGGTGCACTTGAATCCATCATGAAGCAGGAAGCAGTGGAAGGCGGAGACGTTCTTATATCGCAGGAATTTGTGGCACTAAAGCGAATTTCTATCACCGATGAACAACTGGCCTGGGCCGAAAAAATTATGGACAGAGTAGCCAGGGAAGGCATGCCCCCTATTCAGCAAGACGGTATACCTGATGAACAGTATGCTAAAAATTGGATCAAAATGCATAAAATACAGGATCAGGTGGACAGTGTTGAAGTTCAGGTTATCAGGGTTGGAGATCTGGCTTTTGTGGGACTCCCGGGAGAACCCTTTAATGAGTTTGGTGTGGACATTAAAACCAATTCTCCCTGTCCGAATACTATGGTCATGGGACTGGCCAATGATAACACCAGGTATTTCCCTACAGAGGTATCTTTTACCCAGGGTCCGACGGGATTTACTCCCTATATCAGTGGATATGAAACCACCCCCGGTTCTACTATCTATGAAATCGGATCAGGAGAGGCACTTGCGGCTTCTGCCATCAGGCAGCTTAAGGAACTGTTTTAATAATCCCGCTTCATCTTGCCGATATCGTCCTCCTGTTAAGGAAGGCGATGTGATCCCCCTGAATAATAGTTAACTTTAATTCATTAATTAAAACTTTTATACTATGAAATCAATCTTCAAATCCTTCCTGTTGATTTTAATCTTTGCATTTTCTGTTTCATCAGCCAATGCCAAACCTGACGATATTGAAATAGTAAAAGAAAGAGTGACGGCTGAACTTTTGAAATCAAGTATTGATGATGCACAAGTTGAGACAATCATTAACAAAATGAATGAGGACGGAAGTTTTCAGGGTATCAATTATGCTGATCTTAGCAGAACTGCCGGCTTTCCACAGCGGCATCACACCTCTGATTTAGTCTACCTGGCCAGGGCTTATAAAATCAAGAAATCTAAGTATTACAAGAATAAAAAGCTGAAAGAAGTCATTACCAGGGGATTTAAGTACTGGGTTGATAATGATTTTTTTGGCGATAACTGGCATAATAATCAGATTTCAACACCAACAAATTTGGTGAACCTAATGCTGATCATTGGTGATGAGCTACCCAATGACCTGGTTGAAAAGGGCCAACCAATTATTGGCAGGGCAAATATGAATGCTTCAGGTGCCAGGCCAAGTGGCGATAGAATTGTGATTGCAGGGATATTGGCAAAAAACTTACTTTTTATTGATGATAAAGAAGGATTTGAGGAAATTATAGAATTGATTGAAGGTGAAGTGAAATTCAGTACAGGAACCCGGGGAATGCAGCACGATTTTAGCTTTCACCACCGAACAGACAGGGTCAATAATACAACCTCCTATGGATACGGCAAATACGCAAATGCATTTGGTGAATGGTCCTATTATGTGGCAAACACGAAATATGCATTCTCAGTAGATAAAATAAATCAACTGGTTGATTATTACCTGGATGGGATATATAAGCAAATGGTGTATGGAGTATATACAGATATAAGCGTAAAAAACAGGAGTATCTCTCACAAGGCAAGCTTTGAACCACGTAGTACTATTGAAATTGAGAGGCTATTGCTTAGTACTGACTACCGGAAAGATGAGTTGGAAGAAATTATCAGATTGCGAAAGGGAGAAGCTGAACCATCTCTGTCGTTTAGTAAATTCTTCTGGCAAACAGAGCATTTTGTATTCCAGAGGCCGAATTTTTATACTACTGTGAGAATGTTCTCTACCAGGAACAGGAATATGGAAGTACCCTACAACGGACCCGGCAAGACCACCCACCACCGGGCTGACGGGACCAATTATTTGCAGCTCAGGGGAGATGAGTACCATAATATCTGGGCTGTATATGACTGGCAGAAAATCTCGGGAACCACTATCATGCAAAAGCCTGAACTACCTGGTCCAAATGAAATTCAAAAAGATGGACTTACTGACTTTGTCGGAGCTGTTACCGACGGTTTATATGGAGCCGTTGCATTTGACTTTCGGAGTCCGCATGATATGCTCGTAGCTAAAAAATCCTGGTTCTTTTTTGATGAAGAGTATGTTTGCCTTGGAACAGGTATTAAATCCAGACCAAGGCTGCCGGTAGCAACCACCATTAACCAGGTTTTAATGAGAAGCGATGTGACGGTTATGCAGGATGATAAAACGATAAAACTTCCTGATGGTGATCGCCAGTTGGAAAATGTTAAATGGGTGTACCAGGATAAAATTGGATATATTTTTCCTGAGCCAACAACGATTAACTTGTCAAATCAAGTTGAACAGGGACGATGGTCAGACATAACTGACCAGAAAAATATCTCCAACGAAATTGTAAGTGAGGAAGTATTTATGTTGTGGTTTGATCATGGGAACCGTCCAAATAATGCTTCCTATCAATATATCGTTGTGCCTGTTGTAAGTGAGCAGGAACTAAAAGAAACCAGCAGCAATAATCGCGACATTGAAATTATCTCAAACACATCTGATATACAAGCAGTAAAGAGCAATAAACTGGGCATATACCAGCTTGCCTTTTACAAATCCGGAGAGGTGGAAATCTCTAATGGTTTCAATTTTAGAATGGATAGCCAGGGTATGGCGATGCTTAAAATGCAGGGAAACCGAATAGAGGAATTAACCATTTCTGATCCTTCAAGAAAATTGAGTAGAATAATTATTACCATTCCGGATATATACAATGCCAGAGGAGATAATTTTATGGCCTTCCCACAAAATAACCAGAACAAAACATTTATTGTGGTGGACCTGCCTCAAGGTGTTTATGCAGGTAAAAGTGTAAGCATTAAATTGTAGAAGCTAACGGACAGAAATTGCACGATTATTCTCCAGGCAATGTCAGGTTCATCTTCTCAAGGATGTCCAAGTACCGCGGATTGTCATGCAATTGTTCTAAATCTGCAAAATAAGTTGATATGTATGGCATTTCCGGATCACGTCCTTGAAATGCCTTTTCAATCCATTCCAGGGCTTTTTCGGTGTTCTTCAATTCGAGATAATATTTTGCTACTATAAATGGCTGGATGAAGTTCTGTTGAGCAGCTAGTTCCAACAAGTTGACTACTTCCTGAAGGGCGGGGGAATAGCCCTGCTCATTAAATATGTTTTGGAGATTTAAAATAACATCTTCTTCGAAAGGTATCATTTGCATCAATATTTCAAAGGACTTTATATAATCCTCCGAAAAATAGTATGCAACCTCCAAAACACGGAAAGCAAGCGGGTGATTAGGCACCAGCGTGAGTACTTTTTGAGCTGGTGCGATCGCTGCTTCATAATCCCCCGTCTGTAGAAGCAATGCCGCATATAGCCCCTGAATTAGAGGGTTCAAGGGATCCAGATCAACAGATATCCTACCTTGTTCCAGAGCTTCTTCAGGCCTTCCTAAAATATTAAGTAAATGCCCGTAATAGACTCGGCACTTTGCGTTGTTGGGCTGAATTTCCAATACTTTCAAGAACTCCTGTTCGCCTTGTTCCCAATTCCATGCTGCCCAAACAGCAAAAAGTCCTGAAACAAAGTGTGCATAAACAGAATTCGGATCCAGCTCAATGGCTTTGTTTAAGTTTTCATAAGCTGTTGGTATAGCAAGGGTTGGATCTTCAAATCCCATCTGTGCCCGGCCTCCCCAGACAATTGCAAGGCCTGCATATGGAGGCGCCCAATCTGGATCCTTTTCAACAGCGATGGTAAAATACTCATAAGCATTCTGTAACCCCCCCGAGGTCAATTGGTCCCAGTAATAGATTCCTTTCATGTAAGCATCATAGGCTTCATTATTGACTGTTCTGGATTCAGCCAGCAAAAGTTCTTCGTCAGCGGTTAATTCGATTTTCACTTCATGCGCAATCTGCTTTGTCACCCGGTTATATAGATTGAGGATCTGGCTTTTCTCTTCTTTATATTCGCCTATCCAGAGTTGGTTTTCTTCGGGGAATATACTGACAAGCCTGAACTGTACACATATGCTGTCCCCCAGGCACATTACTGTCGCTTCCACTACGGCATCCACATTGAGTTCTGAAGCAATTTCAGTGGCAGACATATCTACATCCTTATAGACATTTGATGAGGTTTTACAGATCACCCTCAAATCACTGATTTTTCCTATATCCCCGATCAATGAGGCATGCATGCCTGACACGAAATATTCAAGCTGGTCATCGCCTGTAAAATTATCAAAGGGGAGCACCACCAGAGATTGAATGTCACCTGCCCGCACCTGTTTTAAACCTCCAGCCAGATTAAGTGTGACCAATCCAATAATAACGACAAAACTTACAAAAGTGGCAATCTTCCATGCATTTGGAACAACTGCTTTGTCCCCATTTTCTACTTCACTTAAAGGCTTGGTTTTTTCGACTCCTTCCGAAGTCAGATCAAAGATCCAGGAAAAAATGATAGCCAGCGGGAATCCGACAGCCAGTACAACAATCACTATGGTTGACAGATTAGGTGGAAGGTTCAGTGGCTCCACCAGGTTGTTGACCAGCTCGATGATCACAAATGCAGCAGATGCATATACCGTGATCACATAAATGACTTTACGCCTTTTTAATTCCTGCCAGAATTGGGAGAGTTTTGAAGGTTTGCCAG
>CAZXOJ010000335.1:2866-4865 GCA_964642325.1 uncultured Bacteroides sp. | reverse complement strand
TGGTCGATCTCGAGTCATGAAGTACTGAGTTATCCTATATCCCGACCTAAAAGATTTAACTATTAGTTTTATATTTATTGATTGTCTATCAATAATCTCAATTTATAATATGAAAACTATACTGACTTTCTGCGTTTCATTGTTTTATATTTCACAGGTCTTTACACAGGTAAAAACAAACTACCCAGATATTCCAAGAATAGATGTTCACGCACATGTTGCTGGGGATTATGATGCTATTCAGAAATACCTAGACCTAAGGGAAATCCTGCTCGCTGACTATTCAACGGATTTAGCCATGTGGATTAATCTGAGCGACCGGAGACATCCCATTACTAATATTGATTCCGTTATCCTGGTCAGTCAGAATCGCATGCTTTGTGCTTATGGAGATTATGAAGCAGCGCGTGGATTAAAGTATAAGCCTGAAGATTTAGAAAAGAAACGTGAACAAGGATTTATCGGTTATAAGATCTGGTATGGTCCGTATTATCGCAGATTGAAAGATGGAGAAAAAGGGTTTCCTTATGTGGATGATCCAGCCAATGAACCGATGTTTGCAAAGATGGAAGAACTTGGTATTATGGCTGCTTCACTTCATATTGCAGATCCAAATGGGCCATTTGGAAATCGTACTCCCTGGTGTGAAGATCCTGTGGAATACTGGAAAGAGATAACTAGTTTACATAATGTGCTGGCAAAACATCCCGATTTAAAGGTTGTGGCTGCTCATGCCTCATGGTTGATTTGCCAGGATGCGCAAATTGATTATCTCAGATTTCTTTTATCTACCTACCCAAATTTCAATATCGATTTAGCTGCCACCTTTCAATATTTTAATTTGGTTAGTTACGATAACCTTCGTGATTTCATGATTGAATATGCCGACCGTATTGTGTTTGGGACAGATATTGGTCGCTGGAAAACAGCTGAACAAACAGAAAACATGGTGAGAGCATATAACCGTTGTTTTCGGATTCTTGAAACCGATGAAACAGTTAATGGTGGGTTTTTTGGAGATACACCGACTAAAGGCTTAAACTTACCCCGTGAAGTTCTTGAAAGAATATATTATAAGAATGCACTTCGTATCTATCCCAAATTGGCAATGAGTAATTTCTGAGAAGACAATAGTAAAGATAAATATTATTCATCATTCTTCTAAAACCAATACGATTTCGCTTCTGATATGTTCGCTCCTCTTGTTTTGCAAGTTCTAATTGTTTCAGGTATTCAAAGATTAATTGTATGTCGCCATCCTGATCCTCTATTTTCCTCTTAATCTTTTCTATTTCCTGAATAACATCCTTCTGTACAAGCAACATTTTCCGCAATAATGTAAAAGTGCGCATTATCGCTATATTTACTTCTATTGCTTTCTTACTACTTAGTATACCAGCGAGCATGGCTACTCCATTCTCGGTAAATGCAAAAGGAATAGCACCACCGAGATATTTCTTAGAAGGTATCACATTTTGTGATACCACAGCAATTACTTCTTCTTCAGTAAGTTCGAACAAGAAATCTGATGGAAAACGATGTTTGTTTCGTCGTACAGCCTGTTTTAAAACTCTTGTTTCAACTTCATATAAATCTGCGAGATGTATATCGAGTAACACCTTTTCTCCCCTAAGCGTTATGATCTTTCGAGCAATAACATTCTCTTGCATGATTAACGAACTTTGTTTTTGTGCCATGGAAGAATTTGTACCTGGTATTTAACTATTTGGAGTTAGTTCTCATTCCTTCTTAATGTCCAAATCACTTCAAAATCATTTATAATAATCTGTTAAAATGTAGCAACTACTATTATAGTAGTATATGACTGTACCATATGGTAAAAAATCCTAGACAGCTTGCCTGAAACTCGGATCAAATGAAATTGCACGGGTGAGCGATGCAATCCAGGGTTTTATATGGGATTATTTTATATAGATACGACATTTTCTCTTATAAAATCATTGAGTTTGGAGGGGGAAGGCCCGATATAATGAAAACA
>CAZXOJ010000335.1:0-2766 GCA_964642325.1 uncultured Bacteroides sp. | reverse complement strand
ATGAGGTTTCACTACCTCTAATTGTTCCGGATAATCAGTTCCCATGCCTGCCATCCAACGAGCAGCTTCAACAGCCTGTGCCGTAATATAATGGTCAGGATTTTCTTCATAATGCCCCCATGGATCATAACAAATCAAGGTATCTACTTTCAGCAACCTGAATAGAAATATAAACCGTCCCTTAATCTCTTGTATATTATATTCATCCATCCTGTGATTGCGGTAGTTCAGGTCATAGGTTTTTTTAAGTCCCAGTACCTTTGCCACGGCTGCATTGTCTTTTTCATTATTTATAACCCTCTCCCCCATGCTTGCTCCTGCTCCTGCAGCATCATCATTGGTTGTCCTGATCAAATACCCGGTGTAACCCTCAGAAATAAGTTTTGCCACCGTACCTGCAGCAAAAATCGGGATATCATCGCAATGAGGTTGAATTACTGCCAGCACTTTCCCCTTGTGGGGTTGTCCTTCTGACACCCTTTCAATTACTACATCATCCTTCATCTCATCAGTACTTTCCATGTTTTCTGATTTTAGATCTGAGAAGCCTAATGAAGCAAGGGCAGCCGGAGTAAGTGCTCCAACAGCAATGTTTCTTGAAATGAACTTCCGTCTTTCCATAATTATGAAGATTTAGATTTTAGTGCATTATCGTCCTTTTGTTATTGCTTAATAAGAGTATACATATCCCCAGGAGTAGTATTAAATTCGATGGATCCATCGTCATAAGATTCTAGTCGAACGCGCTTTCCATTTTTCGTTACCCTGACACTTCCCCCTGCATTGATCCGGCAGGGATTACCACACTTTGACAGGACTTCTACTTTAGTGATCTCCTGAGCCTTCCACTCCATCCGTATTTCAAATCCACCACGGGCACATACTCCATCAAAAACTCCCTCACTCCATTCATCCGGGAGAGCAGGCAAGAGATCTATCACTCCTTCGTGCGATTGAATCAGCATTTCTGTGATACCTGCTGCTACACCATGCGTCCCGTCAATCTGGAGGGGGGTAAAACATTTTGCAAAAAGCTGCGGATAGCATTGTTCTCCGATGTAACCTTTGAAAATCTGGGCAGCCCTGTTGCCATCATACAGCCTGGCCCATAGTGCCATTTTCCATCCCCTGGAAAACCCCGTCCCACCATCACCCCTCTGCTCAAGAACTGCTTTACAGGCATCAATAAACTCGGGGGTATTTTTCGCGGAGATTACATTACCTGGATAAAGTCCATACAGATGGGAAAAATGCCTGTGCTTATCCTCCATCTGCTCCAGGTCTTCGGCCCACTCCTGCAAGGTGCCGTCCTTCCCAATCTGAGGGGGCACAAGCCTGGTCCTGGCTTCATTCACCTCGGCCACAAATTCCTCATCCAGACCCAAAATCCCCGCTGCTTCGACATAGTATCTGAAAAGGTCGGTCAGGATCTGATTATCAATGGTAGAGCCGTAGCATATGGTCGTAAAGTAATAGCTACCTGTCACCTCATCAAAAAAATAGGTATATCCAGGTCCTTTTGGAGGATTTTCAGGTGAAGTTGACGGACTGGTAACCAACCATTTACGATTTGGATGCTCAATCAGGAAATCCATAAAAAACTGGACGGATCCCTTGATGACCGGATAGATCTCTTTCAGGTATTCTCTATCCGGATTGAAAAGGTAATGTTCATATAATTGCGTGGTCAGCCAGGCACCACCCGTTGTGAAAGTCCCCCAGGTCGGACCATCCATTGGAGCAGCCACCCTCCAGAGATCAGTATTCTGGTGAAATACCCAACCCCTGGCACCATAATGTGCCCTGGCAACCTTTGATCCCTGATCAGTAAGGTCTTTGACTAGGGTAATCAGCGGTTCAGCACAAACTGCAAGATTTCCGGTTTCCACAGGCCAGTAATTCATTTCCAGGTTGATATTGGTAGTATATTTCGAATCCCAGGAGGGATTCATATCTTCATTCCATATCCCCTGGAGATTGGCTGCTTCAGTTCCCTCCCTTGAGGAAGAAATCAATACATAACGGGAAAAATTATAGCAGAGTGAAGCCAGGCTGGGATCGGCATGTTCTGAAAATCCGGCAATCCGCTCATCAGTAGGAAGGAATGAGTTATCAGTTCTTGGCAATTCTAAAGAAACCCTGTTAAAGAGAGCTTGATAATCCTCAATGGCTGCAGCAAACATTTCCTCGGGAGATTTACCCTCTATTTGCGCCAGGTATGATGACACACGTTCTTCCTGATCTGCGCTCACGTCCTTGTAATTGACAAAATTTGTGGCAGCTACAATGGCCAGTGTTACTGCATCCGCATTTGCTATTGTCAGGTCAATGTCATCTACCTCCATACTTCCTCCTTCTGAAATAGCCTTTAGTTGAACTTTATATTTGATGGCCCCTTTAACACCCATATAATCGGCCGATTTCCCGTTGACCGTCAAACCATCCTGACCAGCACCATCCATGCTGAAGTAATCAGTGGCATAGTTTGAGTGTGCCTGGTTCCTGCATCCACGGAGTTGGGCTCTAAGTGATATACTGCCCGGTTTGCTGGCTGTCAGGCGAACCAGGATTACCTGGTCGGGGACGGAGGAAACAATTTCCCTTCGATAGGTAATGTCACCAACATTGTATTCAAGGCAGGTAATCCCTGTTTCAAGGTTGAGCCATCTTTTATAGCCTGATACTTGCTCCTGATTTTCAAAAAAAAGATGCAAATTGGCCAGTGACTGGTATTTCTGTTGCTCCACTGGATAGCCCATCAAGTGA
>CAZXOJ010000334.1:0-4944 GCA_964642325.1 uncultured Bacteroides sp. | reverse complement strand
GGTTTTTGAACCCGCAGACCAGCAGGAAACTTATGATATGACCTATCATGCTTTTGAATTGTCAGAGCAGTACAAAATCCCAGTTATGCTCAGGCTGACCACCAGGCTGGCTCATTCCCGCTCTGGAGTGAACAGGTCGGAGGTCATGGACCAGAACCCACTTATCCTGCCTGATAATCCAAACCAGTTTATTTTACTGCCCAGCCTTGCCCGCAAAAGTTACCAGACCCTGCTTAAAAATCAGGATGCCTTCGAAAAGGAATCAGAGCAGAGCGTTTTCAACCAGTTTATCGATGGGGAAGACAGGTCTGTTGGGATTGTTGTATGCGGACTGGCATATAATTACCTGATTGAAAACTTCAAAGATCATATTGTACCACATCCTGTCCTGAAAATTTCCCAATACCCCCTTCCGCGGAAAAAGCTGGCAGCATTGTACGATATGTGTGAGTCAATCCTGGTCATAGAGGAGGGTTATCCGGTGGTCGAAGAATTACTGGCTGGGATCCTGGGACTTGGAAAAAAGGTTCGCGGCAGGCTGGACGGCACATTGCCACGGGCCGGGGAGCTTACTCCCGACCTGGTCAGCATGGCTTTTGGTTTCCCGACAAAAAAAATCCACGAAATCCCGGATATTATTGTCAACAGGCCACCTGCACTGTGCAAGGGATGCAGCCATGCAGATGTATATATGGCATTGAATGAGGTCATGGGAATTTTTGGTGAAGGAAGGGTTTTTTCAGACATAGGTTGTTACACACTTGGTGCACTGCCTCCCTATAATGCCATCCATACCTGCGTGGATATGGGTGCATCCGTAACCATGGCCAAGGGAGCGGCTGATGCGGGACTGATACCTGCGGTGTGTGTGATAGGTGATTCAACCTTCACTCATTCAGGGATGACTGGCTTACTGGATGCTGTACTCCAACATTCACCGATCACCGTTATTATTTCTGATAATTCTACAACGGCCATGACCGGGGGACAGACATCCCATGCCACCGGGCGCCTCGAATCGATATGTGAAGGTTTAGGTGTGCCTCTAGAACATATCCGGACCCTGAATCCCTTGAAGAAATATCATGGGGATAATGTGAATATACTCAGGGAGGAGATTGTTTACGATGGAGTTTCTGTGATCATTGCCCAGCGGGAGTGTATACAGACAGCCACAAGGAAGAGGAGGGAAGCACGCAAGGAAGGCCCAAGGGGAAAAAGCAAACCTAAAAATGAAATTTTATGAAAGCTGATATCATACTGGCCGGAGTGGGAGGCCAGGGCATTTTATCCATCGCAGCATCCATAGGTATGGCAGCCCTGAACAATGAATTATATATCAAACAGGCAGAAGTGCATGGCATGAGCCAGCGGGGAGGAGCAGTACAGTCAAATCTCCGGATATCCGACAGGCCTATTGCCTCTGATCTGATCCCCCTTGGAAATGCCGACCTTATCCTATCTGTTGAACCCATGGAATCCCTGCGGTATATGCCTTACCTTTCCACAGATGGATGGCTTGTTACCAACTCAAATCCCTACCTGAATATCCCCGATTACCCCGACATGCGAGCCATCGAAGAACAGATTGCCCTACACCCAAACCATGTTCTGCTGGATGCCGATCAAATAGCATCTGATCTGGGATCCAAAAAAGTATCCAATATGGTTATCCTGGGTGCAGCCACACCCTTTATAGGGATCCCATATGAACATTTCGAAAGCGGGATCAGGGCCATATTCGGAAGAAAAGGGGAGGAGATGGTTCTACTGAACCTGGAGGCTCTCCGAAAGGGTAAAGAAATAACAGAAGGCAGGATCTAGTCAACCAGGATACCCTCCTGACTGAGGAGGGTCCATCCCGATGCCCAGTTGAATGTGCCAAATGCGCCCTGGTATCTCACATCGTCAAACCAATCATCCGGATATGGTGCAAGTCCCTCGAAAATATAATCACTGGATACCAGTTTGTAGATCCCACCCCTTATAGTCCATTTCTCCTTTTCCCAATACAGGGCTGCCGTTTTGAAGTAGGCGTACCGGCGAAGCCTTGCGTCTTCAGATATTTCCTCGGGACTACCTATATCCACCTTAATCTCTGTCGAGAAATGCTCACTCAATCTGTATTTATATCCCAGGTATGCCCTTCTTACCTCGAATGCTTTTGAAGGATCTGTTTGTGTAAGTCCCGAATGAACATTGGCAAAGATCCTGACAATTGGATCACCGTTCGGCACAAATGCTTTGACATTGGCATCCTGGGCGGAAATTAAGTCAGAGAATAAGATTACAATGCTTATAACCAGATACTTATTCATTATTTTTTCAGGTTTGGATGTAATACTCAATGTTAATAATTATTTGATAAGGAATACCTATGCATGAATTGAATTAAGATAAACTTTACAATTAAATAAGATAAAAATTACATTGGTGTAATATTTAGAAAAAATATTGGATTAGATTTATATGAAAAATAAATCCAAACATCCCCGAAATGGAAATCGATACCAATAAATATAAAATCCTGATCGTAGATGATGAGCCCGACATACTGGAGTTTATTAACTATAACCTGAATAGGGAGGGATTCAAAGTATACCAGGCCAGCAACGGCAGGGAGGCCATAGCAACTGCCATAAAGCAAATACCCGACCTGATCCTGCTTGACATTATGTTACCCGACTTGGATGGGATAGAAACCTGTCAGGAGATCAGAAAAATACCAACACTTTACCATACGACCATCGCATTTCTGACTGCCCGGGGAGAGGATTATTCACAAATAGCTGGTTTTGAAGCAGGTGGAGATGATTATATCACCAAGCCAATCAAGCCTAAGGTCTTGATTAGCAGGATAAAGGCCCTGCTTAAAAGAAGTCACGCACCGCTCCCGAAAAAAGATAAAAAGTCAGGTAACAAGTCAGATGATATTTACATGGATAGGGAAAGGTTCATTGTCGTGAAAAAGGGAAAGGAACTGGAGCTGCCGAAGAAGGAATTTGAGTTGCTTAATCTACTGATTTCTAAACCTGGCAAGGTCTTTACACGCGAGGAAATATTCCATACTGTATGGGGTGATAAGATCATTGTCGGTGACCGGACCATCGATGTACATATCCGTAAACTAAGGGAAAAGATCGGTGAAGACTTTATTTCTACTGTAAAAGGGGTGGGGTATAAGTTCATTAATTAACCTAAGGGGTCTCGAAAACTTTATTGCCATTTTCATTATTGTATGCCACAAAATCCCGTTGAGCTTTGAGCAGGTTGATGGTATAAAGTACCAGGTTTTTTGATTCTGTAAGGGTATTTAAATAAATGGTGCTGCTTTTCATTCCGGTTTCCTTGTTCTTTATCCTTTTCAGTTGTCTCTTTTTCAGTTTGGTGAAAGAATCCAGCAGGGATGATTGCCTTGAGATCACTTTGTCAAGATCATTGTATTCCTCGTTTTTAATGATTTTAATAACATCCGTAAAAAATTCATTTAGGTGCTGGGCAGTATCCCTCAATTCTGTTTGTTGATCTTTGATAAGGGCGGGGTGATTATTGTTTATGTACTCAAAGACAGGGTCGGCTATAAAGGTCAGGCAGTGAGCTGTCTCCCGGAGGTAATCCAGCACCTGCACATAGTGGTGTCCTGATTCCACATCATCTTCCTGGAGTTTGGAAATGGTTTGAAATATATTATCCTTCAGGATCTTTATCTCTTTGTTGAGGGATTTGATGGCTTTCAACGTTTGCTTCATGACAGGACGTTTCAAATCAATTATCCCATTCACCGAATTTGAATATAGGATAGCTACCTGGGACAATGTTTTGTAAACTGTTCTGGTGCAGCTCTTCTGTACATTATCTCCATTCACTTCTTCCAGTCCCTCGATATTACCCACCTCCTCGTTATGTTTCCGTTCAGCATCCCGTTTCCTGTGGAGGCTATATGACTTGACAAAGAAGAAAATGATCAGGAGCAGCAGTCCGATTACCGCAAAAACCTTTCCCCAGCTGATCAGTAAGGCCAGCAGGAAAGCTGCTGTAAACGCACAGAATGCAGTGAAAAACCATCCTCCGATTACGGTAACGACACCGGATACCCTGAATACTGCACTTTCCCTTCCCCAGGCACCATCAGCCAGGGATGTCCCCATGGCCACCATGAATGTCACATAAGTGGTGGACAAAGGAAGTTTCAAGGATGTACCCAGCGAGATCAGTGCACTTGCCACTACCAGGTTTACAGAAGCCCTTACAAGGTCAAAAGACAGGCCCTTATCCTTTTTCGCATCTTTTAATTGATCCCGGTTAAATCTACTTCTCAGAAAACCTGTAATGGTTTTTGGGATCAGTGCGTTAAAGAAATTCGAAAATCCAATGCTGGCCCTTACGATACCACGGGCCAATCCAAAAGATTCAAATCTTTCGTATCCTTCATCCTGTCTGCTAAGGTCTATGGTTGTAGCGGACACTGATTTAGCTTTTTTAGATGTCCAGAGTGCCAGCACCATTATAGCCCCCGCGATGAGCAGGAATACAGTCGGCGTTTTAACCGGCTCTGACAAGGCTGTCATGGCGAAACCGGAAGGGTCTGCCATCCCTGAATCCTGGAAGGTTCTGAAGGACTCCAAACCAGCCAGGGGTACCCCGATGAAGTTTACCAGGTCATTGCCAGCGAAGGCCATGGCCAGGGCAAATGTTCCGATGAGTACGATGAATTTCAGTATATTCAGGCGGAATATTAATTGTAGCAATTGAAGCAGGACCGTCCATCCCACAAAACTTACACCCAGGATCAGTAAAGAATTATCCCTGATCCATGCGACTGTTTCCTTTGTCAGGAAGGAGGAGCCTTTTGCACCTTTGATCAAAATGAAAAATGTGATAGCAGTTATGGCAATACCTCCCCAGAGTGCTCCGAAATATTTGATATTCTTCTCGAAATTGAAT
>CAZXOJ010000333.1:0-4966 GCA_964642325.1 uncultured Bacteroides sp. | reverse complement strand
CGTATCAAAAAGTGTTTCACATATAATTATGGGTTTCATATCAGTTAAAACATTTACTGATTTTTCAAGAATCAAATGCTCAGTTCCCTCGGTGTCAATTTTTATTAAATCGATGTTATCTACCGCATTCCTCAGAACATAATTATCAAGTGTGGTAGTTTTTACCTTGTTGATTTTAAATCTTTCAGTACTGGTTTTGCTACCTGCATTGCCTTCACCGGCCAGGTTATATTTTAAATATTTGTATTTAGGGTTTGTAACTTCATAGAAATCAATTTCTCCTTCTTTATGAGATAATGCCAGCTTTTCTGTACTTATATTGCTTAAATTATTTATGCTAACATTTTCATTAAAGTAAAATGAAGGGCCGATTGCTGGTTCAAAACCAATAACTTTTAATTTTTCATTAATCTTCGCACCAATCAGGGAATAAAAACCAATGTTTGCTCCTACATCGTAAAAGCTGTTTACTTTCTGTATCAGAGAAACAAAAATATTTGTGTACTCAAAATTCAAATACCCTTTGTAGAAAATCAATCTTGAAATATAATTGGTTTGATTGGTTTTCAGTTTTAGTGTTTTATCATTACCAATGTTAATAGCTATGGTACCTGAGACTGGAATCTCAATACTGCCAGGCAGAATATTCTTTAATACCTGGTTTACATTACGAAGAATCTTATTAATTGTGCTGTTATAGATAATCCTATAAACTAATTGTTTCATAAGCTATGTTTCAAAATTGGTAAAATCGAACACATCTAAATTAAAGAATCCGGGGCAATTTACTTAATACTTAAAATTTTGTCTTTCTGCAAATATGAATTTACTTTGCAAGCATAAGATCCCTAATATGAAAAACAATCCATCCTTACTTGCCTACCATGCCATAGCCCTTGCTGTCTTCCTTGCCATTTCAGCAGCTTATTTCAGTCCCATGCTGGATGGTAAGAAAATGATCACCCCCGGAGATACAAGGCAGTTCCAGGGATCGTCCAGTGAAAAAACCGCCTACGAGAAAGAATCAGATGAAGCAATTTTATGGACAAACACCATGTTTGGTGGAATGCCAACTTACCTGATCGGTTCACCCAGACCTCCTAAGGTCCTGCATCACATTCACGGTATTTTTGTTTTACGTAACAAAGTAAGACCCTTAAGTTTCCTTATGCTTTACATGGTAGGTTTTTACATCGTACTTACCGCTTTCAGGGTTCGTCCGCAATTGAGCATTATAGGAGCCATCGCCTTTGCATTCAGTAGTTATTTCTTTTTCATCATTCCTGCGGGGCACGCCACCAAAGCCATTGCCATTGGGTATATGCCTGCGGTAATTGGTGGGGTATACCTGGCTTTAAGGGGGAAGATCCTGGTGGGGACTGTCATTACAGCATTGTTCCTTGCATTACAGATCCTGACCAATCACCTTCAAATTACATATTATACTCTCTTGATCATTCTTTTGCTAGGTATTTTTGAGCTCGTATCGGCCTACCAGGAAAAGAGGCTCAAACCTTATTTTCTGTCCATTGCTGCCCTGCTTGTAGCTGTTGTCCTTGCCATAGCATCCAATACCACATTACTCTGGACGACCTACGAATACAGTAAATATTCTACCCGTGGTGAATCCGAACTCAAAATAGACGAAAATGACCAGACCAAGGGACTGGATAAGAGTTACATTACAGGCTGGAGCTATGGTGTGGATGAAACCTTTACTTTTCTTATCCCAAATTTTAAGGGAGGATCTTCTGCCGGTGCCCTGTCTGAAGATTCGGAGACATTTAAATTTTTCAACCAGTCCCAGGGGCCACAGTATGCCCGGCAGGTGATCAAATACATGCCTCTCTACTGGGGCACACAGTCAAGTACAGCCGGACCGGTATATGCTGGCGCCGTCGTTTTGTTCCTTTTTGTATTCGGATTCATTATGATGCGTTCAAGGCTCAGGTGGTGGCTGCTAAGCCTGACAATACTTGCCATCATGTTATCCTGGGGAAAGAATTTCATGTTCCTTACCGGCCTCTTCATTGACTACTTCCCTGGCTACAACAAATTCAGGACAGTCACCATGATCTTAGTGATCGCGGAGTTCGCCATTCCCCTGCTTGCATTCCTTGCGCTTGACAACCTGATAAAACAGGAACCTGATAAAAAAGAATTCATGAACGGCCTGAAATTAAGCCTGTATATTGTAGGTGGATTGGCACTGTTTTTCCTGGTATTCGCAGGCATGTTCAGTTTTACCGGTCCGGGTGATGAAAGATACGCAAGTCAGGGAGCAACACAGTTCCTTGATGCACTGAAGGCAGACCGTGAATCCATATTTCGCAAAGATGCATTGCGCACCCTTGTATTTGTAATTCTTACCGCGGGATTGATATATGCGTTATACCTGAAAAAGATTAAGCTTAATGTTTTCTTCATTGCCCTTGCCCTGCTTATACTGGCTGATATGTGGCCCGTGGACAAGCGTTACCTCAACAATGATAATTTCGGTCCGAAAAGAACTCACCAGGAAGGTTTCCAGCCCACGGCCGCAGATCAGCAAATACTGGCGGATCCTGATCCTTATTACCGGGTATTTGATGTCTCTGGAAATCCTTTCAACAGTGCCAGGGCAGCCTATTTTCATAAAACCCTCGGAGGATACCATGGTGCAAAGATGCAGCGCTACCAGGAAATTATCAGCTACCACATTGCAAGTAACAATATGGAAGTGCTGAATATGCTTAACACAAAATATTTTATTGTCTCTCAACAGGAAGGTGAACCCGGGGTGCAGATGAACCCTGGGGCCCTGGGGAATGCATGGCCTGTTAATTCCTACCGTATCGTTGAAAATGCCAATGAAGAGATCGATGCCCTGAATGGATTTAATCCTGCCGCAGAAGCTATCATTGACAAGCGTTTTGAATCATATGTTTCCGGTAAAACTTTTGCCATGGATACAGCAGCAGCTATTACACTTGCAAGCTATCATCCCAACCGGCTATCCTATATTTACCGGGCGAGCACGGAACAGCTAGTCGTTTTCTCCGATATCTACTATGAAAAAGGATGGAAATCTTTTGTCGACGGTGAGGAAGTTCCTCATTTCAGGGTCAATTATATTTTAAGAGGAATGGTCCTGCCCGCAGGTGAACATACCATTGAATTCAAGTTTGAGCCGAGATCTTATTTCACCGGGAAAAAAATTGCTGCCGTTAGCTCGTCTGTACTAATTCTATTGATTCTTGCGGCCAGTGGATGGGAAGTCCGTACCAGGTTTAAAAACAAAGCAGTTGAAGCTTAATACCAAGATCAATAGCGATTGAGCCAACGGTATCTCCTGGCATTGTCTCCAAGTTTCACTGCCAGGACTATTTCATGCGATCCGTAGCTGTACTTCCGGATGTTGGATGTTGAATAATCGAAGGCATAGCCAAAGTAGAACTGGTTATAACGGAGGCCGGCAAGGAAAATAATGTCTCCGCTTGTGCGGTACATGACACCGGCCCAGTAGTCTTCGCGGAAATATAATCTGGCACCAATATCCAGCTGGAATGCCTTTTTTTCTGTGGCTTTAAACAATCCGGAAGGCTCAATATCAAAATCAGAAGGCAGACTAAAACGGTATCCTCCCAGTACATAATAATGTCGTATCATTTTGTACTCTTCGAGCATGCGGTTCCCCAACTTCAGGTACGACTGGAACAGCTGGTTAACGGATATGCCTGCGAAATAATTTCCATTCATCATGTGAAAACCAAGATTGGCATCCGGAACATAGATTACTTTATTCAGGGAACCCATGATGGGGTCATCAGTGGCAAATGTAATTAGGTCTTCCCGGATCCTGAACTGGAAGACCCCAGCAGAAAGGCCAAATGAGAGTTGAGTTTCCCCTGCAAAAATATGATAGGCATATGCAAACTGAATCCCGGTCCGGTCAATCGCCCCGTTTCGGTCATTATAAAGAAAACCTCCTAATCCTACCCGGCCCTTGCTGCTGGGTTTTAGCGACCGGTTGCTGATTGACTTCTGTTTGATCACGTAACTCTTCCTCAGGATCCTTGTCTGGAAACTGAATGATTGGGTTGCCGGGGCATTATTGAATCCTACCCACTGTTGCCTGGCTGTCAGGTTAAAAGAAGTATATCCGTCGCTTCCGGCGATGGCCGGATTGATCATAAAGGCATTCATGACATACTGGCTGTAAAGGGGCATCTGCTGTGCCCGGACTGCCAGTGGGAGAAACATGAATAATATGACCCAGATCGTGGATTTTGACATCTTCTAAGTGGTAAAGTTTTCTACGCAGTTGCTAATTAAAGGTTATTTTAATATGGTTACGTTTCCTGTTATTGGCGGACTCCCATTATTCAGCTCAATGATAAAATGATATGAATCAACCGGCAATTTTATTCCCCTGTAGTCGCCATCAAAGTGCTGATCCAGGTAATTCTCTGAATAGAAGATCTGCTCTCCCCATCGGTTGAAGATCTGTATCGTAGCGCCAGGATAATATTCCAGGCCTTCAATCACCCAATCATCATTGTATCCATCTGCATTCGGAGTAAAGGCAGTTGGTATGTTCAGACAGGTCATTGCATCTGATATCAAAATAGCAGTATCTACCATTTCACAGTAATTTGCGTCCTGGATCTGGACCCTGTAAACTCCTGGACCAAGTTCAACCAAAATGGGACTTGTACTGCCAGTAGCATTTCCTGGTCCGGCCCATAATATTGAATAATCCTCGGTACCTCCTTCCGGATCTACCTGTGTCCAACCATCATAATCATCCGGACAGCTGGGATTCACGAATGTCAGGTTGGCCTTGAGTGAATCAGGCTGTGGAACAAAAATGGTGGTATCATAGGTACAATAGTTCACATCCTGTGATACCAGATAGTATTCCCCTGAATTGAGGTTTGATATTTGTGGTATGGTATCTCCATTGGTCCACCAATACCTGTAGCCC
>CAZXOJ010000332.1:0-5010 GCA_964642325.1 uncultured Bacteroides sp. | reverse complement strand
GGCTTCGTAGAAGCCATTGGAATCCATTTCGTTTACGGAATGGAGGATGTCAAGAACAAAACATTTATTTTAATATCAACGGATTTTCTCCTAATTTTGTCAGACTGAAATAAAAGACATAACTCCGAAAAAATCCAATATATGAAATTTGATGTTCTTGTAATAGGCAGTGGTCCGGGTGGCTATGTAGCGGCAATTAGGGCAGCCCAACTGGGTCTTAAAACCGGCGTTGTTGAAAGGGAAAATCTTGGTGGCATTTGCCTGAACTGGGGATGTATACCAACTAAATCCCTTCTGAAGAGTGCGCTTGTTTATGATTATTTCAAGCATGCAGAGGATTACGGGATCTCACTCAGCGGGCAGGCCGAACCTGATTTTATGGCCATCATCAAAAGGAGCCGCGGGGTAGCAGACGGTATGAGTAAAGGGGTCCAGTTCCTCCTGAAGAAGAACAAAGTCGAAGTTTTGACAGGTACAGGGAAACTGGCCGGTCAACATAAAGTTGAAGTTACCGATCCTGAAGGAAAGAAAACTGGTATAGATGCCGATCATATCATTCTTGCTACCGGGGCACGCTCGCGTGAGTTGCCAAATTTGAAGATCGATGGGAAAAAAATAATAGGCTACCGCAAGGCCTTGAGCCTGAAAGAGCTTCCGGAGAGTATGTTAGTGGTCGGATCGGGCGCCATTGGAAGTGAATTTGCTTATTTCTATAACAGCATGGGCACCAGGGTGATCCTTGTGGAGGTTCTGCCAAATGTGGTACCTCTTGAGGATGAAGAAGTTTCGAAACAATTGGAGCGCTCATTCAAAAAGGCAGGGATGAAAGTCATGACCGGTTCCACTGTAGAATCTGTAGACACGAAAGGCGAAAAATGCAAGGTAAAGATCAATACGAAAAAAGGGGAAGAGGAAATTGAGGTCGATATTGTACTCTCTGCAGTTGGGATAAGTCCCAATTTAGAAGACATTGGTCTGGAAGGTATTGGTATTGAAACAGAGAATGGCAAAATCAAAGTGGATGAGTACATGCATACCAATGTTGAAGGGATCTATGCCATTGGAGATATTGTGCACGGACCGGCACTGGCCCATAAAGCATCTGCCGAAGGCATCCTCTGTGTCGAAAAAATTGCAGGGCATCATACAGAAACCATTGATTATGCCAATATACCTGCTTGCACCTATACAAGTCCGGAAGTAGCTTCTGTAGGGATGACAGAGAATGCTGCAAAGGAAGCCGGTTATGAGATCAAGGTGGGAAAATTCCCCTTCTCGGCGTCCGGCAAGGCAAGTGCGGCCGGACAAAAAGACGGTTTTGTAAAAATGATCTTCGATGCAAAGTATGGTGAACTGCTCGGCGCCCATATGATAGGTGCAAACGTAACAGAAATGATCGCAGAAATTGTCGTGGCCAGGAAGCTTGAAACCACAGGTATTGAAATGATCAAATCCATACATCCTCATCCCACGATGTCTGAAGCAATTATGGAAGCAGCAGCAGCTGCCTACGGCGAGGTAATTCATTTATAGGTATCATACGCAACCTTCTTTTACTTTCACTCATCTATTGTTTGAACAGCGACAATAATTGTGGCAGAGTTTTTGTCCACCAAATTGTAGTAATTTTAACTGTCAAATTCTCACTGTATTAGTTGGTGGACCAGCTAGATAATATAATTAATGGCTGCCTGAAGGGTGATAGGAAGAGCCAGGAACTATTGTACAAAATGTTCTCTACAAGGATGTTTGGTCTATGTCTTCAATATGCAGATAACCAGGATGATGCAGCTGATATACTTCAGGAGGGTTTCATTAAGGTTTTCCGTAAGCTCGAACAGTTCGGGGGAAAAGGATCATTTGAAGGCTGGATAAGGAGAATAATGATCAATACGGCACTGGAACGTTACCGCAGTCAGGTTCGATTATACCCGTTAACAGATAATACGGTGAAAAAGGATGAAATGGTACATGAGGATGTTTTTGAAAGATTATCTGCCGCTGACCTGATCCGTCTGGTTCAGGATCTACCACCCCGATACAGGATGGTTTTCAATCTTTATGCCATAGAAGGATATTCCCATAAAGAGATCGGAGAAATGATGGGTATTAGGGTAGGAACCTCAAAATCGAACCTCTCACGGGCAAGGGATATTCTGCAGCAAAAGGTAAAACAGTATTTTGATACAAGTGAGCATATCATCAGGGAGAAATGAGCAGGAGGAAAAATAAGACAGATCAACCCTTCAGGGACCAGCTCAGACATTATGAAGCGGCCCCCCCGGACCAGGTATGGCATGGAATTGCTTCTGCCCTTCTTTCAGACAAAAGAAAAAAGCAGGTCTTCTGGGTAAGCCGGATTGCAGCCTCCATAGCTGTTCTGCTGGTACTCGGAACCACCTGGTTTTTGCTGCGGGAGCCACCGGAAACCCAAATAGCTACCCGGGAAATACAAGAAGAAGGAACCTACAATGAGACGGACAAAAGCAAAACGATAGTCCCTGATGACAAGCCGGTAATTACTGATAACGAGATAGTTGTTCCAGAAATTAGCAGGAGGATCAATGACCGGACGACTGACACTGAAATGATCGTCCGGGAAACGGAGCTGATCCCGGTAAATGCTAAAGATGCTAAAGATGCCGAATATGCTGTGCTTGTCCCCGCTGAACAACCTTTTAAGGATCAGCTCAAGATTGTTCCACCAAAGTCTGCCAAAGGTATTCAGACGGATTTTACAGAACCTGGGAATTTGCTTGCTGTGACTCATTATTCTTCAATTGTACCTGATGAGAGTGGAGGGATAGATGTTTTCGACGAATGGGGTAATGAAAGAATAGCATCACATGACAAATGGGGAGTTGGAACCCAGGTATCTCCAATTTACAGTTACCGGAACCTGGAGGCCTCAGGCGGAAGCGCTTCCAGTGCCTCATATTATAATGATGTTGAAGAGGGGGTCGTATCCTATGCTGGCGGAGTGAATGTTCATTATGCCCCGCTGAAACGCCTGTCCATTCAATCCGGACTTTATTTTTCCAATATGGGCATGAAAGTAGGGAATGCATATTATGCCAGTGTAGACAACAAAAACAGCTTTTTTGATGAGACTTCAAGCGTCCAGGCTTCCATCAATAACTCTACCGGGATCATTGAAACACAACAGGGACTGGATTATGCCATTGCAGCCAATACTGTCCCCCAGGCAGGCTGGGAACTTGCTACGCAATACGCCAGGGTAAATAGCCTGAATGCCCCGGAAGGGGAGATACTACAGCAATTTCAATACCTCGAGTTACCATTGATCCTCAGATACCGGGTAGTAGACAGGAGACTTGGTTTTCATTTTCTCGGTGGACTCAGCAGTAATTTCCTGGTGGGGAACTCAGCCTACTACCAGAATGGCGCGGACAAGGAAGAGATAGGCACAACCGACAACCTCAGACCTGTAAACTACAGCAGTGTGGTAGGAATGGGGGTGGATTATTCAATCTCGAAAAGATTCCATATAAATCTTGAGCCAACTTTCCGTTATTACCTGAATTCCATCAATACAGGATCCGTGATCAAATCGCATCCCTATACCATTGGGTTTTATACAGGCCTGCTCTACACATTTTAAGCTACCTCTTCCTGTTTTTCAGACATAGAACTCTTATTTCTTCCATAAAAAATCCGTATTTTTGTGTTTTTTCGAAAACGATGTAAGCATGTTACCATCAGGAAAAACACGAACTGTTCTGTCTCTCGTAGGATTGGTCTCCATAACCGCATTGGTAGTGGTTTTATTCATCCGGGCCACGGATGAGAAAGAGGAAGTGAAAGACAAAGAAAATCATACTAAATATGTAGTAACTTCAGTACCCATTCCTGAAACACTTGATTTTGCCGGAGAGCGGACCCCACTGGAAAATTTTGATGTATTGGAGTCCCTTGACCGTGAGTTGCTGATCAATTCTTACTGGCAATCCCATACCATGTTGCTGATTAAACGGTCTAACAGGTATTTCCCGGTCATTGAGAAGATCCTGGAGAAACATGGGATCCCGGAGGATTTTAAATACCTGCCTGTGGCGGAGAGTGACCTGATGAACCTGACATCCCCAGCCAGGGCGGTCGGTTACTGGCAGTTCCTGAAAGCAACAGCACAAGAATACGGATTGGAAGTAAACAGTGAAGTAGATGAGCGATATCACCTGGAAAAATCCACCGAAGCCGCATGTAAATTCCTGCTCAGGTCTTATGAGCTTTATGGTAACTGGACATTGGCTGCCGCCAGCTATAATGTGGGGAGGACCGGGTTGAAGCGGCAGGTTGAAAGGCAGGACAGCAGGTATTATTATGATATCCTGCTGAACGAGGAAACCGGCCGTTATGTTTACCGTTTGCTGGCCTTGAAACTAATCATGTCAGAACCTGAAAAATATGGTTTCATCTTCGATAAAGATGAATTGTACCCCAGCATTCCCGTTTACCAGGTAAATGTTGACACAGCTGTCGAAGATTTTGCCATTTTTGCCAGAGAGTATTCTATCAATTATAAAGTCCTTAAGATTTTCAATCCCTGGCTGAGAGATAATAAACTGAGCAATACCAGCCGCAAAACATACCAGATATCTATACCCAGGAAGGGTTACCGTGAATTCAGCCAAAGTATGGATTAAGAGATGGCCATTGAGTTAAATAACGAATTTCTGGAGGATGATCAGTACATCCGTGTGCTGGGTGCCCGGGTTCACAACCTGAAGAATATAGATGTGGAGATCCCCCGGAACCGGCTGACCGTAATTACGGGGTTAAGCGGAAGCGGCAAATCTTCACTTGCATTTGATACCATCTATGCAGAAGGGCAACGTAGGTATATGGAGACTATGTCTGCCTATGCACGGCAATTCCTCGGATCCATGGAGCGGCCGGATGTAGATAAGATAACCGGACTAAGCCCGGTGATATCGATAGAACAAAAATCAACCTCACGCAATCCCCGTTCAACGGTTGGAACAATCACAG
>CAZXOJ010000331.1:0-5019 GCA_964642325.1 uncultured Bacteroides sp. | reverse complement strand
TGTCATGGCTACGATGAAGATTATGCTCATTACCAGTTTGAGAAAATCGAGGAGGAATACCTGGAAAGCACCCATCACCTGGCCACCGAGGAATTCAGTTGCTGGAAATGCCATGATAACCACAGCTATCACATCAGTATCAGGAATACGGAAAACCTGACGGAGACCATAGCCTATGACAATGCCATCTGTTTGTCATGCCATGCTGATTTCGACCAGTTCCAGCTGCTTACTGACAGGGAGGGCATCAATATTATTCAAACGCATGACTGGCTGCCTAACCAGGGACTCCATTTTCAACATGTCCGATGTATTGAATGCCATACACAGGTCAATGACAGCATCCTGGTGGCCCACCTTGTGCTTCCAAAGGAAGAGGCGGTACAGAATTGCAGTGAATGCCATTCCAGTGATTCCAGGTTGATGCACACCCTGTACAAGCATCAATCCATGGAGGCCAGGGAAAAATACGGCTTCCTCAATGCCGTGGTGATCAACGAGGCTTATGTGATCGGGGCTAACAGGAACTATTTTCTGAACCTGGTATCTGTGATCATTTTCGGATTGGTTATCGGGGGACTCACCATCCACATTATGGCCAGGATTCGAAAAAAAGTTTAACATACATCATTATGATCTATCTCTATCCCCGGTACATAAGAATATGGCATATGCTGAACACAATGTTCATGCTTATCCTGATACTTACCGGGCTCTGCATGCAATACTCAGGCATGAATGGTTCCATAATCCCTTTCCCTGTTGCCGTACGATTGCATAATATCAGCGGGATCATACTGACAGCAAGCTATCTGTTATTCATTATTGGCAACTTTCTTAGCGGGAATGGAAAACATTACAGGATACAATGGCAGGGATTAAAAAAGAGGATGTTTATCCAGCTTCGTTATTACATGTTAGGTTATCTAAAAAAACAAAAGCATCCTTATCCCATAAGCGAGGTAAGAAAATTCAATGCATTGCAGGCCTTCACCTATGCCCTGATCATGTATATCGTGCTGCCCCTGGTGGTGATCACCGGCTGGGGATTGCTCTTTCCGGAAACGGTTCTTGATGGGGTCTTCGGGGTAAGCGGAATGGTACTGACGGACCTTCTCCATGTGACCATGGGATTCCTGCTATCCATCTTTATGATCATTCATATCTACACAATTACCTTGGGAAGTCGTCCCCTGCGTAATTTTCGTGCCATCATCACGGGATGGCATCATATAGAAGAATCCAAAACTTAAAAACGATTTAATATATATGTCAGAAAAAAATAAAGATAAAAGCAAGAGCCGGCGACAATTCCTGAAGACCGGGATCACAGCTGGCATTACGGCTGCAGCCGGACTCTCAGGAGGTAGTGTCCTGGCCAGCAAAGCCGCGGCAGGGACAGGCAGGAAGGTGAAAGCCCTGACCACTGACGGAAAAGTCGTTGAAGTGGATGAAGCATTGATCGAAGAAAAGCCAACGAAGGAGGCAATCGACAGAACAGCATCCATGGAGGGACTCCCAAACCGGAAATTCGTTATGGTGGTTGACCTCGCCAAATGTAAAAATGCAAGGGCATGCGTGGATGCTTGCCAGGAAGGGCATTACCTGGCGAAAGACCATGAATGGATCAAGATTTACTACATGAAAGATGCTCCCAAGACGGCGCCCTACTGGTTCCCCAGGCCATGCTTCCACTGTGACAGTCCCATGTGCGTTAGCGTCTGCCCTGTCGGGGCCACCTATAAACGTTCGGACGGGATCGTACTGGTGGATACGGACAGGTGCATTGGATGCAAATTCTGCATGACCGGTTGTCCCTATTCAGCCAGGGTTTTTCATTGGAAAGAACCGGAGGTGGAACAGCCTGATGTTGAATATTCACCTGAGACAAATGTACCCGCCGTAGAGGGCACCGTAGGCAAATGCGTATGGTGTGCCGATATGCTCAGAAAGAATAAACTTCCCAGGTGTGTGAGTGCCTGCCCAATGGGGGTCATCTATTTCGGGGACATGGTGGAGGATTCTGTAACCAACGGTGAGGAAACCGTCCGCTTTTCCCAGCTGCTTGAAGACCGGGCCGGATATCGTTTCAAAGAGGAACTGGGGACAAACCCCGGGGTATATTATCTGCCTCCAAGCAACAGGAGTTTCACTGTGGAGAGTGGATTTGAGGGACAGGATGAGGAAATCCAGAAGCGATATGAAAAACATGTCAATAAATACAAATCAAAGAAATGAATGATATAGCCTTACAGGATAAACTCCTGGCGAAATTCAAACCTCACCTGGAATCGACCACCGTACGCTGGTATCTTGTGCTGCTCATCCTTGTGGCCGTTTTTGCCTGGGGGATCAGCGGCCTGGTGACCCAGATTACAGGTGGACATATTGTGACGGGGATGCGGGACAATGTTGTATGGGGAGTGTATATTGTGAATTTTATCTTTTTTATGGGACTCAGTTATGCCGGCGCTCTGGTTTCCGGTGTACTCCACCTGTTTAACTCAAACTGGAGAAAACCCATCATCCGGATGGCAGAACTGGTGACCGTGATCTCCCTGATCATTGGTCCATTCTTTATTTTCTTCTGCATAGGCCGCCTTGACCGGCTGCATTACCTCTTTATTCACCCCAGGATACAATCCCCCATCTCATGGGACGTAATCGGGATCACTACCGACCTTATCGGGTGTTTTATTTACCTCTACCTGTCATTCATTGAGGACTTTGCCATCCTTCGCGACCAGACTATCATAAAACTGCCAAAATGGAGGCAGAAGATCTATAAATACCTTGCACTGGGTTATACCGGTACGCCAATGCAGAAAAAGATCATTCACAGATCTAGGACCCTCATGTCGGCCATGATCATAGCCATCGCCATTATCGTCTACTCGGTATTGGCCTGGATCTTCGGTGTGACCCTTCAGCCCGGCTGGGACAGTACCATCTTTGGTCCCTATTTTGTGATTGCTGCCATATTTTCGGGATCCGGACTGATGATCATCCTCATGTGGCTGTTTCGCCGGATCTATAAACTGGAGGAATTTATCACCAAGAAGCATTTCGTGAATATGGGCGTCCTGCTAATGGTGGTGGCGTCATTTTACGGATATTTTACCTTCTGCGATTACCTCACCAAATGGTATGGTTCTGTCAAGATCAATGCCCAATTGATAGACAAATTGTTTGCCGAATTTAACTGGATGTTCATTTTTGCCAATTACATTGGAATTATTATTCCCATTGTCATAATTGGCATACCTCAATTCAGGACCATCCGTAACATTACCATAGGGGCCGTTATCGCTGTCGTTGCGCTATGGGTAAACCGTTATATCATCGTGGTGCCCACCCTGGAAACACCCTTCCTGCCCATACAGGATAGCCGTGCAGACTGGCTGAGCTACTCTCCCACCTGGGTGGAATGGTCATTGACAGCAGCAGGTGTTGCAATCTTTATCATCATGTTTAAACTGGCTTCAAAATTCTTACCCATCATTTCCATCTCGGAGATGAAGGAGGAGGACCATAGAGAACTAAAAATACTTGAATAATGAAGAAGGTCATAATAATGAATAAATTCCTGGTTCTGATAGTCCCGATAGCACTGATAATTTCTGGATTCTCTGTTGTGGGACAGGAAACTCCGGAGGAAGAAGGACCCATTGAACCGGTCATGGAGATGACCTATCTGAAGGACAGCGAAGGAAATATCAACCTCCGCTCAAATATGGTCAACTATGTCAACCGGTTGCCTGTACCATTATCCGGACTCGAAGTTGCTTTCTATGCAGGTGAGGATTCTCTTATCAACCTCGGGTCTCTTACAACGGATGAGGAAGGTTGGGCTATCCTTCAACTTGATGGTAGTCTGGATCTGCCTGTAGGGCTTGATGGTTCGATAAGATATTTCGCAGAATACACGGGAACCAATGATATCCTGCCCGCGGAATATGAAGTCTATGTTACGGATGTAAACCTCGAGATGGAGCTCAGCCTGGTTGATTCTATTAAAACCGTGTCCTTGAGGGCATACTCAATCGTAGATGGGGAAGAAGTCCCGGTGCCTGACGAAGATGTCTATGTATATGTGAAAAGGATGTTTAGGGATCTTCCACTGGGGGAAGATTTTCTGGATGAAGATGGGGAATTTTTTACGGAGATACCGGATGATATACCCGGAGATGTTGAAGGGAATATCGAGATCATCGGCAGGTTCAATGATCATTACCTTTTCGGAACGGTAGAAGACAGGCAAACCATTCAGTGGGGAGTGCCAACCCAGTATGATTTTGCTGTTTCCCAGCGAACACTGTGGACCCAGATCGCTCCATTGTGGATGATCATCACATTGAGTGTTCTGCTTGCAGGAGTTTGGGGACATTACATCTTTGTGGTCTTTCAGCTTTTCAGGCTGCGAAGAATCGCAAGAAAGGAAGAATCAAGAAGTTTGGTATGATATTGGCAGTTTAAATTAAAATATCAATATTTGTAAATATTTATCTAATTTTAAATGGAGGAGAAAAAATGAATAAAATGTATAAAGTTTTAGGTATGATGAGCTTATTGTTTGTCGCAGCTCTATTTGTTTCAATGACATTTTTGGCTCAGGATCCAGCTGAACCCTGGGAAGTACCAGCCAAGTATAAAAGCATGGAAAATCCCGAAGCAGCTGATGCTGAATCTGTGAAGGTGGGAAGGATGCTGTACAATAAAAATTGTGCATCATGCCACGGAAAAACCGGCCTGGGCGATGGCTCCAAGGCACGCGGCCTTGATACACATCCCGGAGACATGTCAGCCAGTGCATACCAGTCCCAGGCAGATGGCGAGCATTTCTACAAAACCAAATTCGGCCGAAATGAAATGCCCAAATATGAGAACAAAGTTGCCGATGAGGACATCTGGCACATTGTCAATTTCATGCGTACTTTTAAAAAGTAACCAGCCTACATAAAAATTGGGCAAACCGGAACTCCCTCGGGAGTCCCGGTTTGTCATTTTATAGCTTCCGCC
>CAZXOJ010000330.1:0-5037 GCA_964642325.1 uncultured Bacteroides sp. | reverse complement strand
TGAGATAGTGGCCCTCGAGAAGGCCGAAGTAAAATATTCAACGGTGCAGAATTGGTACCCCGGAGATAAAAACGGCAAAGGGGGCATTTACAATTTCGTGACCAAACGAGGGATATGCAAGGGCAATGATTCGAAAATTTCCTGGACCCAGGTGGAAACCGGCTCAGCCATTACCTGGAAATATCCAAGCTGCATTCTCAAAGGACATAATTCCATCGGTGAATTCTATTCCGTGGCAGTGACCAATAATATGCAGCAAGCAGATACTGGTACCAAGATGATGCATATTGGCAGGAATACGCGCAGTACCATTATTTCCAAGGGAATATCAGCAGGGAAAAGCCAGAACTCCTACAGGGGATTGGTACGCATCCTGAAAAATGCTGAAAATGCCCGGAATTTTTCGCAATGTGACTCCTTGTTGCTGGGCGATAGATGCGGTGCACATACCTTCCCGTATATTGAGGTTGACAACAGCACATCCATTATAGAGCATGAAGCAACTACTTCCAAGATCAGTGAAGATCAGATTTTCTATTGCAACCAGCGTGGTATTGATACCGAGAAAGCGATCAGCCTGATCGTGAATGGTTATGCCAAAGAGGTATTTAATAAATTGCCGATGGAATTTGCCGTAGAGGCACAGAAATTATTACAGATCAGCCTGGAAGGATCTGTAGGATAAGAAAAATTTTAAGTATATAAGTACAATGTTATCAATAAAAGACCTGAAAGTAAATATAGCAGAAAAGGAGATCCTTTCGGGGATCAATCTTGAAGTGAAGGCCGGAGAGGTGCATGCCATCATGGGTCCCAATGGTTCCGGGAAAAGCACCCTGGCCACAGCCATTGCAGGACGGGATACGATAGATATCACCCATGGTTCTATCAAATACAAAAGTGAAAATCTCCTGGAAATGGACCCGGAGGAAAGGGCCAAAAAAGGCATCTTCCTGGGTTTCCAGTACCCGGTAGAGATTCCAGGCGTCAGCATGGTCAGTTTCATGAAAACGGCCGTCAATGAGCACCGCTTGTATAACGGCCTGGAACCGCTCTCTGCCGGTGATTTCCTGAAGTATATGCGGGAAAAGAAAGAACTGGTAGAATTTGACTCCCAGCTCACGAACCGTTCGGTCAACGAAGGTTTCTCCGGGGGAGAAAAGAAGAAAAATGAGATTTTCCAGATGGCCCTGCTTGAACCCAAACTGGCCATCCTGGATGAGACTGATAGTGGACTTGACATCGATGCGCTTAAGATCGTCGCCAATGGTGTCAACACCCTGAAGAATAAAAACAATGCTACCATTGTCATCACCCATTACCAGCGATTGCTAGATTATATAGTCCCAGACTTTGTCCATGTCCTTTACAAAGGCCGCATTGTTAAATCAAGCGGAAAGGAGCTTGCCCTGGAACTGGAAGAGAAGGGTTATGACTGGATCAAGGAAGAAGCCGGGAGATAGATAAACATCATGAATACGAGCCAGGATTATATCGAATTGTTCAAAGCCAAGGAGGATTTGCTTGAAAAGGCCTCCCCTTCGTTTATGATGAACATCAGGGAGGATGCCATCCATGAGTTCGGGCTGACGGGCCTGCCGGACAAGAAGGACGAGATGTATAAATATACCTCCCTGCAGAAGCTGTTTGAGCCCGGTTATACCATGCAGTTACAACCCAGCAATGTTGATTTCAGTGTGGAGGACATCTTTAATTGTGATGTGCCCAACCTGGAAACCAGGCTTGAGATTATCCTAAACGGGTTTTATAAAATAAATGGGACGGCACTGACCGAAATGGAGAACGGGATCATTATTGGGAGTTTCGCCGAGGCCCTCAGAAAATATCCTGAACTTGTAAGGGAACATTTTGCAAAACATGCCGGGATCAAAAATGACTCCCTGGTATCTTTGAATACTGCCTTTGCCATAGATGGCCTGTTTATCTATGTGCCCAAAGGCCAGGTCCTGGAAGATCCTGTACAGGTTGTACACCTGCCAATGACAGGGATAGATACCATGCTGCATTACAGGAACCTCTTCATCATGGAGGAAAATACAAGTGCAGAGGTGATTGTCTGTGACCATACCCTGTCCCCTTTCCGCTTCCTGACCAATTCTGTCACAGAGATATATGCCGGCAAAGGAGCCAGGTTTCATTATTCGAGGGTCCAGAATGAGCACCTGAATTCCAACCTGCTCACCAACCTGTTCATCCACCAGGAAGCCGACAGTACGGTCAGGTCCAATACCATCACCTTGCATGGGGGACTGATAAGAAACAATACAAATGTTTTACTGAACGCAGAGGGATGTAATAATGAAACCTATGGCCTGTTCATGTCTGACAAGAACCAGCATATTGACAATTATGTGAACATTGATCATGCCAAACCAAACTGCACAAGCACCCAGCTGTTCAAGGGTATCCTCGGTGAACAGTCCACCGGTGCCTTCAACGGCCGCATCCTGGTCAGGCAGGATGCCCAGAATACATTGGCCTACCAGACCAATAACAATATCCTAATGTCTGACGAGGCCAGGATGAATTCAAAGCCCCAACTCGAGATCTATGCAGATGATGTGCGATGTTCCCACGGAGCGACAACGGGCCAGCTTGATGAAGATGCCCTTTTTTACATGCAGGCACGCGGTATTCCAAGAAAGGAAGCCAGGCTGCTGATGTTATATGCTTTTGCCCATGAGGTCATTGAAAAGATACAGGTTACTCCGCTGAAGGACAGGATCAATCACCTGGTTGACAAACGTCTGAGGGGTGAACTTTCCCGCTGCAACAACTGTTCCATGGCCTGTGGCGATATCCCCATCCCTGATTAAATTATTCCTGAATGGATTTTGAAGTAGATAAAATAAGACAGGATTTCCCCTTGCTTTCCAAAAAAGTACACGGACACCCCATCGTTTATTTTGACAACGGGGCCACCACCCAGAAGCCCAGACAGGTTATAGATACAGTACGCAGGTATTACGAGGAGGAAAATGCAAGCATTCACCGGGGGGTGCATTTCCTGAGTGAACGTTCCACTGAAACCTATGAAAAAGCAAGGGAAAAGGTCAGGGAATACATCAACGCAGCATCGACAAACGAGGTTATTTTTACCAGCGGAACTACCGGATCCATCAACGCACTGGCATTCAGTTTTGGGGAAAAACACCTCGCTCCCGGCACAGAAGTGATCATTTCTGAGATGGAACATCACTCCAATATCGTGCCATGGCAGATGGTCTGTGAACGAAAAGGAGCGAGTCTGAAGGTGATCCCCTTTAATACGAAGGGAGAACTGGTGATGGCTGAATTCAAAAAGCTATTGTCAGAAAAAACCAGGATCGTTGCCGTTACACATATCTCTAATTCTCTGGGGACCATCAATCCTGTCCGGGAGATCATCCGACTCGCGCATAAATTCGAGGTGCCAGTGCTCGTCGACGGGGCCCAGGCCTTGCCCCATGAGAGCATAGATGTTCAGGACCTGGATGCAGATTTTTATGCCTTTTCTGGCCATAAGGTTTATGGGCCTAACGGGATAGGGGTACTGTATGGCAAGGAAAAGTTACTTTATGACCTGCCTCCCTACCAGGGAGGTGGAGACATGGTTGATTGCGTTTCCTTTGAAAAAACCACATACAACCAGTTGCCTTTTAAGTTTGAAGCTGGCACCATGAATTATATCGGGGCAGCCGGATTGGCAGCAGCCCTTGACTACATAGGTGGTATCGGACTCAAGCGGATCAGGGAATATGAGAGATACCTGCTTGAATACGCCACCATGAAGCTGATGACTGTACCCGGACTGGAGATCTATGGTAATGCTGCAAATAAGATCAGTATCCTCTCATTCCTGCTAGATGGGATCCACCCCTATGATGCCGGGATGGTGCTTGACAAGCTGGGCATTGCAGTACGCACAGGTACACATTGTACCCAGCCTGTAATGGATCATTATAAGATCTCCGGGACCCTGCGTGCTTCCCTGGCATTTTACAACACAACCGAAGAGATTGACAGGCTTCATGCCGGACTCCACCGAGTTCGCGAGATGTTCGGATAATATGCCTTCCATTGATTATATTTGAGGAAAATTACAGGAACGATGAACATGAATGAAATTCAGGAAGAGATCATTGCAGAATTCGAGTTATTCGAGGACTGGCTGGATAAGTACAATTTCCTTATCGAACTCAGCAACGATCTGCCCATCATGGAACCCAAATACAAAACCAATGAATACCTTATCAACGGGTGCCAGTCAAAGGTATGGCTGAGGGCTGACCTGGTTGACGGAAAGATAAGGTTCACAGCTGATTCGGATGCCATTATCACCAAGGGCATCGTTTCTCTCCTTATCAGGGTCCTTTCTGACAGGGATCCTGCAGAAATCGTGGACACGGAACTGTTATTTATCGACCGGATCGGGCTGCGGGAAAACCTTTCCCCCACCCGCTCAAACGGCCTGCTGTCAATGGTGAAACAGATGAAATTATATGCCCTGGCCTACAAAACAAAAATAGCTCAACAATGACAATACTGCACTGTTGCTTGAATTGTTGAGGGGTGCAGACAAAGATTCAGATTATGGAGAACGATAACGAATTCCTTCAAGTAGAAGACAAGATCATTGATACTCTGAAAACTATTTATGATCCGGAGATCCCTGTAAATATATATGACCTGGGACTGATATACGAAATTGATGTGGATGATGAAAACAATGTTAAAATACGGATGACCCTAACTACCCCGAACTGTCCTGTTGCAGACAGTATCATCGCCGAGGTACAACAGAAGGTGGAATCCACTGAAGGAGTAAAATCAGTCAACCTCAAGCTCACCTTTGATCCGCCATGGGACGAGTCCAACCTGACCGAGGAAGCGAAATTGGAACTGGGATTGTTATAAAAAATCTTCCTCCGGCCTTGGAAAATCCTGCTGTAAATAGCCGCAAAATTAAAGAGAAGGCATTAGAGCTGGGATTCCTGCAGGCCGGGATAGCCAGGGCTGACCTTCTCCGGGAAGAGG
>CAZXOJ010000329.1:0-5065 GCA_964642325.1 uncultured Bacteroides sp. | reverse complement strand
CATATGCGATCCATACACAGATTGAGGGTAAAGAACCTTGCATTGAACGGGCTCCTGACACATCCCGAAATGTTCCAGGGAAGCATTGTTAAACATTTTTTTATCAAGGGGAATAAGTACTACCAACAGCTTGATTTTCATCCCTGATCCGGGTTCAAAAACTTACTGTTAATAAACCTGAAGGATTAGTTGATAAGTTCTGTTTGTTTATTATCCGGCAGGGAGGTAATTTAGTATTTTCGTCTCAAGTTACTTGAGTAGAAATTCCTTAAGCCCAAATCATTGTATCCGGACTGGAAAAACAGGTCAATTCTAATCGCTGATGATGATATGTCATCTCACCTATTATTGGGAGAGGTACTGAAGCCTACCGGTATTAAGATATTCCCGGCCTATGATGGAACCGAGGCCTTTTCTGCCTTTATTGAGAATCCGGGTATACAGGTGATCATCATGGATATCCGAATGCCGGAGATGAACGGTGTAGAGACCACAAGGCTTATCCGAAAATACCGGTCAGATGTACCAATCGTTGCTTATTCTGCGCTTAACCAGCCGGAATACAAACACCTGATGAAAAAACTGAACGTTGAAGAATTCCTGCTGAAACCGGTTCATCCAAACATTATCCTGTCCACCCTCTCCCGGTACCTGGACCCGCAACCCATGGTACCATCAAATATGGACATTTTCCTTTCCTGATCTTTTTTAAAGAATTCCGAGCAATTCTTCCAGACCTATCCCGCGAGACCCCTTCAACAGTATCATTCTGTCACGCAAGGAATGCTCCTCCAACCACCCTGCACATTCTGTTACAGATGAAAATACATGGTATGAACCCGGCACTTCAGTATTTGCGAAGGAAGAGCCCACCAGTATGACCTCCCGGAATCCAGCTGTTTCCAGCAAATCTACAACCTCCCTGTGAGCTTCTCCGGCCGCTTCGCCAAGTTCCAGCATATCACCCAGGATGACCGACTTATCAGGATGAATCAATGAGCTGAAATTCTCAATGGCCAAGCGCATGCTGGTGGGATTTGCATTATAGGCATCAAGGATTAATACATTGTGATCAGTATGAATTTGTTGGGACCGGTTATTGTCGGCACGGTAATGCTGGATCGCCTTTTTGAGATGAGTTGGACTGATACCGAAATGCAATCCAATGGATGCGGCGGCAAGTATATTTTCAAGGTTATAGGATCCGACCAGGCCAGTTTCCACCTCCAGGAATCCATGTCCCTTGATATCCAATCGTATCTTGAGCAGGGGATTAGCCTCCAGGACTTCCCCGCTGATGACTGATTCCCCGTCCCCCCCGTACCAGACAACGCCCCCATCAAACTCCTCCAACATTCCTCCTAATGTTTTATCTTGCTCATTGACGAATACAAGTCCCCCATTTTCTTCAAGATAATCATACAACTCTTTTTTAGCCTTTTTTACTCCTTCAAGGGAGCCAAAGCCCTCCAGGTGGGCCATGCCAATATTGGTGATCAGACCATAATCTGGCATGGCTATCCTGCACAACATGGCTATCTCCCCTGCATGGTTTGCCCCCATTTCAATGATCCCCATTTCCGCCGAATCATCTATCCCCAGTAAGGTCAAGGGCACACCTATATGGTTGTTCAGGTTTCCGCGCGTGGCCTGTGTAGGATATTGTATTGAAAGTATTTTGGCCGTAAGCTCCTTGGTGGTAGTCTTGCCATTTGATCCTGTAATGGCAATCAGGGGAATACTCAGCCGACTGCGATGAAACATAGCCAATTCCTGCAGGGTCCCCAGGCTATTCTCCACCAGGATATATCTCTCATCCCTGACCACAGACGGATCATCTACCACAGCAAATGATGATCCCCCGTTCAACGCATCATGGGCGTACAGGCTTCCGTTGAAATGATCACCCTTCAATCCAAAAAACAGGGATCCAGGCACAGGCACCCGTGAATCCGAAATTACCGTGGGGTGCTTTCTATAAATGTCATATAGGGCCTTTATATCCATATACCCACTTTGAAATGGCTTTATTCATTTTTCATGGATGTTTAATAAGGAGCCTTTATTTTGTGCTTACCGGCACAAAATGCAGCGACGTTTAAACATTCCTGAAAAATACAAAAAAAAAGCCGTTTCAATTTTCATATCGAAACGGCTCTTTTTTGATTTTTTTATGGATTAGAATCCCGCGGGACTACCAACCCTGGTCATGGCACAGCGGAATCCAAGATCATCCTTTGCTGCTTCTTCATCCAGGTATCTGCGTGTACCGGGACTGAGCCAGTAAGCGCGGTCTTTCCAGGAGCCTCCCTTGAAGACCCTTGCGCGATTGTTGATCATGGATGTGATATCCATATCATACTGGGAATACATGTCTTTTGAAGCAAAGTTGGTTGTATCTCCAACTGAGTAGATACTTGAACTGTAATCTCCATCCTTGAAATCCCGGTAATCAGCCTGCCTGTAATTCTGCGTGTAATCTTTTACATCGTTGGCATTGAGATCCCTGTACTGCAAGTTCCCATACTTATCCTTCGGTACGAGTGCCCCTGTCGCTGGATCTCTTTCAAGTGTTTTAAACACATTGCCCCTGAATGGTCTGAAACCGCTAACATCCTGATGGGAGAGCGGACGGTATACATCCTCTACCCATTCATTTACATTACCAGCCATACAGTAGAGACCGTAATCATTCGGCCAGAATGAATATACAGGAGCCGTGATGGCAGCATTGTCATTAAGGTCTCCAGCCATACCCATATAGTCACCAGATCCCCTGACAAAGTTGGCGCGGAATTTACCCAGATCCTTTCTCTGATCATTCCTCAGAGAATGTCCATTCCATGGATATATCCTTCTCTCCCATAATCTTTCCTCATAGGTATTCCCAATTAGTCCGAGAGCTGCAAATTCCCATTCTGCTTCGGTTGGGAGCCTGTATTTTGGGAAAAGCAAACCATCCTCCATCCTAACAGAACGGCCCTCACTGCTGGGATCTGTACCGGCATTAGCACCTCCGTCACTTGGATTGGTAGGTCTCATGTTTGGAAGGTTCTCCCCAACCAGCCCTATATACTGACCCGCAAGGTATGCATCGGTATTGAAATGCTCAGCACCCAGCTGTCCAGCAGGGTCCTTCAAAAGTATCCCTTGTTCTATCAGTACCTTTTCATTGACCCTGTCTGTCCGCCAGAGTGCATAGTTACTGGCTTGTCTCCAGCTGACACCAACAACAGGGTATTCGTTATAGGCAGGATGACGAAGGTAATATTCCACATAAGGCTCATTGTAGGCCATGGGGTCCAGCCATACCAGGGTATCTGGCAGGGCGTTTTGAAATACCTCCGGCATCTCAGAGAAAACCCTTCTGATCCAGTACAGGTATTCCCGGTAATCAATATTCCTGACCTCTGTTTCATCCATGTAGAATGATGTCAGGGTCACCCTGCGGGGAACGTTATTCCAGTCATACAATACATCTTGCTCAACCCGTCCCATGGTAAATGTTCCTCCTTCAATGAATACCAATCCGGGTCCGGTCGGCTGCTCATAAATCTGAGAAACTTCATAGCCTCCCCAGTCGGGATCATTGTATTCCCATCCTGTAGTAGTAGACTCTTTACCACTCTGTGTTAAATCTTTACCGCCACAGGAAGCAACCACTAATGCGACCGCTATTATTATGGAAAGTATGTTAACCTTGCTTGTCATGTTTCTCTCTTTTTTTGCTATTTATAAGATTCTCAAATATAATTTTTTTTTCAACCGCTTTTAAAGCAGCGTCCCAAAAATAACTAACTTTTAGGACATTTTATTGCCTTAAAATTTGCTCTTTGACCCTTTTTATACTCCAATTTGAGTAAAAAGGTTACCTCATGTGCCCCCATATTTCGCATTGTACGCCAAGGATCCATCACATTGAAGTCATACGAATACCCTATTCGGAAAAAATCATGTTCATATCCGAAGTGGACTGAAAAAGCATTCATGGCAAAACTCGAACTGTGCCTGAACCATATTCCAGCATGTAAGTAATTGTAAATCACATCCAAACCGTAGTTGGCCTGCCGGAAGCTACCCTGGTGCAGGTAAACCAGGTTGGGATTCAGCTTAAGTGCTTCCCTGCCCAGCTTTCTTTCATAGATGGAAAAGAATATCCCTCCATGCACCGTAAGTTTTCTCGGCAAAGGTTGGTGATAAGTTTTCGAATATGAGGTATTCGGCTTGGTTAAATGGTGCATCGAAACACCTCCGTAAGCAATCCTGTTATACATGACAAAACCCACAGCAAAATCAGGATACCCCTTACTCATATCAGCAATGGGTTCTGAATGTCCGATATATATTCCCGTAGCATCGAGTCCATCCGGAAGGATCATGCCTGCTGTTTTCAAGAACCGATGGGTGTAAGATGCCTGGAAGCCAGCGTTAATCACAAAATCAGGGCTTACTGCGAGAAAATAAGAATAGATGGCATCAATACTTGTTTTGTTTATGGTAGCACCCTGGACATCATTCATTATGTTGATCCCTATTCCTCCCTGCAAAAGCCTGACAGGCATATCGTATGAAGCATTGTATGTGACAAAGGGGGATCCCATGGCAGGGATCTGGTTCCTGTAGGATGCTGATACCCTGGGCTGATGGATAGCACCAGCATAAGCGGGATTCAGGACCAGGATACTGTTATAAAACTGTGAAAAAAAAGGATCCTGTCCGCTGAGCTTCAGTTGAAAAACGATGAATAAGATTACTATTAAAAATGTCCTGTTCAAATCCTGTTTTTATTTAACATATATTTATACTGATAAACAGCAATAAAGTTATTTTGAGCCCGTTAGAATGAAACGTAAATACCTTTAAAATATGTTATTTTAATGGTCATATTACTACACATGGTTTCAAGCCGCACCAGCTATAAATACATCCTGGGTATTATTCTCCTTATGCTTCCATTCTTATTGGCCGGACAGCATGACCAGGGATTACGAACCCTGCAGTGGTCTCCTATCATAAAGATGCGTGTGGAGAACGAGAACAGGGATATTCTTCATTTTAAAAATGC
>CAZXOJ010000328.1:0-5084 GCA_964642325.1 uncultured Bacteroides sp. | reverse complement strand
AGGCTTCCCTGAATTCATCCCAGTTTTCTGCCTGATTCATTCTCAATGAGGCCAGGTAAGGTGATCCACCAGGTTCCATCCATGCACACCTTACAGCATAGGCTCTGTAATTTGTTGAATCAATATAGGTAACCGGACCATGCCGAGTATAACGTAATTCGACTTCTACATTTCCCCTTCCCTTTACCGGGATGCTCTCTTTGATCAGGGCCATCTCTTCCCATTTTTCCTGGTACTGATACTGGTCCAGGTTTTCGGGATTGAGATCATAAATATAAAGATCCTCACCGTCTGTCCGGAAAACAGTCAATCCCCAGGCACCATATTCATTATGTCCTATGGATACTCCCGGAATCTCAGGTTCACCGCCGCCGATTACATTCCAGCCTGGAGCAGAAAGGTGCACCATATAACGGAGAGAAGGGATTGATAAACGCCTGTGGGGATCGTTGGCCATATAAGCATGCCCATTGGCAGTCAATGAGGGATTGACAACCCAGTTATTACTCCCCAACCACAATTGCTCATGGATATCCGGCGTGGCATAATTATCGTCAGCAGCCTGGCTGGAATCCTCCAGGATTCGATAAGCCGGAATAATATCTTCAGGTTGGAACTTTACAGGTGATCTGTAACTATTGTACAATGCCAAAATATCATCAAATAACAATGATCCATCTATAGTTGGATCCAATGCTATCTCCGGGTCCTGTGGGTGAAACCAGTAGTATTCTTTTACTTTCTCCGGGCCTAGCTTTGCTACGGCCCTTCCTATGCTCAACTCTGTCCCGATATTTCCCAAAAGGCCCTGATGCCGGGATATGACAATTTCCGGAGTCCATTCTTGTGGCTTGATACTGAGTGCTTTAAAAGTAACGGGGAGTAATTCAGGGTTTTCCAGCACCTCTTTAATGTAAGCATTTACTCCGGCTACATAGTCTTTGATTATGGATTCCCCCTCATGGTGATAATGCTGCAATTCCCTATTCATATCCCCCCGGTACATGAACAGGCGGGTCCCGATATCCCTTTTCAATTCACGAGGGCCAAGAATTTCAGCTACCGTACCTGTTGCCTGCCTCCTCCAGATCTCAAATTGAAAAAGCCGGTCCCGCGCTGCACAATATCCCTGGGCCATAAACAGGTCATGCTGATTGCTCGCATAGATATGGTTGATACCTGCTTCATCCCTGATGACTTCTACCTCCTCAAAAAGCCCTTTTATCTGGATTTGATTATCATACTCCCTGCCCGTATTGCAGGAGATAAAAAAAACTAGAACTGGCAGGTATAATACTATTTTTTTCATCATTCAATGGATTATTTATCCACCCTTTGCATGGTATATGTAGGGCCATCTGAAGATATGGAATTTTCATCAAAGAAAATTCTATCTATCCTCGGGTATCTTGCAGTGAAAGCTGTATCCCATCCATGGTAGATAATCCAGTCTTTCCCTTTTTTATCTGCGTACATGAAGTGATGGCCAGGACCTTTTACCATTTCATTGGTGGCCAGAATAGTATCCGCTTGTTCAACAAATGGACCTGTCGCCGAGGAGCCAATGGCATACCGCACATGATAGGTATGATCAGTCCATCCTCCACAGCTATATGTAAGAAAATACTTATTGTGCCGGCGTTGTAAAAATGTTCCTTCCTGCCAGGGGTGATGACTGATGATTGGTTTTGGATTCCCGGCAACCTCAGTCGGGGATAGTAATCGATCCTGATAGATCTGACCTGCAATTAAACCATCCTCATTAAGATGTTCAATGGTATAGAAAATATACATCGTCTGATCTTCATCCACATAAACATGTCCATCTATGGATGCATGAGGAATTATCACACCAAAATCCTCATAGGGCCCACCAATATTATCAGCTATCGCAAGACCAACCCTATTGCCAGAGTTACGGGGAGAATGTCTTGGTGTGGCAGTATAGTACAGGTGCCATTTACCATTAAGCTTGATAACTTCCGGGGCCCAAAAATGCTTATAATTCCAATCAGTTTCGCTGCCCCTTTCCACAGCTCCCCGGATAAATTCCCACTGCACAAAATCTGCTGTCCTATGAATAGGAATATACCTTCCATCATCTGCTTTGCCAGTTGCAAACAGATAATAATAACCACTGTCATACATCATACAGGGATCTGCCAGGTATTTATCGATGATAGGATTGGTATACGTCAGAACATTCTCAGGAATGGAATTTGTCCCTTTTTCCTTATTCCCATTGCAGCCAATCAGCAGGATCAGCAATGCAATAAACAATTTGCAGCGGAATGGCATGATGTTAGTTAGTTAGTTTGTTTTTCAGGCTTCTCAAATAAAAAAATCTACTGATGTACCCGAGGATTATAATGGCAAAGTAATTTAACCATATCCAAGGTGACTGATCAAGGAAAAATGTCCAATTCGAAGGGTTTCCAAATATAATGGGCACAACAATAATAAAAACAAGGGCATCCACCAGGAAGGAAAGGATGATCCAGAACAGAATTAAATAATTTGTCTGCTTTATCGACTCGGATCTTGTACATTTTATCCTCCGCAAATAGATGTAAAAAAGATAGCCGAATACAACAGGCATCAGGGTCATGGTGGCAATCCACATAACCGTTATATGGATGTAGTAGGTCGAGAATCCCACAATGGTTGCGATCAAATAACCAAGCCCGAACAGGGTGAAAGCCAGTTTAATATTCTTCATTCTAATTGGGCCAATATGATTAGTATTTGCATAAGTCCGGTATGGCCTTGTTCATGTTTCTTAAAGATACTTCATTCTTCACTAATTGCTTCCGCTTTTTTATGTCTCTGATTACCCTGTGATTAATTAAGAATTCGGGTTCAATGACTTAAAAATCAGGCATTAGAGGTGGGTCGCTTTCATATTTTGGGAATTCAAAAGAATTTTGATCAAAATTCTTTGATATAACGATGTTTATAGTTTAAATTAGCAGGCAATAACATGCAATAAATATCACGAAAATGGTAGTCAACATTGCGACATGTATGCAGTATGCTGAACATGGATTTGGTTCTGGTCGCAGAAGATGTAAACATCTTGATCAAGGGGTCTTTGGTGGGTATGTATGTAAACAAGGACATCAGATTGATTTTGTTGCGCCAAGAATTGCTGCAGATAACCAAGTCTGTAAGGATAGAGAAATCTCTCGATCGGCCTAGTAGCCAATTCTTATATTGACTTGCCTCCAAAACTGAAACGCTGAGTAAACCAGGCTGCATTTTAAAATCACTATTATTTTTTCGATCTCTTCTATTGTTTTAAACCCTCTCCTTGTAATTACTTCGCAAGTGGCCATATATTATCTCTGATCGGTTTCCAGCCTCATAGGAGATTTTTCTGGGAATTTTCATGATTTCAATTGTTCTTCTTAGTTAGTCTCTCGAAGCCTGTAACCTTGCAGTCCAATAAGATCTCCCAGGGTGTTGTTTACATCACTGAGAAAGTCGTTACTGAACTGATACTTTTTCAATGGGAAGTCCTTGCTGGCAGCCAGGTAATTTTTCACCTTTGCCAGGTCAGCCTTCACGCCCAAATCCAGTCTTCCTGTTACTTCTGACAGGATTTTCTCTGGATTTTGTATCAGGTCTTCATAACGAAGCTCGATCAAATTCTCTGACGGGATTAGTTTCTTTTGCTCCAGGTAAATGCTTATCATACGTTTATAATTGTCCAGGATGAAGCGGTCCACCTTATGCTCTTCATAATGCTGCAAAGAAATTCCTCTCAAAAGGGATTGGAAGAAATTTATAGATGACTGCAGGGTCTCGTAAGGATCTCTTTTAAGATAAATGAAGTGGGCCCCCGGGAACCCATCATTAAGGACCGCTAGCCTTGCAGTATTGGCAGGATTCTTTGATATGAATATTTCTCCACCGGTGTTTAGCTGACATCTGTGGATGAACTCCCTGTAGTGCTGCTGGAAGTTAATAGACCTTGTGCTCAGGGGGTCATGCAGGTACATGAATTCATCGGCAAGCTGTTCTGCCTCTCTTGGAAAATAAAACCAGTAGTAAAAACTGAAGAGTCTCTCGTGGCCCAGGGCAAGTTCTTCCTCTTGTGGAAGATCAGGATGCATCTTCATTGCATCTGTGGGACGCTTTCGAGGCATGAACACCCACATAAAGAATCTAATCAGCCCTTTGAAAGCAAAGAGGTTGTTCGGGAAAGTGGCATGGTATGTGGTTGTATAAGTAGCAGGATAAACCTGGCACAAAAGATCATGAAGAAAGGAGGTCCCACTTCTCCAATGCCCGATGATAAACACCGGTGGGTATTCCATAGATGCCTTGTCTTTCAATGAAGTGTAACGGATCCTGTCGAACCGGGCCATTTCATGAAGGACCCGGTTAAGTAGTTTAGTCCGCCGATATTTAACCAGGAAATCCGGGTCCACCGAAAAGCGATTTTCGATTTCCTTCAGCACATCCCGGTTACATCCTATCAGCGGATTCACCAGGTATTGAAATCCTCCCTTCATTTATTGATAAGGTAAAGGTTTGCGAAAATACAATCTTCCAAAAGTAACGAGAAATAGTTCTGCCTGTGTGATAAAGATAGGGATTTTGGCAAATTGTTAAAAGAACTACCTGTCTAGTCCGCGCGGCTTACACACTTAAGTATTTCAAGCACATGAATTTCAGCCTGTAAGGAGTTATTCCAGCTTCCAGGATCTAGGTTACAGGAGCAAGTTGCATCCCGATCTGCTCCTTTTTATCGTTAAAGTGTACGTATATCAGGGAAGCTAGCTGTAATTAATAATTTATCAACCGATTAGAAATGCAGGTTCTGAAACAAGGAAGTTTAACAGTATAAAAAAAACTACTAATAAGTATTGGATTAATTACTATAACTTTTCAATCAGTACTGCTTTCTTGGCATCAAACTCTTCCTGTGTAAGGATATTTGCATCCAGGAGTTCTTTTAACTGCTTTAAGCTATTTACTATTTCAGTTTCATCACCAGTACCCGCTATCATGCTTTCAATTTTTGCTATTAATTCGGTATTCTCCACTTGTAGCACAGTTATACTGTCATTCAATACAGT